>ONKY01000126.1 GCA_900318585.1 uncultured Prevotellaceae bacterium
GTCGAGATAAACACCAAACTCACCAGCTACACCCTCAACAGAGTAGTACCACTGTCCCTCGGGAACCTTGATGATAGGCTTCTGCTTCACGTAGAAGTCGCCCTCGGGAATGTTGTCTATGAGCTGCTCGATGATAGCCAAGCTCTGGTACATCTCGCGGATGTGGCACGTGTAACGGTCCATCGTGTCGCAGCCAGTCATCGTGATCTGCTCCCACTCCACCTTGTCGTACATATCGTATGGATGGTTCTTGCGCACGTCGTTCTTCCAACCGGAAGCACGACCGGCAGGACCGGTGACGGCATAGGAGATACAGTCTTCCAGCGACATTGGGCCCACCTTCTCGAAGCGGTTGTGGGTTATGATATTGTCGCCGAACACGTCAACATACTCCTGAATGATCGGTTTCATATAGGCTACGAGCTTCTTTACGTTCGACACGAAGTTAGGATCAATGTCGTCCTGAAGGCCACCAATGCGGTAGTAGTTCTGAATCAGGCGTCCGCCTGTGGTCTCCTCCATGCAGTTAAGCACGTGCTCACGGTCGCGCATCGAATAGAGGAATGCCGTCAGGGCACCCATGTCCTGTGCGCAGCAACCTACATACAACAGGTGGGAGTCAATTCGCTGCAACTCATCCATAATGGTGCGGATGTACTTGATGCGGTCGGTCAGCTCCACGCCCATGCCTTCCTCAATAACACCTACCAGCGCATGACGGTGCATCATGGCACTCAGGTAGTTAAGGCGGTCGGTTAAAGCAAGCGTTTGCGGATAGGTCATCGTCTCGCACATCTTTTCAATACCGCGATGGATGTATCCTAAGTGCGGATATACGCTCTTGACAACCTCACCGTCAAGTACCGTCTGAAGGCGGAGCACACCGTGAGTTGAGGGGTGCTGCGGGCCGATGTTAATGACGTATTCGTCGGAAGTGAAGAGTTTGTTCTGCTTCGACTGAAGGTAACCGTCCTTGTCAAGATAGTATTCCAATCCGTAGTCGGGTTCTACGTCATCGTCAAGTGTATACTCGTCGTTGAACTTCCAGTCCTTGCGGAAGGGATAGCCCTTGAAGTCGTTGCGCAGGAACAGGCGGCGCATATCGGGATGTCCAAGGAACACGATGCCGAAGAAATCGTAGACCTCACGCTCCAGCAGGTCAGCCACACGCCAAATCTTTGACACGGTGGGGATATACGGAACGAGCTGTCCGTCAGTATCACCAGTACCGTTCGAGGCAATGCCGTCTCCGCAGACCTGCGTCTTGGCCAGCATCTTCACGCTGCAACGCTCGTGGCTGCTGGTATTCTCAAGAATATAGATACAGCCCAGCCCCTCCTCGCCGAAGTCCTCGCCGACGATGGTCACAAGATAGTCAAAACCTTTCTTGTCTTTCAAGTCCTGCATCTGCTGTGCGAACTTGTCAAAATCAAATGATAAGAATTCTAACTTCATACAGCGGCCTCCTCTATTTTTGCTTGTTGCGACTCAGGCGCAACAGACTTTAACTCATCTACAAACTCCTGGGGAACATCCGTTACTACGATTGGGACACGGCGGTTATCGCCATGCTTGGAACGGAACGTCAGCTCCTCATTCGATACGCCCAAAGCGGCCTCTTCAGCAGTCTGCTTGTGGTTGGCACCACCGAAGAACTTCTCGATCTTCACCTTACGCTGCAGCTGCATCATGCCGTACATGATGGCCTCAGGACGCGGTGGACAACCAGGAATAAACACATCTACGGGCACGATTTCCTCGATGCCCTTCACTACATGGTAGCTCGACTTGAACGGGCCGCCGCTAATGGCACAGCCGCCTACGGCAATCACATACTTCGGCTCGGCCATCTCGTCGTAAAGACGCTTCAGCGCGGGAGCCATTTTGTGGGTAATCGTACCGGCACACATAATCAGGTCAGCCTGTCGGGGAGAGTTGCGCGTAACCTCGAAGCCGAAGCGGGCAAAGTCGTAGCGCGAACAGCCACAGGCCATGAACTCGATGCCGCAGCAGCTGGTAGCAAACGTCAAGGACCACAGAGAGTTAGCGCGTCCCCAGTTGATGAGCTTGTCCAGACTTCCCGTCACCACGTTGACGCCGCCTTCATGGAGCTCGTCAACCAGCTTCTCCAACGACTCGTTGTCGTTCCATTCGTCGTAGGGAATGCTTTTGATTTTCGGTCTTATTTCCATTCCAACGCTCCTTTCCGCCAGGCATAAACCAGGCCTAAGACAAGAACCACTAAGAAAAAGCCGACGCTCAGCAGAGCCATAGCGCCAAACTCCTTCACTACTACTGCCCACGGATACAAAAATACTGTTTCCACATCGAACATGAGAAACAGGATGGCAAACAGGTAAAAGCCCACACTAACAGGCAGCCAAGAAGTACCGTGCGTGGGAATACCACACTCGTAAGGTTCTCCTTTCACCTTGGCGTATGAGCGTGGGCCTATCAGCTTAGCAACGATGTAAGCTGCTGCCACCAATGTAATAGCCGTCAGCAAAACGGTAATTAACAAAGTGAAATTCATAAAGTTTTAAAATGTTATAACAAATTTGCTGCAAAGTTACAAAAAAATTCCCAAATAATTTGAATAAATGCAGAAAAAATGCAAAACCAAACTGAAATAAAATATTCCTCACCCAAAAGGCGGAGGAACATCTATGAAAACTTTGTTTTCAATAGCCTTCCGACGCACGCCCTAAGCATCTCGTTTCCAACAGTTTAATGGCTGACTGTTTTTGCGAGTCAGTTATAGCCGCATCTGTCATAGGGAATACGCCTTCCGTTAATTTGTGAAGAGGCTTTGTACTATTCCAACGCCAAATCCAGTTCCCCAAAAACAACTCGCTTGGAACAGTCAGTTTCTCCCCGAGAAATTAAAATTACTCGGTGCTTTACGACGCTAAAGCAGTACTTAACGACGCTAAAGCAGTACTTTACAACGTTAAACCACTAGTTAGCAACAGAAACTCGGTACTTTACAAAAAGAAGTCGGCGCTATTTTACGGATAACCGTCACATCTTTGTGAATCTTCGGCGCCAACACAAAAAATCCTCCGCCATCAGTCGCCTGTCAGACAACAGGTTACATGATGTAGCGGAGGAATTAAATTTTTCCGAACGATTGGAATTATGCCTCTGCAGGTGCAGCAGCCTCCTCGGCGGGAGCCTCTGCGGGAGCAGCCTCAGCGGCGGCAGCAGCCTCGGCCTCAGCCTTAGCGGCAGCCTCAGCAGCCTTCTTGTCAGCCACCTTCTTGGCAATCTCCTCATTCACTTTCTTTTCCTGAGCCATAGCGGCCTTGGCAGCTTCCTGCTTAGCCTTCTTCTCCTGAGCCTCAACAGCTGCAAGACCCTTCTGCTTGTCAGCCTTCCAGGCGTCAAACTTCTTCTGGGCTGTTGCCTCGTCGAAAGCGCCCTTCTTCACTCCACCCTTGAGGTGCTTCATCAGGAAAACGCCCTCACGGCTGAGGATAGTACGAACGGTGTCTGTGGGCTGAGCGCCTACCTCTACCCAATAGAGTGCACGCTCGAAATTCAAGTCTACTGTGGCGGGATTGGTATTGGGGTTGTACATACCAATGTTCTCAGTGAAACGACCATCACGTGGTGCACGAGCGTCAGCGATAACGATGCGGTAAACTGCATAGCCTTTGCGACCGCCGCGCTGCAATCTGATTTTTGTTGCCATTTTGTTGTTGTTTTGTTAAAAATGTTGTTTTGTTATTGAATTTCATGCTTCCATCTCGTGAAAGCGGCTGCAAAGGTACGAATTTTTTGCGTAATACACACATTTTTGGAAAAAAAATTTCTTTCTTTCGCGTTTTTTCCGTAATTTTGACGCCATGAAGCAGAAAAGAAACGATATTTCTATACTAATTCCTACGTATAACACGTCGTGTGCCACATTAGTGGGTGAAATATACGAACAGGCAGAAATACTCGGTATCAACTATGAAATTATTGTAGCTGAGGACGGCTCCACGGACACGGCGCGCATCAAGGCCAATGAGGAGGCCCTCGCTCCCCTGCCCCTCGGTCGCCACCTGGTCAGGGAGAAAAATGTAGGACGTGCTGCCATCCGCAATTTCCTGGCCAGCGAATCGAAAGGCACGTGGCTTCTTTTCATCGACAGCGACATGACGGTCAACCGTCCTGACTTTCTACAGAAATACTTGGAGGCAGATGACGGCAACGTCATTGACGGAGGCGTCAGCATCGACGGCAACAGCTCAGAGCTGGGCGGCAATCTGCGATTCCTCTACGAGAAGGCAGCCGCGCAGGAGCACACGGCAAAACGTAGAAGCCTGCGTCCCTATCACCACCTGCACACAGCCAACCTGATGGTGCGGCGCGACGTGATGCTCAGCTGTCCTTTCGACGAGCGTTTCCGTCATTACGGCTATGAGGACGTTTTGCTGGGCAAGCAGCTCAGGCAGCAGAGGGTGCCCATCCTTCACATTGACAATCCGCTCAGTTTCAGCACCTTCGAGGCCAACAGAGCTTTTGTTTCCAAGACAGAAGAGGGAATACGGACGCTTCATGAATTCCGCGATGACCTGCGCGGCTACTCGTCGCTGCTCACCTTGGCAGAAGGCATCCATGTGGCACCTGTCAGATGGCTCTTGCAGCTGCTGTTCCGACTCTTTGCCGCTCCCATGCGCCGTAATCTCTGCGGCTCCAGGCCTTGTATCCGATTGTTCAAACTGTACAAATTGGGGTATTACTTAACATTAAAATAAAAAAAGACATGACACGAAGATTTGCATTCAAAATGAAACTGAAGCCGGGTTGCGAGAAGGAGTATGCTAAGCGCCACGCCGCCATCTGGCCCGAACTGGTAAAGATGATCAAGGAGCAGGGCGTAGGCAACTACAGCATCTACTGGGACAAGGACACCAACCTGCTCTTCGCCTATCAGGAATGCTCGAAGGAGGGCAACTCGCAGGACACCAGCAACGTTGATCCCATTACGCAGAAATGGTGGGACATGATGGCCGACATAATGGAGGTCAATCCAGACAACTCACCCGTCAGCATCCCCCTTGAAGAAGTGTTCCACTTAGATTAATGCGCGCCTACAAGTTTCGGTCAAGCTCTTCAACGCCTTTCATGGTACAAATACCTCGAAGAGTCACAAAGAAGACATTAAAGAACAATTCCTCGAACGAATAGTTCTTATATAACATTTTGTCAGTGATATACGAGCCCAAAGCATCAAACAACTGAACCACCAGTTCGTAGCTGATCTCACTGCGAAAATAGCCTTCCTTCACTCCTCTCTCCATGAACTGGAGAAACAGCTGTCTGTGCTCGGCTCTATTTCTATCCAGGAACTTCACCACCTGAGGATATTTCACTAAATCAGAATAGAACGCCGGACAAACCCGATGAAACAGTTCAGTCTCCTGCCTGTATACCTCCAGAATGAAGGCTATGACGCTGCTACTGTTGCGGGCCTTCTTGTGCATTTCCTCGTCACGACGTTCCTTGAACCTTTTCACACCTTCATAGAGCAATAGAGCTTTGTTCTCGTAAATCTCGTAGAGTGTGCGCTTCGATATGCCCAGTTCGCTGGCTATATCGTCCATCTTTACAGCACGGATTCCCCGATGGGCAAAATTGCTCATTGCAACATCAAGAATACGTTCACGGAGTGCCTGACGATAGGAGGTCGTAGCTTTTATTTCATGCATATTATTACATTTTCGTTGCAAAGTTACAAAAAAAATGAAAAACTCAGCATTTTTTCCATCTGTTTTTATTAATTTTGCAAGCCGAAACGAATAATTATATGAACAACGCTATATGGTAAAGATCTCAAAAGAAACCGCACTCGCCTATCACGAGAGCGGAAGACCAGGAAAAATTGAAGTAAAGCCAACGAAGGCTTACAGAACACAAACCGACCTCTCGCTCGCCTACTCGCCTGGCGTAGCATATCCCTGCTTAGAGATACAGGAGAACCCTGACGACGCCTACCGCTATACGGACAAGGGCAACCTTGTGGCCGTTATCTCCAACGGCACAGCCGTATTAGGCTTAGGTGACATCGGTGCCATGAGCGGCAAGCCTGTGATGGAGGGAAAAGGGTTGCTGTTCAAGATCTACGGCGGCATCGACGTGTTCGACATTGAGGTAGACGAGAAAGACCCTGAGAAGTTCTGCGAAGCAGTGGAACGCATAGCCCCCACCTTTGGCGGCATCAACTTAGAGGACATCAAGGCACCTGAGTGTTTCTATATAGAGGAACGCCTGAAGCGCACGCTCGACATTCCCGTCATGCACGATGACCAGCACGGCACCGCTATCATCTCGGCCGCAGGCCTGAAGAATGCATTAGAGGTTATCGGCAAGGACATCAAGAAAGTAAGGATTGTGGTGAATGGCGCCGGCGCCGCAGCCATCTCGTGTACCAAATTATATATGGCCATCGGCGCGCAGAAGGAGAACATTGTCATGCTCGACTCGAAGGGTGTCATCTCCACCAGCCGCACCGACCTGAACGAGCAGAAGAAATTCTTTGCTACCAGCCGGACGGACATCCACACTTTAGAGGAAGCCATCAACGGTGCCGACGTGTTCGTCGGACTTTCAAAGGGTAACGTGCTATCGAATGATATGGTCAGGTCGATGGCCAAGGATCCCGTTATCTTCGCACTGGCTAACCCCGTACCGGAAATCAGCTACGAGGATGCAATGGATGCGCGCCCAGATGTGCTGATGTCTACGGGACGTACCGACTATCCTAACCAGATTAACAACGTCATTGGCTTCCCCTACATCTTCCGTGGCGCACTCGACGTTCATGCCACCGCTATCAACGAGGAGATGAAACTGGCCGCAGTCCACGCCATAGCCGACTTAGCTAAGCAGCCTGTGCCCGACGTGGTGAACGATGTCTATAAGGTTAACAACCTGACTTTCGGCCGCAACTACTTTATCCCCAAACCTGTTGACCCACGCCTCATTACCGAGGTGAGCGCTGCTGTAGCTAAGGCTGCGATAGAGAGCGGTGTGGCACGCAAGCAGATAGAGAACTGGGAGGAATACAAGAATTCGCTTAGTGTGCTCTTGGGGCAGGAGACGAAGCTCACGCAGAAACTCTACGCCACCGCAGCTGCCCATCCGCAACGCGTGGTTTTTGCCGAGGCCGTTCACCCGACCATGCTCAAGGCCGCCGTACAGGCCAAGGCCGAAGGCATCTGCCAGCCAGTACTCTTGGGCAATGACGAGGTGATAGCCAAGCTGGCAAAGAGTCTCGACCTCTCGCTGGAAGGTATTGAGATTGTGAACCTGCGCCATCCATCGGAGCAGGAGCGCCGCGAACGCTATGCCCGTATCCTCACAGAAAAACGCCAGCGCGAAGGCTACACCTATCAGGAAGCTAACGACAAGATGTTCGAGCGTAACTACTTCGGCATGATGATGGTGGAGACAGGCGAGGCGGATGCCTTCATCACAGGTCTCTACACCAAGTACTCCAACACTATCAAAGTGGTGAACGAGGTTATCGGTATACGTCCTGAGTATCAGCACTTCGGAGCCATGCACATCATCAACTCGCCAAAGGGCACCTACTATATTGCCGACACAATGGTAAACGAGAACCCGGACACGGACACGCTGGTAGACATTGCCAAGCTGGCCGCCACCGCCGTTCGCTTCTTCAACGAAAAGCCCGTCATAGCGATGGTCAGCCATTCCAACTTCGGCAGTTCCACAAGCACAGGCGCCAAGAAGGTGAAACGTGCCGTTGAGCAGATGCAGGAGCTGTACCCCGACCTTCCTATCGACGGTGAGATGCAGTTGGGATTCGCTCTCGACGATGAGTTGCGCGACGAGCAGTATTCTTTCACGCGCGTTTACGGAAAGAAGGTGAATACGCTGGTATTTCCCAACCTCACCTCGGCACGTTCGTCGTACAAAATGCTCCAGATGCTTGGTGCTGATGCCGAGATTATCGGCCCCATCCAGATGGGGCTCAACAAGCCCATTCACTTCATAGACTTTGGTGCTTCCGTGCGCGATGTAGTGAACATCGTGGCAGTCGCCGGTATCGACGCCTATGTCGACAAGATCAAAAAACGTATCAACGGAATCAAATAAGTAGAAATGGCTCATCACGTCATTATCAGCATTGCGTCAAACCGTAACCAGAAATATAATCTCGCCCAGGCACGCATGTACTTGGACGAGATGCTTCTGGATACCACCTATACCAAGGAAATGTGGACAGAGGCGTATGGCGAACATAACGGCACCATTTACCTCAACCAGCTTGTTTATGCCACCTGTGAAAGCACAGCCTCTGAACTGGTCTCCCGACTCAAGCAGACAGAGACCATCATGGGGCGTACCGAAAACGACAGGCGAATGGGCATCGTCGAAATAGATCTCGACCTCATGCGCTTTGACCATCAGAGGTTCCATCTCACCGACTGGGAACGTCCCTACATCCAAGAGCTAGTCTTGGAAATAGACAATAGCATCACCCACCGCTAACGTTTCCCTTTCATTTTTATTCAGCATCTTTTCATCTATCATTTTTCATCTCTCACAGATGCCCAGACACCTCTTTCCCATTATTCTCGCTGGCTGTGTTTTTAGCATAACTCTCCCGACCTCAGCACAACAATTTGCTGAGCACTTTCAGGACTCCACCCTCAGGATAGACTATACCTTCTCAGGTGACGCCCAAAGCCAACAAATCTATTTGGACGAGCTCTCCCAATCCCCTCGTTGGTACGGCCGCCGTTCAAAACTGAAGAAGCTACCCCTTCGAGGCAACGGCGAAGTGACTGTCCGTGACCATGAAACCCACGACACGCTCTACCGCCAGTCATTTTCCACCCTGTTCCAGGAATGGCTGGCAACAGAAGAGGCCAAACATATCCGTAAGTCGTTCGAGAACGTGTTCTTAGTGCCTTTTCCTAAGAATACGGTAGACATCACCGTAGAGCTGCGTGACTATCACGATCAGGTGAACGCTACCATGACCCACACCGTTGACCCTGCAGACATCCTGATCCGCCATACTGGGGAACGAAACATTACTCCCTACGTCACCTTACAGCAGGCTGCCGACACGAACCGCTGCATCCACGTTGCCTACGTGGCCGAAGGCTACCAGCAGGAAGAGATGAACGTGTTTCTTGAAGATTGCAGGATCGCGATGGAGGCACTCTTTGAACACACACCTTTCAAGGAGCTGAAAGACCGTTTCAATATGGTGGCAGTGTTGTCTCCCTCCCAGGAGAGCGGTATTAGCGAGCCAGGCAAGAGCATCTGGCGAAACACTGTCCTCGGTGCCCACTTCGACACATTCTACTCTGAGCGTTACCTCACCACGCTACACCTCAAGAAGCTGAACGACATCCTAAGCGGCATTCCCTACGAGCACATTATTGTGCTGTGTAATGGCACACGCTATGGCGGTGGCGGCATCTACAACAGCTACACGCTGACTGATGCCCACGGACCCAACTTCCGCCCGGTTGTCGTCCATGAGTTCGGCCACTCTTTCGGCGGACTTGGCGACGAATACCCCTACGGCGAGAGCGACCCCATGTATTTTGCCGATACGGAGCCGTGGGAACCAAATCTCACGACCAAGCACAACTTTCATGACAAGTGGGAAAACCTCATACAAGAAGGGAGTGCAGGTATGGTGGAAGGCGGTGGCTACCTGACAAAGGGGGTCTGGCGCGGCTTTGAGAACTGCCGTATGCGCACCAATGAGGAGCCGGAGTTCTGCCTTGTCTGCCAGCAGGCACTTCGACGGCTTATCGCTTTCTACACAGAATAAGTGGACTATACATAACCCGTTATGAAAAAAGGACTACTGGCACTGTCGCCCCTTGTGGTGTTCATGGTTTTCTACTTAGTTACCAGTCTTGTGGCGGGTGACTTTTACAAGGTGCCTATCACAGTAGCCTTTATGACGGCGTCGGTCTATGCGGTGGTTATCAGCGACGGGATGCCGCTGAAGAAGCGCATCAATGCCTATAGCCGTGGGGCAGCAACGGAACAGATGATGCTGATGCTCTGGATCTTCGTATTAGCTGGAGCTTTTGCCCACACGGCCAAGATGATGGGAGCTATCGACGCCACCGTAAACATGACCCTTTCCCTCCTTCCGCCACAGATGTTGCTGGCCGGTCTTTTCCTGGCCGCCTGTTTTATCTCCCTGTCAATAGGCACGAGCGTTGGCACCATCGTGGCACTTACGCCCATCGCTGCAGGCGTTGCCGAACAGACAGGAGCTTCGGTTCCGTTGATGACGGCCGTTGTGGTTGGAGGATCGTTTTTCGGTGACAACCTGTCATTTATCTCTGACACTACCATCATCGCCACACAGACACAGGGTTGCCGACTCAGCGACAAGTTCCGAGTCAACTCGTTCATCGTTGTACCTGCGGCTTTGCTGATACTGATAGCCTACATAGTGATGGGCACAGGCATACACGCACCACAGGATGTGCCGGCGGTGGAGGCGGTGAAGGTATTGCCCTACTTAGTGGTGCTTGTCTGTGCAGTCTTTGGCATGAACGTGCTGGGCGTACTGACGCTGGGCATTATCTTCACGGGAGTCATCGGGCTTTGGTTGGGAGCCTACGACGTCTTTGGTTGGATGCAGGCCATGGGCGACGGTATCAAGGGCATGGGCGAACTGATTATCATTACGATGATGGCAGGCGGACTGCTGGAACTGATCAAACAGCGGGGTGGCATAGACTATATCATCCGCCTGCTTACAGCCCACGTCCATTCAAAACGAGGTGCAGAACTGTCCATTGCCGCCTTAGTGTCGCTTGTTAATGTTTGTACAGCCAACAACACCGTAGCAATTATCACCGTCGGTGGCATTGCCAAGCAGATAGGCGACCGCTTCGGCTTGGACAACCGAAAGTGTGCTTCCATACTCGACACGTTCTCCTGCTTCACGCAGGGACTGATACCCTACGGAGCACAGATGCTCATGGCGGCGGGATTGGCCGCCATCAACCCCATCAGCATCCTGCCCTACCTCTACTATCCCTTTGCCATTGGCGTTGCCGCCTTGTTGGCTATCCTGCTTCGCTATCCGCGAAGATACTCATGAAGACATGGAGAGAATGAGAGATGGAGATATTAAGATGATGAAGATGCACGTCATACATAGAAACCTATTCCGCCTGCTACGGGCCGGTGCCTTCGGTGAGAAGGTCGCGATAGAGCCGCTCTCTGCATGGAAGTGGAACCGTCTGTACCAACTGTCGCTCTTGCACGACATTTCTGCATTGGTATACGACGGTGTGATGCAATGCAGCTACCAGTTCTTTGCCCAGTTGCCCGAACAGCTGTTTCAGACATGGGGCAAGGCTGTCCGCGAGACGGAAGAGAAGAACCGCGAGGTGAACATCCGTCTCTCCGAGCTCATCAACCTGTTCAACGAGCAGAAGACACGTCCTATCCTGCTGAAAGGACAGTCCATCGCACAGCTCTACGACCAGCCGCTACACCGCACAGCTGGCGACATTGACATTTTCTTCCCTTATGAGGTGCAAGCTCGCAAGGCCGACGAATGGGCCAGCACCAATGCAACGACCACAGAAGAGCCTGAGAAGCATTCGCTACAATACACTTGGAAAGGCGTCCAGGTGGAACACCACCACCGGGCAGCCTCGTTGACAAACGCCTTATTGAACCGCACCTTACAGAATATCATTAGCGACGAGATCAGTTCAAACGACGCACAGTACACATATGTCAACGCCACCCGCACGGAAGTACTTACCCCTACCCTCTCGCTCTTGTTAATGCTGCTTCGTAACACCACCTATATTATGAATGAGGGCGTGTCGCTCAAGCAGATTACCGATCTTGGCATCTTCCTCCGCAAGGCAGGCCATCGTGTAGACTTCGTGAAACTTGATGGTTGGTCAGAGCGTCTGGGACTGGCACGGTTCTCCCAGTTGCAAGGTGCTTTGCTTACCGAACTGTTGGGTTTCGAGGTCGACGAAATTCCCTTTATGCAAGCCGACGCAGAAACAGACATCAGCCACGTGATGCAGGAGATGTTTCTTCTGCGCCGCCAACATGCTTCCGAATGGCAGTTCCAACAGGGACGTGGCGTTTTCGTCCATGCCTCCAATACCTCAGCCATGCTCTGGCATGTGCGTCACTCAGCCCGCTACTTCCGCTACTATCCGGCAGAGACCTTCACCAACTTTTTTGCCAACTTCGCGCGTTCCTTAGAATATATAGAGGAATAATTACGAATTATGAATTATGAATTAATAGAGTGCGTACCCAACTTCAGTGAAGGTCGCCGCCCAAAAGTCATCAGCCAGATTGCCGCAGCCGTCAAAAGCGTGGAAGGCGTGAAGCTACTGCACGTTGACATCGGTTATGATGCCAACCGCACCGTCATCACCTTTGCGGGAGGGCCCGAGGCCGTCTGCGAAGCAGCGTTTCGTGCCGCTAAAGCAGCAGGAGAACTGATAGACATGAGCCAACATCACGGTGAGCACCCTCGCATCGGTGCTACTGACGTACTGCCCCTTGTTCCCGTCAGCGGCATCACATTGGAGGAGTGTGCCCTACTGGCTCGTCAGCTGGCCTGTCGCATGGCCGATGAACTAAACATCCCTTGCTATCTCTATGAGGCTGCGGCCCTGAAGCCGGAACACAGGAACCTGGCCGACTGTCGGAAAGGCGAGTATGAGGCCCTGCAACAGAAGTTGTCAGAGCCTGACCTTGCACCCGACATCATACCACGACAGCCATTACCTACCGCACTTAGAACCGGCATCTCCGTTGTTGGCGCCCGCAACTTCCTATTAGCCGTCAACTTCAACCTCAACACCCGCTCTGCAGAAAAAGCTACTGAGATAGCCCGCCTCATCCGTCAGAGTGGTTACAAAGGGAAGCCAGGCACACTTCGTGCTGCCAAGGCCATCGGCTGGTATATGGAAGAATATGGCTGTGCACAAGTGTCAATGAATCTCTGCGACCTTCACGAAACTTCACTACATCACGCCTATGAGGAAGTACGCCGTCAGGCGGAAATCCTCGATCTTCGTGTCACAGGCACGGAGATTATCGGTCTTGTGCCCTTAGAAACCATTTTGGCTGCAGGCCGCCATTTCGTGGGCGATGCAGAGACTACCGAGGAAATGCTTATCACTACTGCTGTCAAATCTCTGGGGCTTGACGCTGTCCGTCCTTTCCGTCCGGAGGAGAAGATTCTTGAAAGGATGTTACAAGGAATTCATAATTCATAATCCGTACTTGCAGAATGAATCGTTATTGCCTCTTTCTCGTTATTTCCTTCTCTTATTTACTCGAAGTCAGCGCTCAGACCTTTAGCGTTGATACCATCAGCGATAAGGTTTTTCAGCGGATATGGGGAAAATCCTACAAGCACGACTGCACCGTCCCACGCTCTGAGTTGCGCTACCTGCAGATTGCTCACTACGACGGAAAAGGCAATACTCAGCAAGGAGAGATGATTTGTAACAAGCATATAGCCAACGATTTAATAGAAATCTTTAAAGAACTTTATCGAAGCAAGTACCCCATTGAGCGTATGTGTCTCATTGACGATTACAATGCTGACGACGAACGGTCGATGGAAGCCAATAACACCAGTTGTTTCAACTTCCGCACCATTGCCGGAAGCAAGAAACTCTCGAAACATTCCCGAGGTATGGCTATCGACATCAATCCCCTCTACAATCCCTACGTCCGTCGCCATTCAGATGGCACCCTTATTATTCAGCCACAGAAGGGTCGCAAATATGCCAACCGCAAGAAGAAAATTCCCTACAAGATTGACAGCAGCGACCTCTGCTACCGTCTCTTTAAACAACACGGCTTCACCTGGGGTGGCTCCTGGAAAAGCAGCAAGGACTACCAACACTTCGAGAAGTGAAGGCTTGACCTAAATCCTAAACGATAACAAATTGGTGATTTTACAACAACAGACTTTCTACGATTCCAACAACTTCATGGACATCTGCCCACTCTTCGTGATTGTGATGCCCACCATATAGCAGCTCACGCCGTCGGGTTTGCAAACGGTGGCATTGAAGTGGAAGCCCTGGGCATCAACATAGTCATACTCTATGTTGGTCATTATGGCCTGCTCCAGGAAACCGCTCGGCACAAGCTTGCCATATTGTTGCTTGCGAAAGTCGCTGGAATAGATGCGACGGGCTCCCTGGAAGAGGCTGATGTGAATGATGTTGTCGTAATAGATATTGTCTACGCCAACTCCGTCGTCATTGTACGACGTAAAGACGACCTTGTATTTTGTCGGGTTGATAGTGATGTACCAATGATAGCGTTCTCCCTCATACATCACTACCGAGTCACGGTTCACCACAGAGGTATATGTTGTGATGCCGCGCGGTTTTTCCTGAATAAAAGCAAGTGCATGGATGGGGTCATCGCTCTTCGAGAGCTTCACCACGTCACCGCTGGGATTTTTGAACCAGAAGTAGTTCTCTCCCTGCTTCACGATGGCATAGTAGCGGCCACCCATGACAATCGAATCGCCTATAACTCGGAATAAGGTCGGCTGGCTAAGTGTATCTGGATAGAAGATCGTGTCGCCCACGGCCTTGAACGAGACCTCCTCCGTCTCGTCGTCAATCCAGATGCCTTGCAGCAAGGTTTTTGCCTCACGGTTCTCTTCCGGCTCCTCCACAGCAGACTCCTGCCGACTCCCCTGTTGGCCACAGGATGCCAGCAACAGCAACATACTTATTATAATTGTCAGACGATCTCTCATTCTCTCAATCAAACAGCTCGGCATCCTTCAAAAAGGGCTGACGGAGATCCTTCTCGCTGGCCAGCACCTCCATGCCTTCCACAGGCCACTTGATGGCCAGTGTGGGATCGTTCCAACGGATGCCAGCCTCGCTCTGGGGGGCGTAGGGCTTGTCCACCTTATAAGTGAAGACGGCCTCATCGCTCAATACAAGAAAACCATGGGCCATGCCACGAGGGATAAACAGTTGGCGCTTGTTCTCCTCGCTCAGCTCCTCCATGACATACTGGCCAAAGGTGGGACTGGAGCGGCGGATATCAACAGCAACGTCTACGACCCTACCCTTAATGACCCTTACGAGCTTGGCCTGAGAGAGGTCGCCCTTCTGATAGTGCAAGCCGCGAAGGACACCCCGCGATGACTTCGACTCATTATCCTGTATGAAGTCGACGGGATAGACGCGCTCGTTGAACTCTGCCTGCTTCCATGCTTCCATGAAGTAGCCGCGCTGGTCGGCGAACACCTTCGGTTCAATGACGAATACCCCCTTGATAATAGTCTCCTTGTATTCCATCTTCATAATATTTGGGTGCAAAGTTACACAATTTAATTCATAATCATAAATCATAAATCATAAATTTTACGGGCGGCAACAAATTTTTCACTTTTCACTATTCTCTTTGCGTTTTTTTTTGTAACTTTGCAGCGTGATAGAATTAGCAAGACACATAGAAATACTGCTCCTGACGAACGACTGCGTCATTGTTCCTGGACTGGGAGGATTCGTAACCCATTATGCAGAAGCGCTATATGAGGAGAGCGAGCAGCTCTTCCTTCCGCCGATGCGTACCATAGGCTTCAACCCCCAGCTAAAGCTGAACGATTCGCTGTTGGTGCTCAGTTACACGGAGGCCTACGATATCAGCTATCCTGAAGCTTTGCGACGGATAGAGAGCGAGGTAAACGAACTGCGCCAGCACCTCGAGACAGAGGGATCTTTTGAGCTGAACGGCATCGGGCAGCTGATGCTCAACAGCGAGGGGAACCTGCAGTTTGAGCCTTGCGAGGCGGGTATTCTCACGCCCTCACTCTACGGTCTGGGCAGCTTCTCCATGTGTAAGCTGGCAGCAAGCGTCCCTGACACGCTGACGGAGGAGTCCCAAGCCGACCACGAGACCATAACCATCAAGATGTCGTGGCTGAGGAATGTCGCAGCCATCGCTGCCAGCATCCTCGCCTTCTTCTTGATTGCTCCGCCAGTGGCCAACACTCTCAACGAAGACAAGGCTGTCAGCAAGATGGAGTTTAGCGTGCTGCCGAAAATCAGCATCCCGCAGGAAGCGCCTACCCCCCAGGAAGCAGAAGCCACTCAGCAGGATGAGACCGAGACCGTTTCGACACAGGACGTTGATCCAACCACTGAAGCCCCAATCGAAGAAGCCAAGGAGGAGGCTCCCGAGGTGAAGAAACCCACATTTGGCATCGTGCTGGCCAGTCAGGTTAGCCGCGTCAATGCAGAGAATTTCGTGTCCCTACTCCAGAAAAAGGGCTACGCCCATGCGCGTATAAGCGAACATCATTCTATTCGTCGTGTTATCTACGGCTCATATCAATCCCAGGAAGAAGCCGTCAAGGAACTGCGCACACTCAGAGGCAGCAAGTTCTTTGAGGAAGCGTGGGTGATGGAGGTGAAGGAATGAAGCGTGTACGCTGCCCGAAATGCGACAACTACATTACGTTTGACGAGCGGAACTACCAGGAGGGGCAGGCGCTCGTCTTCCAATGCCCGGAGTGCGGCAAACAGTTCGGCATTCGTATTGGTGCGTCCAAGCTCCGCCCTACCCAGCGTGAAGAAAATCCCGAGGAGGAAATGAAGGAGCATGATCTCGGCTCATTAGTAGTCATAGAGAACGTGTTCCACTATAAGCAGGTGCTGCCCCTTCAGATGGGCGACAATGTCATTGGCCGCTATCAGAAAGGCAATCCCATCAATACTCCTTTTGAGACAGTTGACCCCAGCGTAGACCTCACACATTGCATCGTCAACGTCAGCCGCGACAAGAAGGGAACACTGAAGTACACCTTGCGCGACGCCAACAGCAACACGGGAACGTTCGTAGACAATGTAGAACTGTCGCCACGTGAGCGACGCATCATCACCGACGGCACCCTTTTCACCATCGGCGCCACGAGCATCATCCTGAAGCTCAGTTGAATCAATCCTTATTGTTGATGATATGAATATCCCGCTGCGGGAAGGGGATCTCTATGCCGTTCTTGCCTAAGGTATCGTAGACGCAGCCCATGATGTCGCTCACGGCATAGATCTTCTTCACGGCATCGACCCAGACAATCAGCTTGAAATTGACACTGGAATCAGCCATTTCAGTCATGACAACCTTCACCTGGCGGGAACGGTCTGTCAAGGGGTGGTGCAAGTCGTGTACAGCCTGCTCAACGAGCTGCGTCACCTGAGAAACCTTGGAGCCGTATGCCACACTGAAGGGCACCAAGGCAAGGATATAGCCATGGTTTCGTGTCAGGTTCTTATAGTTCTTCGTAAAGAGCTGCGAGTTCTGGAAGGTGATGATTTCGCCGTATAACGACTCCACAACGGTGGAGGTATAGCTGATGCGGTTGACCTTACCCATTGTGCCGTCTACCTCTATCCAGTCACCCACCTTCACGCGGCCTGCCATGAGCGAGGCGCCATAGTAGATGTTCTCGATAATATCCTTTGAGGCAAAACCGATACCTGTGGAGAGACCGCCGCTGATGGCCAGCAACCATGCCACGCTGATGTCGAGCAGCGAGAGGGAGATGAGCAGCCAGGCTCCCCAGACAATGACCTGAATGACGTTCTTTCCCATTACCTCGCGCGAGGCAGCGGTAGTGGGGTCTTGCAACTGGTAGTGCATCCGCAGGAAGCTGAGCACGGTAGACGCTATGTAACGGAACAGGAACCACAGGCACAGGACTACAGTCAGTTTGACGATGCTGACCTTCAGGTTCTCTAAGTTGACGAAGTTCTTGTTGAAAAGACGCCAGCAGAGGTCGCTCAGGTTGAACACTTCAGCCGCCCAGTAGATGCTCACCATCACCGATAGTACACCCATCGTCGGCAGCACCACCTGCTGCAGGAGCCTATAGCCCCACGTCTGCGTGATGGGCTTATTGGCAAAACCATGGAGTTCACCGTAGCGCTTCACATAGAGTCCAATGCAGGTAATGGTCAGCGTGCAGGTGAGTTGCATCAGCCACCAGATAAGCAGCTGGACAGACAGCAGCGTATAGCCAACGAGTGAACAGACGAACGAGCACACAAAGACGATAAGTGATATGTAGGAATAGAAGATGTCGGAGCGGGGGATATTCTGGTTATGGCAACGAATCACCCACCACTGCCACAGCGTACACAACAGCAGGATAGGCGGGAATACAATGTTGACCAGCTCGCTGGGTATCAGTACGATGCGGAACACGATGACAATGAAGCCCACCATAATCAGCGGTGAATAGATGCGAACGGCACTCATCACCTGATCGGCAGCCACACGCAACAGCAGCGAGACAAGGATAACGCCCAAGAGCCAGCCGTACTCCACCAGGAGGTTGGACGCCATGATGAGGAAGTTCTGGTTGGCCGTATTTGTCAGCATCCCCATGCCGATGGCAAAGGTGATGACAGTGGTAGCCATGATGATGGGTGTGCGCTTTCGCATGAACCGCTCTGTCTGGAAGCGCTTGGGAAGAAGGTAGCGGTACACAATCTGGTTGAGCACGATGACCAGCACGGCGCAAAGGAAGATGACCACGAAGAGGCCTATGATCCATGTAGCATTCCACTGCGACTTGTCGGGCGAGTCAACATCATACTTCTTTTTGACCACCGTCTTCATCTCCTGCCAACGGCTGCCGAAGTCCCTGACTATGTAGTAATAGTTGGCACCCCCGTTGCGGAAGATACTCGTCTGAATGTCGTTGTAGCACTTCAGCGCATAGTCGTTCAGGGTCTTCAGGTGCTCTTCCGTACGCTGGTAGATTCCGATGTACTCCTCCATCTGGTCACGGTCCTCCTGCAACGAGTTACTGATGCTGACGGCCAATGTCAGGCAGACACTGCGATCTGTCTTTGCCTGCTGGCTAAGCTGACCTGTGCGCAGCATCTGCAGACTGTTCGTCAGGCTGTCATACTTGGCTATCTCGGCATCTGTCTTCTCTATATATTTACGGAACGGCTGCTGCTGACGTTGGAACTGCTGATACTGGGCGGTAGCCTCATGGCAGGCGTATGTCAGGTCAAACACATAGTCGGCGTTCTGCGAATAGAGCATCAGCGCATTCTGGTTGGCACGCTTCGTGGTCTCAATGAGTTGGGTAATCAGGGTGTCGTTCTGCGCCTTCTTCAAATCTGCGTCGCGCGTCAGCTCCTGGTAATATGCAGTAAGTTCAGCACGCAGGATGCCCAGCGTCTGCTCCAGATCTTTTTCCTTCAGCACCGCCCATGAATCGAGCGTCAGGCAGGCAAGAACAAATATGGTGAGTATTCTCTTCATCGTTATCTTGGGAATTTCGGTACAAAATTAGTAAAAAGATATGAGATGTGAGAAGATTCTCACATTTTTTCACTACTTTTGCACCCATGAAACTTATAGCTGACAGCGGAAGCACGAAAACAGACTGGTGTCTAACCGACGGGAATGACGTCAAGGCACGCATCACCACACAGGGCATCAACCCTATCCACCAGTCGGAAGAGACCATCGAGGGGATTCTTCGCACAGAGCTATTGCCACACCTCAACTTTCTCCCTCCTTGCGTCCCCATTCCCGCTATCACGCCCGCTCGGCCCTCTGGGACGCTTTCCCCAGAAAGAACACGTAGTCTTTCGGTAGCAAGCAACCAGAGGTCGAGCGCATCACTCACCCTTCACTTCTATGGCAGTGGCGTTATTTCTGAGCAGCGCCAGCCCATGTGCCGAGTGCTGAGCGAGGCACTACCCAATGCGCTGGAGGTGACGGCGGAGAGCGACCTCTTAGGCGCTGCCCGTGCCCTGTGCCAGCACAGCGAGGGCATCGCCTGCATCTTAGGAACAGGCGCCAACTCCTGCCTATACGACGGACAGGACATCGTAAGAAACACGCCAGCGTTAGGCTACATCCTCGGCGACGAGGGCAGCGGCGCCGTCTTGGGCATCCGTTTCCTGAATGCACTCTACAAGGGAGCCCTACCCGACAGCCTGCGACAAGCATTTGAGAACGAGACAGGCCTGACGCAGGCCGACGTCATCAACCGTGTCTACCGCCAGCCCTTGGCCAACCGCTGGCTGGCTTCGCTCTCTACCCTCATTCATACGCACATAGACATGCCCGAGGTGAACGCCCTGGTTACCGACAACTTCCGGCAGTTCGTATGCCGCAACGTGCTCCCCTACGGACGCCTCGACCTGCCGCTGAACGCCGTGGGCAGCATCGCCTGGCACTATCGAGACCAGCTTCTCGACGCTGTCCGCAGTGAAGGGATGACCCTTGGAACGGTACTTCAGTCGCCTATGGATGGCCTCATCACCTACCACTCTTAATTCGTAATTCATCATTCGTAACTCATCATTCGTAATTGAAACTACATATCTTCAACCCCGAACACGACATTGCGCTGGCCTCCGGCCTGAGCAACTTCACCGCCCCCCATGCCGGACGGCAGCTACGCCACGACCTGGGCTTCCTGCCAGCATTGTGGGCAGAGGCCGACGATGCCGTCTTGGTAGATGATGTGGAGACAGCGGAGAGGATGGTGCGCAGGAAGAAGGTTGCCACACGTCAGTTCGTAGATAAGCACCAGTTAGCCTCGCTACCCGTCACCCGTATAGAGCCGTGGGGGTGGAACAGCGCGCTGAAGGCATACCTGTTACGACAGGGTGTAAGCGAAGGACTGCTGCCCTCAGACTCCACGCTGGAAGATATCCGCCTGTTGTCCCACCGCCGTACAGCTGCCGAGCTGCTGCCGATACTACAGACAGAGGGAACTATTGGAAAGGCAATGGAATGTCGGACGGAGGCAGAGGTATCAGAAAAGGTGGCCGTCTACGGGAAGGCGGTACTGAAAGCGCCCTGGTCGTCGAGCGGCAGAGGACTACGCTTCGCCAGCAGTGCAGACGACATGCAGCGCCTGTCGGGCTGGATCCGCAACCTCTTGGCCAGTCAGGGCAGCGTGATGGTTGAACCCTATTACCATAAGGTAAAGGACTTCGGCATGGAGTTTTTCTCCGACGGCGAAGGCACTGTAACCTACCTCGGTCTGTCGCTCTTCCACACAGAGAACGGTGCCTACACGGGTAACATCCTGGCTACGGAGAAAGCAAAGACAGAATCAATAAGTCGCTTTATTCCAGAATCTTTACTTCTCTCTATTCAAGAAAATATACGTCATGAGCTTGGACTGCTTTTCAAGGGCAAATACCAGGGTCCCTTCGGCATAGACATGATGGCAGTCACCTCATCTTTCGGTTCATTCCATCCCTGCGTGGAAATCAACTTACGGCGCACAATGGGTCACGTAGCACTGGCCGTTGAACGGAAGCTGAATCCTGAGAACGACCCCGACCTTCGCCACGTCATGCGAATCCTTTATTCCGAAAACAAATACCAGTTCACCATCAAACGCATATAACAAACTACTATAACATAATAAAAACACTTATGAAGAAACTAATCTTAATGACCCTCACCGCATTCCCTCTTTGGGTTTGCGCACAGTACAAATCAGAAGTATGGTCGCCCGACAACGGCGACGGCACCTACAAGAACCCCGTCATCAACGCCGACTACTCCGACCCCGACGTCTGCGTGTCCGGCGACGGCGAGGACTACTACATGACTGCCTCGTCGTTTCAGTGTACGCCCGGCCTCCCCATCCTCCATTCCAAGGACCTGGTAAACTGGGAAATCATCAACTACGCCCTACCCTGCCTCTACGAGGGCGACGAGCAGCTGCTGCAGCACTTCAGTATCCCGCAGCACGGCAACGGCGTTTGGGCACCCTCCATCCGCTATCACGACGGTTGGTACTACATCTACTGGGGTGACCCCGACTTCGGCGTCTATATGGTTAAAACGCAGGACCCCGCCGGACAATGGGAAGCTCCCGTCTGCGTCATCAGCGGCCAAGGGTACATCGACACCACGCCGCTCTGGGATGACGATGGGCGCTGTTACTTGGTGAACGGCTGGGCCAACTCACGCGCCAAGTTCGCCTCCGTGCTCACCGTCCGCGAGCTGAGTGCAGACGGCACACGAGCCATCGGTCAGCCTGTCATCGTGTTCGACGGCAACGGCACCGAGAACCGCACCTGCGAAGGACCGAAGTTCTACAAGCGCGACGGCTGGTACTGGATTATGTGTCCGGCAGGCGGCGTGCCCACAGGCTTCCAGTTGGCCATGCGCAGCCGGTCGCCCTACGGTCCCTACGAGCACAAGATCGTGCTGGCACAAGGCAAGACAAAGATTAACGGCCCCCATCAGGGTGGCTGGGTTCACACAAAGTACGGTGAGGACTGGTTCCTTCACTTCCAAGATAAGGAGGCCTACGGCCGCGTCGTCCACCTGCAGCCGGTCGACTGGTCGTCCGGCTGGCCCATCATGGGAAAGAACGGTGAGCCCGTCGTGACCTACAAAAAGCCGCAGAGTAGCTCCACCCTCATCGTCAACCCCGCAGAAAGCGACGAGTTCAACGCCCCGACCGTGGGCAGGCAATGGCAATGGCAGGCCAACTACGACGAGAAATTCGGCGTGCCCACCGCCTTCGGCACCTTCCGCATCTACACCCACAAGCTCCCTGCCGACGCCAAGAGCCTGTGGCTCGTGCCCAATATGCTCTTGCAGAAGACCCCTGCCGACGCTTTTACCGTCACGACCAAGCTGCGCATGACCTCGAAGGCCGACGGTCAATTTGGCGGCCTCATCATGATGGGGCTCGACTACTCTGCCCTCGTCGTGAAACGTGTGGGCCAGGAGTTCCAGCTCATACAGATGACCTGCAAGGCTGCTGACAAAGGCGCCCAGCAGACGGAGAAAGTGATTGCCAAGTTGAAGCCTACGGCAAAGGACAAGATTGACTATAAGCCGGGCATCCACCTTGACATCTACCTGCGGCTCACGGTAAAGGATTCAAAGCTTCATTTTTCCTATAGCCAGAACGGCAAGAAGTTCACCCCCTGTGGTAATGAGTTCCAGATGAAAGAGGGCAAATGGATTGGCGCCAAGTTCGGCTTCATCGCTGCCGAGACCGACCCGAAGTGTGACCGTGGCTGGGTGGAAGCCGACTGGATTCGCGTCACCAAGTAAGCGCGTACAACATGGTAATCCCTATTCAAAGAAGAAGAGCCCCACTAGGAGGCTCTTCTTTCTTTGTGATGTAATGCTTTTCAGCCTTTAGAAGTTTATGCCAAAGTTGGCGATAAACGCATTGCTATGGATGGTACCTGCACCATCGGCAATGTTGGCAATACCGAACTGATATCCTGCTTCGACATAGAGCATATTGTACTCAAGGCCGCATCCCAGCTTGAGCCCCATGTCTCCATGATCCACATAGTTGTAGGAGCTCTCCTCAAATTCACCAACCTTGAACTTACCACCAATTCCCCAAGAGAAATAGGGGCCAATGAAAGGAAGGACTGCGACCTCGTCAGAAGCCTTGATGCCGTACTTAATCAAGATGGGCACTTCGAGATTCTTTAGTGTCATGCTGACATCGCCATCCTTACAGCCGCGCTGGGTGTAGTATAGTCCACTCTCAAGGAATACGGGATTCGATGTGGATACGCGCAGACCAACCACACCACCCAAGGTCAGACCAGTCTTTATGCCGGTATGATCAAAGTCACCGGACAAGTTGGCCAGCGTCAAACCCATGCGGGCGCCATAGTAAAGGTTCTCCTTGTCAAGTTCAAAACCACCGCTGGCAAACTGTGCGAACGAAGGCACGGCCAGCATCATTGCTACAATAGCAGAGAATACTTTCTTCATAATCTTCTATTTTTGATGGTTAATACTTCTTTTCAGTGCGATGTCAGCCAAGAGGAAGGCTATAGACAAAGCGGGCACCGCCAGTATAACTGACATCGAGGACAATGTCGCCACCAAGCCTGCGGGCGATGCTGCGGGCTACGGTAAGACCGATGCCGGTACCGTCATAATAGTTGTCGAGCTGGACGAACTCCTCGAAGATATGTTCCGCCTCCTCGGGGGGAATGCCAATGCCGGTATCCTCCACAACGAAGCACAGGCTCTGGTCCTGCACACAAAGCGACAGCACGACCTTTCCCTCCTTGGTAAACTTTTGTCCGTTGTCCAACAGCAGCGTCAGCGCGCGGGTGGCCTGCTGGAGATGGGTATGCAGCATGGTCATCTCGGCCTCTGGGGCTATCTGCATGTCAAAGGCAATATGCGTAGCTTGGGTGATGCGTGAATCTTCTGCTGCCTGTGCGCCTATCTGCACGGCCAGTACATTGTCCGTGCGCTCAATCTCAGCGTCGCTGCTGGCATCGGCCAGCTCCAACATCTTATTGACAAGCCCAGTAATGCGTTCCACATTCTCTGTAATACGCTGGCTGACGTCCGTCTTGGTGGCGTCGTCCAGCTCCATGCCGGGCGTAGTGATGATCTGGGTGAAGCCGCTGAGGATATTGAGCGGAGTACGTATCTCGTGTGAAATCTGCTGAATGAAGTCGGTCTTCATGCGGGAGGCTTCCACGGCATGGTCGTAGAGTTTCAGGGCTTCCTCATATCCCTGACCCATATTCTCAAACAGCTCGTTCAGCTGGTCGTAGTCGGCCTGCAAGTCCTGATGCTCCTCTTTCAGGCGGTTGTAGTCGTCAAGGAGCTGCTGATAGTTTTCCGTCATGCTCGCTGTTCCACTTTCATGAACTTCGTGAATCCTGTCATTGCCAACACCTTATAGATTTCCGGGCTCACATTTGTCATTTTAAACTGGCCCTTCTTGGTCATCACAGCTCGCATCGTCTTCTGGATAATACGCAGGCCGGAGCTGGCCATATAGTTCAGTTCCTGACAATCCATCTCCAGGTCAACGCCAGGCTCGGTGAGAGCGGGAGCAATCTCCTGTTCAAACTGTCCGGCATTGTTGGTGTCGATTCTTGATCCAGTCTTAATAATGGTCTTACCGTTTTCTTTTATAATCTGTGTCATAGTCATATATTTTATTTGTATTCTTTATTAAATCTTTTTGCACATCGTAAGGAGATTCTTCCCTTCCAGACGTTGATAAGTCACTTTGTTCATGATGTTCTTGACAATGAAGATGCCCATCCCGCCCAGTTCACGCTCCGCAGGGTTGACGCTGGTGTCAAGGTCTTCAGTAAGGGTTGGGTCAAACTCTCGTCCCTGGTCGCTGAGCACAAAGGTGAGTTCCTGCCCGTCGCTCTCTGCCAGCAGTTCAATGCTGGCCTCGGTACCCTCGGGATAGGCATAGAAGATGATGTTCGACACCATCTCCTCCATCACGAGGTTTAGGTTCATCTGCAGTTCTGCGCTTAGTTGCAGTTCTGCGCCGATTTCCTCGATAAAAGCTGCTACGTTTTCGAGGTCTTCCACACGGTTTCTGATACAGATGTCTTTTCTCATAAGCTTGTTTTATTTGAATTAGGTATTTGCACTATTGGATATCCTGACACAAAGCATGGTGAGGTCGTCGCTGGGGTCGGCTCCAGCAACATGGAGCGCCACCTCCTGCTTCATGCTCTCTACGGTCTGCTGTGCGCTAACGTACGGTGTGCTGCTCAGGAATGACAACAGGCGGTCGTCTCCGAACTGTTCCTGTGCATCATTCTCTGCCTCGTTGAGACCGTCAGTATAGACGAAGAGCGGATGCATACGGATATCGTCTATCCTGCCGCCCTCGAAGATCATACCCGGGAACAGTCCCAGGCAGGAATTGTATTCCAGCTCCATGAAATGGGCGGCATCGCGGTTGCCCATGATAACGGGCGGGTTATGACCTGCGTTGCAGTAGTCCATCGCACCAGTGGACAGGTCAATGACGCCGATGAACATGGTGACGAACATACTGTTCTCATTGTCGGCGGACAGCGCATCGTTCAGCTGGGTGGCTATCTGTGCGGCCGGTATTCCCTGCTGGGCAATGACCCGGAACAGGTTGCGGGCAACGGCCATGAATAGCGAGGCTGGCACGCCCTTACCGCTCACGTCGCCGACACAGAAATACAGGTGCTCCTGAAGGATGAAGAAGTCGTAGAGGTCGCCACCCACCTCCTTGGCCGGTGTCATAGAGGCAAAGAGGTCGATGTCCGTGCGCTCGGGGAAGGGGGGAAACTGCTGCGGCACCATGCCCATCTGGATGTCACGGGCAATGCGCAGCTCGCTCTCGATACGCTCTTTGGCAGTGGTGGTCTCCTCCAACTGGTCGTAGGCCGTGAGGAGCTTGCTGTGTGCAACCTTCAGGCGGTTGGCAGCACGATGGCGGTAGACGGCAAAGCCCACCAGCACCAGCATGATGAGTGAGGCGGCAATGAGGACGGTGCGCAGTAGCGTCTGCTGCTGCTGCATCTTCAGCTCGTTCACCTGGTAGCGGGTGTTCATCTCCGTCAGCTGGCGTTTGGTCTCATGGGTGTTGATGGAGTCGTTGATGACGTACATCTCCTGGTACAGCTGCGCAGCCTCGGCATCCCTTCCCATCTTGGTGAGTATCTCTGCCCGCTGCTGGCGCACCTTGATTTTCATGAAGATGTCGTCGGTGGCCTGCATCAGCTGCGTCCGTCTGTCGTTCAGTTCGAGGGCCTGCTGGTAGTTGCCCTGCAGGAAGCAGAGCTGCGCCTGATAGAAGAGCCAGGACATGTTGATGTAGTCCTCTTCTGAGGCGACATGCTCCTTCACTTTCTGAAGCATCGTCTCGGCCTCGCTGAGTTTGCCTAATCCCAAGGATGCCTGGCAGCAGGCGATATAGTAATAATCCCACAGCGTCTGGTCGTCTATAGGCGCCCCTCGCTTTTTCGCGTCGTCAAAATAAGACTTGAGGAATTTGTACCACCGCTGCGTGTGGCTCTTCAGGTCTTCATACTGATGGAGTTCCTCTAAGGCGTCACCGTAGTTGGAGAATACGTCGGGCAGCAGGTCGGGGTAAGGCCTGACGGTCTCAAGAATGTCTATGCTCTTGGCATAGTTCTGCTGGCTCTCCTCCCAGTTATGCATGTTGGCGTAGACATTGCCCATAGCATAGTAAGCGAGACCCATGCCAAACTGGTGCTTCCTGGCTTCGGCATCCTCATACATCTTGTCTACCTCCTCCAGTCCCTTACCCGTCTGACCGCTATAGGCATAGGCATTCACAAGATGAGTCCACTCCTCATAATACTGCTTCCACAGTTTGTTCTCCCGCAGGTAGTCAAGGTCGCCCTCGGCCACGCTGAAGAGGGAGTCGTTCATGTCTGTATTATAGAAAAGGGCAGCGCGGTCGCATAAGGATATTGCTGCCTTCTCCGGCTTTCCCTGCCGTCTGGCCTCAGCAATTCTCCTATTAAGCCAAAGGATTTCTCCGTCAATGTCACCTTCATAGCCGCTGTAAGCATAGAGCGTGTCGTAGGCTGCCAAGAGAGCTTCACCCTGAAGTGAGGGAAGCTCCCTGATGATCCTGTCCTTTACTTTGTTGTCATTCGGAGTGGCTGTCCCAATGGCCACTGCCAGTAAAGCGAGCAGGAGGTAAACGCATCTGCGAATGCTCATAGGCACTTGGGTTGGGTTGTTTGATGGCTACTGCACAATCTTCCTCATGTTAAAGTCCGTGATCTTGTATTCAGGCGACACCTTGGCCTGCACCTTATAGGAGGAGAACCGTTCCTTGGACTCATCCGAGCGTTCGAGTCTCTGGTCCACGGAGAACTCCACCTCATAGTCAAACTCACCGTCCTCGCGCTCCTCCTTCTTGATTTTCCAGTCGTTGCTCAGGATGAACTGCATCTGCATAATGTCAGGCTCATGGATTCTGTGCATATACTGGATGACGTCCGTCTTGGTGGCATTGGCCTTGTGGAGGAAGGAGTTCAGCACAGGCGGAAGTGTCATCGAGAGGTTCACCTCGTCGAGCTTAGCAAAGGCGGTGAAGTAGGTGGCGAAGAGCTCGGAAATGGCACGTTTGTCGTCCACGTTCACCTTAGCAGCCTCCAACCTTTCATGCTTGGCCAGTGCCTCGTCGTAATGGGCGCCGTCCTCATGTGCCGTTAGGTAGGCCTTGTAGGCCTCGGAGGTATTCTCCTCCATTGCCGTCAACCAGTCCAAAGAGTCAATCTTTATCTTGGCCTCCACGCAATGGATGCTCTGCGGATAGAGCTTCATGTAACGTTCCAACTCGGCCTTCGTGCCCGTCAGCACGGCGTTCGTCCAGTCTTTGTCAACCTTCTTGAGCTCCGACAGGCGGAACTCAATGGAGTCACGGTGTGCCTGCGTAGCGTCGGCATACATATCAAGGAAGTTCTGCAACACGGCTGGCTCCGAACTGCGGATGGCGTTCTCGTAGGCTCGCAGTTCATTCTCCTGCTGGGTACGCTGGTAGAAATAGATGCCGAGGAACACGACAATCAGCGCAATGACAAAGGCAACGAGCAAGGCTATCCACGACTTCCGGTGCTTCACGGGCTGCACGGCCGCTGGCTGCTGCGCCGGTGCCGAATAGCCCTCGGCAGGCTCTTCCACAGCCTGCGGCTGGGTGTACGGGGAAACGGGGTCGCCCACGGTGGGCGCAGCCGCATTGATGCTGCAATGACAAACAGGGCACTGGTTTTGCTCTTTGAAGATTACTTCGCCACAATCCGGGCAACGGATAATCTTTCCTGCAATCTCAATACCACAGCTGGGGCATGTCTTTGCTTGGTCGCTTACCTGATGCCCACACTCAGGACACTTGATTAATGCCATATCTTTTTAAAGTTTTTATTCTATTTCTATCGTCGTTCAATGTTCAATGTTCCGCTCGGCGACGTCAGGAGACGCTTCGCTTGCGAAGAACGTTCAATGTTCAACGTTCAACGTTCAATGTTTAAACCGTATCTCCCGCAGGCCGTGCCGCCCCATGAACCGGCTCTTGTCCACGTAGCCGCTGATGCCGCGTATGCGTCCCCTGCCCGTATACTGCCAGAGGGTGAAGTCGCGGTCGTCGCAGAGCTCGGGCTCCTCCTCCGTATACATGGCAATCATGAGTTGGTAGTCATCCAGCATCCCGGCCAGGTGCATATTGTAGAAGTTGCGGAAGGTATATACCAGCGGCTTCTGCCTATAGGCCACCTCCACCATCTCCAGGAATTTCAGCAGCGTGTCGCAGAACTGCTTGTCGGGCATACCGCCCGTCGTCTCCACGTCAATCATCGGTATCAGGTCCTGCTCACCGGGCAGACACTGCTTCTTGAAGTTCTCCAATTGGCGCCCCAGGTCGGTCTTCGGCCGGAAGAAGTGGTAGCTGCCCACCTTCAGTCCGTAGCGGTGGGCCAGCTCAATGTTACGCTCGAAGCGGTCGTCTATACGGTCGCCGCCCTCGGTAGCCTTCAGGTAGACGTAGGCCATGCGTGTATTCTCACCAATCGTCTCCCAGAACACCTGACCCTGATAGTGGCTCAGGTCAATGCCGTGGACGTGCGAACAGGTGTCTTCACATTGAAGGTATGGATTATCCTCCGCCTGCGACTGCGCCAAGGACAGGAAAGGCATGAAGGAGAACAAAAATGCTATCTTATATCTATTTTTCATTGACATTCTAAAGTATTTTTGTGCAAAGTTACAAAAATATTGTGAATAGTGCATTGATAATTGTGCTTTATTTTGTAACTTTGCCAAAAATTTTGATTTGAGGCATGAAATACTTCCACACTTTGGCCATTATGACACTACTGGTTACGGCCTGTCATCATAAGGACGACCCGGATCCGGAACCCCAGATTGCCGACCGCACCGTCCTGGTGTATATGGCGGCCGAGAACAACCTCACCCCATTCCTGAAAAACGAGTTCAAGGAGATGAGACAGGGCTCGAAGGCCATCAGCGACAAGAACAACTTGATTGTCTATGTGGATGCAGCCGATGCCAACACCCCACCCTACCTCTTCCGCTTCAATAATGGGTTGATCACCGACTCTGTCTCTATGGAAGAGAGCAACACCGCCGATCCCACTGTTATATATAAGGTGTTAAGCACCGCCATCGAGAAATATCCCGCTCGCGAATACGGACTGGTGCTCTGGGGACACGCCAGCGGATGGAACGTCAGTAAAGACAGCATAGAGTATACCTCCGCCCTTGGCGCCAGGGGCAGTCAGGGACGCCACAAGAGCTACGGCGTGGACAACGGTAGGAACGACACTTGGTCAGCTTCCGGCAAGAGCATCAACATGGTCAGCCTGGCAAAGGTGCTCGAACGCACAGGCCAGAAGCTGAAGTTCATCTTCGCCGACTGCTGCCAGTTCATGTGCATAGAGAGCGCCTACGAGTTGAGGAACACCTGCGACTACATCATCGGCTCGGCTGCCGAGATTCCCGGCGACGGTGCGCCCTACGAGACCGTGGTGCCCGCCATGTTCAGCCAGAACGCCACGTTCTACAAACAGGTAGCCGAGGCCTACCTGGCACAGGAGTCTTACGGCTACCGAGAGCCCCTCGCCGTCGTCAAGACCAGCGAGCTGGAGGCTCTGGCAGCTGAGACCCACAACGCCCTACAGACCTTCGCCACACAGGCCGTCAGCGAAGAGAACCCCTACTTGGACCTCAATGGCCTCATCTACTATCAGGGCAGCAACTACGGCACCCACCATTACATGTACGACATGAACGACATTATGCTCCGCTTCGCATCCAACGATGTCTACACCCGGTGGAAGGACGTGTTCTTACGTGCCGTCGTCTATCGCACACCCACCTTTGGACTGGGAGGTCAATGGATGACAGAGCCCGTTGCCAACAACATTGACTTCAACTCCTTCACGCTCGACGACACCCACTACGGGGGCGTCAGCATGTTCGTGCCCCAGTACCCCACGGCAAACTATATCAACCAGAATGCCGACATCCGTAAGATGAGCTGGTACTATGCCGCCGGCCTCGCAGAGTTCGGGTGGTAGATTATCATCCCCCTGCGCATAAAAATCAACCAATAATAACAACCAAAAATTATCTATTATGAAGAAAAGGATTTTTACTCTTTTGTTTGGGCTTGCGGCCATGACTACCGGCGTGCAGGCTCAGGTCGCCATCAATGCGACGAACTTCCCCGACGAGAACTTCCGCAACTGGCTGTTAGACCCCTCGAACATCAGAGGCTATGGTGCCGACGGTGTGCTGACGGAAATAGAGTTGGAAACCACGAGGAGTATTAGCATCGTAAAGAAGAACGTGAACGACTTGACAGGTATCGGCTATTTTACTTGGCTAAGGGATCTGAGTTGTGCGAATAACCAGATTACGTCACTTGACCTGTCTCAGAATACCATGCTAAGGACATTGACCATCTATGGCAACCCGCTGACGTCGTTAAAAGTGACAGAGGACTTGGAGGCACTCCTTTGCGCAGAACAAGACTTAGCACCTCTCAACATTTCGCGCTTCACGAAGCTAAAGCTCCTACGTATTGAGCAAATTAACCTACAGTCCATAGACCTTTCTTGCTATCCAGAGTTAGACAGATTGTCACTGATAGCAACGAACCTCTCAGCACTCGATTTGTCGAACAACCCAAAGCTGAAAGAATTGGATTGTAGTAACAACAAGCTCACCGCGCTCGACTTTTCCAACAACCCCTTAATCAATAAAATCAGTTGTTCACGGAACATGATTCGTGGAGCCGCCATGGATGCCTTGGTCAGCAGTCTGCCGGAGGTGACAGGCGGAACTCTGTATGTTCACTACTTTGAGGGAGAGAATGGTAACGAGATGACCACTGAGCAGGTGGCCGCCGCCAAGGCCAAGGGCTGGCAACCGCAATACACCGACCCGAGAGACTATCAGATAAAAGACTATGACGGCGTAGCCCCGGAGGGTGTTCCCATCAACGCCACGAACTTCCCTGACGAGAATTTCCGTCTGTGGCTGTTAGACCCCTCGAACATCAATGGCTATGGTGCCGACGGCTACCTGACAAAGGCTGAGGTGGCAGAAATCAAGTTTATGGAGATTGGCTACGTAGATACAGAAGACCTGAATGGCATCAGATTCATCTCGGAACTAGACACATTGATATGTGGACATCTGTCGCTGAAGAAATTTGATGACCTGCCAGCACTCACGAAGCTGACTATACTGGGTTGCGACGGCAATCAGCTGACGTCGCTCGACCTCTCTAACTGCCGGGAACTGAAAGAGCTCTATTGTAGCGACAACAAGCTGACCTCGCTTGACTTGTCGAATAATCCCAATCTGAGAGAGATTGGCTGCTATGGCAATTGCATCGACGAGACGGAAATGGGCAAACTGGTAGAGAGCCTGCCGACGGTAAGCGACGGCAACTTCTACGTGATGAACCTGAGCGATGGAGCCTTCGAGGAAAACATTATCTCCAAGGAGCAGGTGGCTGCAGCAAGGGCGAAAGGCTGGACGGTAAAGGCCCTCAAGAATGGCCGGTATGAATGGTACGAAGGCATGGCTACCGGCATTGCCATCAACGCCACGAACTTCCCCGACGCGAACTTCCGCAACCACCTGTTGGCACAGGACTACGGTCAGGACGGCGTGCTGACGGAAGAGGAGATTCCCGTCATCACGGAAATCGATGTCACCGGCAAGGAAATAAAGGACCTGACGGGCATCGGATATTTCACGGCCCTGACCTCTCTGTATTGTGGCACCAACCAGCTGACCACGCTTGACGTGACGAAGAACACGGCTCTGAAGACATTACGTTGCTATGAAAATCAGCTGACCACGCTCGACTTGACGAAGAACACGGCATTGGAGAACCTGATGATTCAGTACAACCAAATCAAGACCATTGACCTGTCAAAGAACGTGTTACTGAAGATGATATTCATTACCGGGAATCCGCTGACCGCCCTGAATACGTCCACGCTGGTAAATCTGGAACAGATTCTGGGTGGCAAGCAGGACCTGTCAATCCTTCAGCTCTCCAACAACAAGAAGCTGACGACCCTGAACTTTGTCGATGCCGTGTGGCCAGGCATTGACCTGAGCCAGTTCCCCGTGCTGACAGAGTTGAGCTTATCACGCATGAACCTGAAGACCATTGACGTGTCGAAGAACCCTGCACTTGAGGGTCTATTTGTCACCGGCAATCAGCTGACATCCCTCGACGTGTCGAAGAACCCGAAGTTGAAATTTCTGCAATTCCCCAAGAATCAGCTGACAACCATCGATCTCTCCAACAATCCCGAACTGGAACAACTGAACTGCAGCGAGAACAAGATTACTACACTCGACCTTTCTAAGAATCCAAAGCTATGGATTTTATATTGCAGCAGCAACCAGCTGACTACGCTCGACTTCTCCAACAATCCGAAAATTGATCGAATTGAGTGCGCCAAGAACCGTATCCGAGGTGCCGGCTTGGATGCCATGATCAACAGTCTGCCGAGATTAGCGGGCTGGTTGTTCTTCCTCAACGAGGAGGCTGCTAACGGCAACGCCATGACCTCCGAGCAGCTATCCGCGACCTTGAGGAAGGGGTGGACCACGCAGTATTTTAATGTAGCCAATAATCAATGGGAGACCTACTACGGCCCTGCCACGCCCGACGTGGCCATCAACGCCACAAACTTCCCCGATGCCAACTTCCGCAAATACCTGCTGGCACAGGACTACGGAAAGGACGGCGTGCTGACGTATGACGAGATTATTAACGTAAAAGAGATTGTTGTTGAAGGACTGTCTATTGCCGACCTGACGGGCATCAATTATTTCATCGCCCTGAACACGCTGTATTGTGGCAACAACCAGCTGACCACCTTAGACGTGTCGAAGCTACAGAGCATGTGGAATTTGAGGTGTACTAACAACAAACTGACCACGCTTGACCTCTCAAACAACACTATGCTCTATACGTGCTATTGCGGGTATAACCAGCTGACCTCCCTCGACCTGAGCAACAATTTCCGCCTGGATTATTTGGAAATATGGCGTAACCAAATTAGTGAGGCAGAAATGGAAAATCTTGTGAATAGCCTGCCTCAGAGTCAATATACCCAATATGAAGGAAGTACGCTCTATGCCATTGACTTGACATATCTGGACGAGCAGAATGTCATGAACACCAGACAGGTGGCCGCAGCAGAAGCCAAAGGCTGGACGGTTCTGGCCCGTACCCTAAGCGGCAACACCATCATCGATGCCAAGTACGAAGGCTCTGAGCCTACATTCGTTCCAGGCCTCGCCATTGATGCCACGAACTTCCCCGACGCTAACTTCCGCAACTACCTGCTGGCTCAGGACTACGGCAAGGACGGCGTGCTGACGGAGGAGGAGATAGAGAACCTGAAGTCTTTAGACGTCAAAGAGATGTCGATTGCCGACCTGACGGGCATTGAGCACTTCACGGCCTTGGAGAGACTCATCTGCTCAGGCAACCTGCTGACGGCATTGGACGTTAGCAAGAACACGAAGCTGCAGACGCTCGACTGCGACGGCAACACGGAAATCACGTCGCTCGACTTGTCGAAGAACACCGAGCTGACCATACTGTATTGCGGCTTCCTGAAACTCACGTCAATCGACTTGTCGAAGAACACGAAGCTGACGCTCGTAGGTGTTTCGGACAACCAGCTGACATCCCTCGACGTGTCGATGCTACCGGAGCTGGACTGCATCCTGTGCGGTAACAACCAGCTGACATCGCTGGACGTGTCGCATAATCCCAAGTTGGTACAGCTCACCTGCCATAACAACCAGCTGAAGACGCTCGACCTGTCAAAGAACCCGCTGCTGACCTACATCCAATGCTGGAGGAACCAGATTCGGGGCATCTGGATGGAAGCCATGGTTAGCGGCTTGCCCACGGTGAGCAACGGCACCATTCAGGTTTGCCGCGTGGAGACGGCTGACGGCAACGAGATGACGAAGGAGCAGGTGACTGCCGCCAAGACTAAGGGCTGGCAGCCGAAATACTACGACATCGCCAGCGATGCCTGGAAGGACTACGAGGGCATTGATACCGGCATTGACGCCATGGACGGCACGAACTCCACCGACGCCCCGTGGTACACCCTTGATGCCCGCAAGCTGCAGGTGAAGCCCGCGAAGAAGGGCGTGTATATCAGAAATGGCAAATTAGTGATCAAGTAAAAAGCATTTGTTATGACTATACTTAAATTGAGCGTCAGATGGTGCTTGCTGCTGATACTGCTGGCGCTGCCATTGGGTGGACAAGCGCAAGTTGAGAAAAAAGCATATCTCTGCATTGAAAAAAGAGATGGTGAGATTGTAAAGTTGCCTATCACGGAGAATTCGCCTGAAGTGCACTATATCATGGGCCTTCCTGATGCTAATGGCCATCGGGATCGTGGTCTGGAAATCAGATATATAGACCGTTCCGTCAGTTTATTGTGTGATGAGGTTAAACGGCTGACTACTACTATTGAGGTCACGAATGCATTGGAACCCCTCAATATGGATGAGGGCGATGCAACCTCGGGCATCTATACCCTGAGTGGTGTACGGGTGAGACGTTCAGGCAACATGAATAAACTGCCTAAGGGAATCTATGTGATTAAGCAAGGAAGTAAAATCCAAAAACAGGTGAACCGATGAAGCGAATTTCTCTTTTGCTCATGATGGCTGTAGCAGTCGCAATGAGTACTTTCGCCCAACAGAACATATCCGGACAGCCATGCGTCGTCAGACTGGCTTCTGGCGACAGCATTATCACAGACATGATGATGGGTGGGTTGTCACCGCGTTTTGAAAATGGGGAAATAGTTTGGCGTGTAGGATTTGATACAGAGCCAAGGCATTTGGACATTAAGAACGTGGAGAGCGTAGAGTTTCTTACAATAGAAGAAAGCATGGCTTCCGCTCGTGAAGCTTTGATAAAATTCTATAAGGCAATGGATGGAGACCACTGGTACAACAATACTAATTGGTGCTCTGACAAACCCATTAACGAGTGGTATGGCGTGACAACCCTTAACCGCCCATACGTCTGGGATTTGTCTTTGGCAGAAAACAATCTGAAAGGTGAAATGCCTGACAATGGCGTGCTCTTTGGTATGGGGCCTTTTATAGGACTGTATTTATTGCAAAACGATATCTCAGGCTCTATCCCATCCGACTTGCTAAGGAATGTCCAGATACAGGACCTCGGATTATCCACTAATCAACTGACAGGTGAATTACCGTCGGCATTGGTTGATTATCCCTACCTACATCGACTTCAAGCTAGTGATAACAAATTGACGGGCGAGATTCCCGCAGGCGTTGCCCGACTGATGGATAAGAAACATAATCTGTACTTATCAGGCAACGACTTCAGCGGGAAAGTTCCAGAAGCCGTGATCAACCATCCGAGGTTTCACTTGATGTGGAACGATATTGTGCCACAAGGCGGACATCTTACCCTGCCTGACATCCCTGGCTATCGTCTGGATGTGACCGACTTGGATGGAAACACATTCAATACCACCGATATCTACAAGAACAATGAGTACACGTTAATTTTTAACTATGAAACGGCATCGGGAGAGTATACCGACAAACTGAAGAAATTCTACGAAACTTATAAGAATAAAGGGTTTGAGGTGCTTGGCATGAATCCGAGCGATACTGAGGATGTGAACGACTATCTACATGCTAACAATATCTCATGGCTCAACCTCGATTCCAAGTCCTTCATGAATGAAATTGGCGCTTATTATCTGTATCTCAATTTCGTTAATTTGGTTGATAAAAACGGCAATATCGTTTTTACCAGTCTGATGGACGAAACCGGCAAGATGGAAGATAAGTGGGGCAGCAGCACACGCGACCAACAGCTGTTCGACGTTCTGGAAGACAGGTTCGGAAAGGTGGACTTCACACCTTATACCTCTACCGACTATTCGCGCGACGGTGAGGTGATGACCCTACAGACGGCTACCGTTGGCAATGGCGTGGACATCGTATTCATGGGCGATGCCTTTGTAGACAAGGACATGGAGCCAGGCGGACGCTACGAACAGAGGATGCGTGATGCGATGGAGCAGTTCTTTGCCTACGAGCCCTACACGTCGCTGCGCAACCGCTTCAACGTCTATGCCGTGAAGGTGGTGTCGCCCAATGCCGAAATGTATGAGGGTGCCCATCAGGCCATCACGAGCGACGCTCAGGCTTTTGAATATGCCAAAAAGATTCCGACACTCATTCCCAACCGTCCGCTGCGTGTCAACCTCATCTACAATTCGTATAATGCCGGTCGTAGTATCACCTATATGTATGGAGACCAGTCCTACTTGGCACTGCTCATGAACGGTGTGAACCGTGTGCTTAACCACGAATGTGGCGGACACGGCATCGGACGCCTGACTGACGAATATGTGGAGAATAAGGGCAGCACGGCTCCACAGGAGATGAAAGACTACTACGAGCGGATGTGGACGGAATACGGACGTGGTGCCAATATCGACATGCACAGCGACGTCACCCAGACTCGCTGGGCACGCTTTGCCGCCGATTCCCGCTATGCATCAGAAGGCTTGGGTGCCTATGAAGGCAGCGGCCTCTATTCGTTTGGTATCTACCGTCCCACGAAGAACAGCATGATGCGCTACAACGACATGCCCTTCAATGCTCCTTCGCGCGAGGCCATCTACAAGTATGTGATGCAGGAGAGCGAAGGTCCCGGCTGGGAGTATGACTATGAGACGTTCGTCGAGTTCGACGCGAAAGGCCGAGAGGAGTTTGCCGCTGGGCACTCAGTACAGCAGGCACGTTCGAAGGATACACCTGAGCAAGACAAGGAACTGCAGACGCTACCTCCTGTCATGAAGCAGGGAACGTGGCAGGATGCCATGAAGAATCCCACGAAGCTCAGCCATTAAGCGCGGTGGAAAGATCCCCGGAATTCCTTTGGAGTTTCGGGGTTTTTATTGCTCACAGATTATTCGGACAAGCTTCTTCGCTCATTTCCAATTCTCATAGGTGCTCAGGCGAGCAGAGCTCCGTACAATTATCCATTATACTAAAAAATGCCCGCACGTGTCGCACGTCCCGCACGTAAAATTTTTCTTAAACTACCGCTCGATCTCTGGTCGCTTGCCAGAGCAAGAACGGATTAAACGGATTGTTGTATTAAGTACGGTTTCAGCTGGGAGAAGTGTGACGCAAATTTTGTTCCTGTCCGTGAAACAATTGTAAAGTACGGGCTTAGATTAAATTCTCGAGAGAATTTGATGCTAAACCACCGATTTACGATGCTAAACCAGTGGTTTACGAGTCTAAACCAGTGGTATACGAGTCTAAAGCACTGGTTTAGAATTATTCCACAGGCTGGAATAATTTGTTTCAAGGCATTCTGATTGCTGAAACTGTACTTAATATAACAATCCGTTTAATCCGTCATAGTTTAAGAAAAATTTTACGTGCGGGACGTGCGACACGTGCGGGTGTTTTTCTGTTATTCTTATATATGCATGAGTCATTCGTGCCCATTCGTGTTGCGCCGCAGGCAATAATCTAACGAAAGACGCGAAGCATAACCGGTACGGTTGCTTCGCGTCTCATTGTTTGGGGAGAGCCTCTTGTCGGATTCGAACCAACGACCCCGAGATTACAAATCACGTGCTCTGGCCAACTGAGCTAAAGAGGCAGGGTGGGCA
>ONKY01000036.1 GCA_900318585.1 uncultured Prevotellaceae bacterium
CCCCAACCCCTTGGAGTCGATGGGCCAGCACCAGCGCCAGGCATGGTTCGGCTGTGCCTGCTGCCCCAGCAACATCTGCCGCTTCATTCCCTCGTTGCCCGGCTACGTCTATGCTGTGAAAGACCGCAACCTATATGTCAACCTGTTCCTGTCGAACAGCGGAACGGTGAGCATTGGCGGCAAGAAGGTGACGGTCAGCCAGACCACCGACTACCCCTGGAACGGCGATATCGTCCTGACCATCGACAAGAACCAGGCAGGACGCTTCACACTGAAGATCCGCGTGCCCGGCTGGCTGAAGAACCAGCCCGTGCCCTCAGACCTCTATAGCTACTCTGACAACAAGCGACTTTCCTACTCCGTATCCGTGAATGGAACGGCGGTAGCTGCTCCGTTCAACCTTCACTCTTCACTTACGGAAGACGGCTATCTGACCATTGACCGCCGATGGAAGAAGGGCGACAAGGTGCAGATACACTTCGACATGGAGCCGCGCACCGTCCGTGCTAACCCCAAGGTTGAGGCTGACCGTGGTATGGTGGCCATAGAGCGTGGCCCTGTGGTCTACTGCGCCGAGCATCCTGACAATAAGTTTGACATCTTCTCGGCCCTCGTCAATCAGGAACCGCAGTTCCGTTTGGGCAAGGGTGAGGTGGCTGGTACGCCTGTGGTCACGCTGCTGACTGACGCCCAGACGCTCAACTTCAACAAGCAGGGGAAGCTCACCGTCGGCGACCAGGTGCTGACGCTCATTCCCTATTACGCATGGTGTCATCGCGGCAGCGGGAAGATGCGTGTATGGCTGTCGCAAGACCTGAGCGCAACGACACCTGCCCAGCCCGCCACGTTGGCCTCGGAGAGCAAGGTGACCACATCCGTGTCAGGCGGATTGCCTGCCTTGACCGCCGTCAACGACCGACTGATACCGAAGGGCGAGACCGATCGGAGCGTGCCCTACACCCACTGGTGGCCCAAGAAAGCATCGACGGAGTGGATATGCTACACTTTTCCGCAGGAGGCTGAGGTAAGCACTTCCACTGTCTACTGGTTCAGCGACAAACCCTGGGGCGGCTGCGCCGTACCCAAGTCGTGGCGCATCCTCTATCAGGACGCCAGCGGACAGTGGCTGCCAGTAGAGGGCGCCGACGGCTATACTACCCTTTCTGGCGTGGCCAACAGCGTACATTTCAATCCCGTGAAGACGAAGGCCCTGAGATTGGAGGTGACACTGCCCGACGACGATTCCGCCGGACTCTTTGAATGGTCGGTGAAGTAATAGTAAAAAAGATTTGGAGACAATGAAGAGAAAACTGATGATGAGCGTGCTGCTGACCGTTGCTTTCGGGCAGGTTGGTGCGCAGACAGAGGAAAGCCGCGAGATATTCATCTATTCGCCCAACGAAAGGGCGGGACTGCATGTGGCCTTGTACGACAACGGGCAGTGGAACGAGATGGGACAGCTCTGTTCCAGCGACTACGGGCAATGGGGAGCTGAGAAGCGTATGTACCATCCGTCAGTCTGTCGCGCCCAGGATGGCACGTGGCGGCTGGTGTTCCAGTTGAACGACCGCACGCCGGCCTTCGGCGTCGCCTATAGCAGTGACTTGGTGACGTGGCGGCCACAGGACTATCCGATGGTGACGGAACGCCCCTGCTTGGAACCCATCGTCTTCGAGGGGGTGGACGGTAAGTTCGACGTCTATTACAAGACCGCAGGAGGACAGAAACGCTACCTGCCGGCCTCGAACGACTTCCGCCGTTTCGGCAAGGAGGAGGCCAGCCAGATAGACGAAGATGCATGGCTGCGCGATACGGCCACCGTTCGTGGGCAGCTCTACGAGGGTAATAAGTTTGAAGTACCGACCGAGGAGGTGCTGGCCTTAGCCCGCCACTTTGACCGCATGGCCGAGGATGGGCGCATCAGCGCTGAGCGGATGCACGACGACGGGAAGAACCTTTCGTGGCTCACTGCACCCGTCAAGGCCACATTGACCGTTGGCACGCAGGAGAAACCCATCAGCGACAAGCTCATCGGTATCTTCTTCGAGGATATCAGCTATGCTGCAGACGGCGGACTGTATGCCGAGTTGGTGCAGAACCGCGACTTTGAGTATAGTAGCAAGGATCGCCGAGAATGGAACGCCACCACTGCATGGCACTCGCCGGCCCCCATACGCATAGCCACTGACAGTCCGCTCTCGAAGAACAATCCACACTACGCCATTGTTACTAACGATTCACTCATCAACGAGGGCTGGGACGGCATAGCCGTAGAGAAGGGAAAGAAGTACGATTTCTCCTTTTACGTGCGTGGCACAAAACAGTTTATCGTCCTGTTGCTCACAACCGATGGCTCAATTATCGCAAAGGCAAAGGTGAAAACTGATAGCCCTGACAGCTGGAAGCAGTACACAGCCGTGCTCATCGCCAAGAGTACTGACGCGAAGGCACGCCTCGTCCTTCTGCCGCAGAAGGATAATGAGGCTTGCGTTGACATGATCTCACTTTTCCCGCAGGAAACGTTTATGAACCGAAAGAACGGCCTGCGTCGCGACTTGGCACAGGTGATAGCCGACCTCCACCCGAAGTTCATACGATTCCCGGGCGGATGCATGAGCCACGGACAGGGCATGGAGAATATCTACCATTGGAACCATACCGTTGGCCCCTTGCAGGACCGTAAGCCTGACTTCAATATCTGGGGCTACCATCAGACGCGGGGACTTGGCTTCTTCGAGTTCTTCCAGTTCTGTGAGGATATCGGTGCAGAGCCGCTGCCCGTTTTAGCCGCTGGTGTGCCTTGCCAGAATTCGGCTGCCAACGCTGCGGGCATGGGTGGGCAACAGGGAGGTATACCGATGGATCAGATGCCTGCCTACATCCAGGAATTGCTCGACCTCATTGACTGGGCAAACGGCGACCCTGCCACCAGTCGATGGGCGAAGATGCGTGCCGATGCCGGACACCCGGAGCCTTTCCATCTGAAGTATATAGGTATTGGCAACGAGGACATTATCGGAACCGTCTTTGAAGATCGCTACGAAATGATTTGCAAAGCCATCCGCCAGAAGTATCCCGACATCAAGATATGTGGAACGGTAGGTCCGTTCCATACACCGAGTGCCGACTATATCGAAGGCTGGGACTTCACACGCAAGCACCCCGACCTCCAGTACATGGTGGACGAGCACTACTATGAGTCAACGGGATGGTTCATGCATCACCGTGACTATTACAACAACTACCCACGTCTGCTGGCCGACGGGAAGCCCTCACCCAAAGTTTATCTTGGTGAATACGCCGCCTCTACCAAAGTGAAGCGCCCGAACGTGGAGACGGCGCTGGCAGAAGCTATCTACCTGACGGACGTAGAGCGCAACGGTGACATTGTGGAGATGACAAGCTATGCGCCTATGCTCTCTAAGGACGGACACTCCAACTGGAACCCCGACATGATCTATTTCGGCAACACCTCCGTGCGCACAACGCCAGCCTACGACGTGCAGCGACTGTTCTCTGTCTACGGCGGAGACCGCTATATTCATTCTGAATTCCGAATCCAAAATCCAGAACTAAGTCACCGCCTGGCCGCCAGCCTCGTCCGCGATACTAAGACTGGCAAGAGATTCCTGAAGCTGGTCAATGCCCTGCCCGTACCCCTTCAGCTCACTATCAGCGGCCTCACCATCCCCACAGGCGCTAAGTGCGAAGGCTTTGAGGGAAAGCCCGAGGAACAGCACCTGCAAATGAACACCTCAGAGTTGCAGGGTAACGAGATTGAGTTACCTGCCTACTCCATGCGAGCCATAGAAATCAAATAAAACCCAAGCAATATGGATATCATCAATTTCAGTGAACAGAACAGTATCATCAACCAGTACATGAGTGAACTACGTGACAAGAGCTACCAGCGTAACCGCCTGCTCTTCCGACACAACATCCAGCGCATTGGCGAGATGATGGCCTACGAAGTGTCAAAAACCATGGACTACAAGCCCAAAACCGTCACTACTCCTCTCGGCACCCTCGAGATCCCTCTGCCGAAGGATGACGTGCTCATTGCAACTGTACTCCGCGCCGGACTGCCCTTCCATGAAGGCTTCCTCCGCGTGTTCGACCATGCCGACAACGGCTTTGTCTCAGCCTATCGCATGTATACCAATCGTGAACACACTGAAGTGGGTGTGCATACCGAATATATGGCCGCTCCATCTGTCAAAGGCAAGACCCTCATCATCTGTGACCCCATGCTGGCCACAGGCGGTTCCATGGCTGCCAGTATCGAGGCACTACAGAAAACCGGAAAACCTCGCAAGATACACATCTGTTGTGTCATTGCCACACCCGAGGGAATCGATGTCGTCAAGCAGGCACTGCCCGACAATGCCACAATCTGGTGCGCAGCCATCGATCCAGGAATGAACGCCAACAAATACATCGTTCCAGGATTCGGTGATGCTGGCGACCTCTGTTACGGCGAAAAGCTCTGACTGTGTATGCAGAAAAGTTCTGATTGTACGGTGAAAAGCCCTGACTGTGTATGCTGAAAAACGTAGAATTCTCAGTAGCTATTAGTCTGTACTTTGGCCATTAGGGGCGAAAAATCTGTTAAAATAGCTGCGAAAGCAAATTTTTCCGCAAAAAAGTTTGGCGGTTTCATTTTTTAGCTGTACCTTTGCACCCGCTTAACAGCAAAATCTGCTTCAGTAGCTCAGTTGGTTAGAGCACCTGACTGTTAATCAGGGGGTCGTTGGTTCAAGCCCATCCTGAAGCGCCTTAGAAA
>ONKY01000062.1 GCA_900318585.1 uncultured Prevotellaceae bacterium
AAACTCAACCAAAGCGGCGACTCGCTCATCTATCTCAGCCCGCACGAATGGAGCGAGATAGAACGCACGCTCAACGCCATCGACAACAACCGCTTTGCCAACCTCCGTGAGCAGTACCCCGATTTGACGGAAAACGACATCCGCCTGTGTATCCTCACCCGACTCGGCCTGAGCAACCGCACCATCGGCAACATCTACTGCATCACCATCTCTGCCGTCCAGCACCGTAAGCTCAAGCTGAAGAAGGACGTGTTCGGAGAAACCAATCCAGACATCACGCTCGAACAAATACTAAGAAATTGAGATAATGAGATAATGAAAAAATGAGATAATGAGATAATGAAAAAATGAGATAATATAAAAAAAAGAGACAGATATGAAACGTACATTATTATTTATTGCGTGCGCGCTGGCATCTTTTTCGATGTTAGCACAAGGGGAAGTGAAGGCGATGCCAAACACTTCAGTTGTAACCATGGCTCAGGAAAACAACTACAAGCCGCTGGTTGATGGAAGGACTGTATGGAAATACACCATGCCAACGTTAGGTTCTGCTCCAATTACATTGACGGTGTCCTTGGAGGGTCCTGTTGAATTTGATGGAAAGACCTGTTACGAAATGGTTATTCTGGATGATAATAATACTAATCAGACTAAAGGTACTTATATCTACGAAGATAACGGATGTGTGTATGTATATAACTATTGGGACTATAAGCCTTATGAGTGGGCTAAGAGGTTCGACTTCAATTTGAAAGAAGGAGAAAACAATGTACAGTCCATAGAAACTGTTACTGTTTGCGGGGTGTCCTATCGTTGTCTCAATTTTGGAGGAGACTATTGGGTAGAGGGAATAGGTGATTCACGATTGGGAATACTGCCAGTATCATTTTTTACCACAATGCCTACTTCAGGTAATTCAAATAGTCCGTCCGTTCATCTTTCAGTATATCGTGATAACCAGCTAATATTCACAAACGAAGAATTTCAGACCGCTATAGCTAATACTCTTCCAGAAACGAGGAAGCCTGTCTATAACACATTTATTGTTGATGGCAAAAAGTGGAACTGCGTCCGATATACGTCAAATCAACCAGAACCTCTCAGTTTCTACCTGAAAGGCGACACGTTGATAGGCGGGCAGGAGTGCACGAAGATGTATAGAGACGGAATCTACACTGCCGCTTTCTACGAGGAGAAAGGTCGAGTTTACGAATACAGGAAGGGTAACGAAACACCCTCATTGCTGTTCGACGACTACCAAAACGTAGGAGATAAGGGAATGTTCTTAGGAAATAAACTGGAAGTGATACGCATTGATACGCTTGAGAGCTACAACCACAGTTTCCGGGTCATCTACCTGTTCGATGGCAATAATTACGATTACACGGGGATAACAACTATCGTTAGCGGAATAGGGGGTGACATTGACAATCTATTCGGTTCTGCAGGTCTTGTCGGTGGTAGGACCCCTGCTGTGATTTCATGCGAGCAGGATGGTCAGGAAATCTTCTCTCGAGCCGACATCTTCACTCAAACCTACCAAAAAGGGATAATTGAATGGTTGAGTAATTGGATGATGGAAAGATACATGGCAGATCAGCAGCAACAGCCCAAAACTGACGAAGAAGGACATCCTCGTATGCTGGTAGACGGTCGCGTATGGAAGATGATGGAAGTCAAATTAGAATACTCCCCAGATAAAGGCATATATAATGACACGATCTTCCATACCATAAAGGTGGAGGGAGGAACCGTATATGCAGGCAAGCAATGTTTCAAAGCATCCTACGAAAATGGATCAAGTTCCTATCTATACGAAGAAGGCCCAGACGTCTATCTCTACAGTAGCATAGAGAATGGCTGGCGCAAGGTGTTCGACTTCAATCTGAATGTAGGTGAAAATGACCCTTTAACGAGCTTTCCCGTAGTATCTGTCGACGAGATTGACGTCAAAGGCATTCAATACCGAAGGTGGACTATTTGGAATAATTATGATATCGTTGTCGAAGGTGTGGGAAGCCTCATGGACGGATTACGCTTAAACGAGGGTATCGTACCAACCAACGGGAGTCAAACCTGCCTGTATGCTGTCTACGATGGCGACAATTGCATCTTCACGAAGGATGACTTCTATGCCAAGACCGCTACAAATCCTGTCGACAACATACCTTATCGCCCCTTCGTCGAAGATGGAAAAGTATGGAAAGTAGGAAGCGTCGGCTCGAATCCTGTGCAACTGGTTGACTACTACTACTTCGATGGGGATACCATCATCAACGGAGTTACCTTTAAGCAGATGATGCGTCAGCGGTATGTCAGCCCTGATTATCCAGATTATGATATTATGATGCAATATCCATTGCTGAGTTATGTGGGAGCATGGTACGAAGAGGACAAGAAGGTGTACGTTTACGACGATGCAAACAAAGCGTTCCGGATGATGTATGACTTCTCCCTTGATGACAATGGAACTTTCGTGATAGACGGAAATGATCCGCCATACGTATTGGGACCGAAGCAGACAGAAGGTATTAAAGGCTTTAAGGGCGTTTATAGAGATGTCATGAGGGGAGAACCCGCTGGTTACAATACCACATGGTTGGAAGGTGTTGGAGGTATTGAGGGTCCGATATACAATGTCTATTATGGAAAAGAATATCATGGGGCGTTCCTGATGTCATGTACCGTTGGTGATGAGGTCATCTACTTTAACGACGAATATGAGGACGGAGCTACCCCTGAGAGCATGGATGCCCGAAAACAACGCATCGACTTCACCCATACCATCAAGACAAAGCCTAAGACACGGAGTAAGCAAGAAAAGAGCGACGCGGATGCGTCGGGAATGCAATCGCTATATGGTGAATACAACAACGTGAAGTTGGGTATCAATCTCGACCCGCTCGACGATGCCTATCTGGTGCGCATTACTGACGAAACGGGCAAGGCCGTGTATGAGAAGAATATCAACGCAGGCAGCATCGTGGGCCTCAACATCGACATCTCCTCTTACGCAAAAGGCCGTTACACCGTAACCGTCGAGAATGGTGACGAGTCTTTCACTGGCGAATTCGATACGCAAACGACAGGGGTTAGCGACGCGTTGCGTCTAAATGATCATGGAAAAAAGAATAATGACAATATCTACAACCTCCAAGGCCAGCGTCTCCGCTCCTTGCAGAAGGGATTGAATATCGTCAATGGACGAAAGGTGATAGTCAGGTGAGACCTCTCCAAGTTCTGCCTGATTCTAAACCACCGATTTAGAATCGTAAACCACCGATTTAGAATCGTAAACCACCGATTTAGAATCGTAAACCACCGATTTACGACGCTAAACCACTGGTTTACGATTATTCCACCCTGTGGAACAAAACTGGAGTACCAACTATCCTTTGACACGCTGGTTCCCCGTCACGGACTTCCTGTTTTTAGAGACTGGTCAGAAGCACGGTGCATAATCAAACAATATGTCCGTTTCTTACGCGCACGCGTGCATAATACATATAAGCTTAATACGAAAATATCCCACCCATCCTACCCATCCTACACCCGCGTTAGGTGTAGGATGGGTAGGATGGGTGGGATGTTTTCGGATTTGTCTTCAACTATGCGCGCATACGCGCGCGCGAATGAGACAAATAGAAAAGTAACAAAGTATTCCTCAAAAAAATGGAAAAGGGGGATTAATTCAGAAAAATGTCGTAACTTTGCACTGAAATTGCAAAGGAACGGATGTTTGAAGTAATGATGACGCTCTTTGCCATTGTCATCGTAGGTTACGTGGCAGGTAGGCTGGGCTATATGGGTGGCGAGTTCGACAAACGGCTGTCGAGCCTCGTCATCAACATCACTTGCCCGGCGCTCATCCTGTCGTCGGCCATGACGGGCGACCTGCCTGACCGCCGGCTCATCCTCCCCTTGCTGGTCATCAGCTTCATTACGTATATCATCCTTACTGGCATAGCATTTTTTCTGCCCCGTTATCTGACGAAGAAGAGGGATGAAGAGGGGATTGTAGGCTTTGCGCTGATGTTCGGCAACGTCGGTTTTATGGGCTATCCGGTGGTCGCCTCTATCTTCGGCTACCAGGCGGTGTTCTATGCCGCCGTGCTGAATGTGGTCAACACATTGGCCGTGTTCACCGTCGGCACCATCCTGATAGTCGGCAAGTTAGATGACGGGAAGCGGTTTCAGAAGAAGGTGCTCTACAGCACGCCGATGCTCTCGGCATATCTTGCTATGCTGATTGTAGCCCTCGGCATTGACAACATCCCGGGCGTCGTCAGCCAGCCGCTCACCATGATTGGCAACATCACCGTTCCTGCTGCCCTGCTCATCATCGGTTCGTCGATGTCGCAGCTCTCCCTGCGCACGATGCTGGGCAACCGGACGGTCTACTCCGCCACCCTCTTCCGTCTGATACTCATTCCCCTCGGTCTCTTTTTCCTGTTCCCCATACTTGGCTTCGACCCGTATGTGGTCAACATCAACACGGTGGTCATTGCCATGCCCGTAGCTACTTACGGCACCATCCTCTGTCTGAAATACAACCGCGACACCACGCTCATTACGGAGGTTACGCTCATCACCACCATCCTCTCCATGATTACGCTCCCCTTGCTCACGCTATTGTTTTCCAAATGACGCACAAAAAGGCCCGCCGCTACCAAAGCGACGGGCAGTGTTGTTATCCTTTCGTTTCTTTTTCCTTCTAATACTAACCGAAGTAGGCTCGCTAGCCTGAAAAACACTATGTTAACCTAAATCACTATGATATTCCTTTGTTTAATTCGTAATTCATAATTCGTAATTCGTAATTAGAATTACTGCTCCCTGTTCCTGGGACGCTCACCACGCTGGCCGTCTCTCATGCGGGGACGCTGGCGCTCGCTGTCAGCCTTGTAGGCTTTGTACTGCTCAGGGGTGAAGATCTTCTGCAACTCTGCATCATACTCCTTCGAGGCAGCCTCCTGCTGCTTGCGACGCTCCTCGAACTGAGCCCGCTGCTCCTCGGTGAGCTGCGGCCGCTGGCCGTCTCTCATGCGGGGACGCTCCCTGGTGTCGCCGCCGAAGCCGCCGCCGAAGTTACCACCGCCGCGCTGTCCGCCTCCAAAGCCAGGACCGCGCTGTCCACCGCCGGGGCCGCCTCTGAAGCCTCTCATCATGGGCAATTTATCTGCATATTTTGTGTTGGTGGCAAGGAGCTGCTTTGCCTGCTCTTCGTTCAGGCCGTATTTCTTTACTGCGTCATCCGTACGCTGCTTAATCATTTCCGTTCTGTCGAACTGACGAGGTGCCCCTTGCTGAGGCTGGGGTTGGTTAACTTCCTGAGCCGTTGCACTGGCCGTTATCATCATGGCTGCTATAGCCACTATCATCTTTTTCATAATTACAATAATTTAATAGTTTTTACTTTCAGATTTGTTCTTGTTTTTAGTTGCAACTGATAATCTGACGCAAAAACACGATAAAAGTTTAACGATGTCGTAAAAATTTCACGTTTTCTGTTTGCTTTTCTCTCAACTTTTCGTAACTTTGCCAACAAAAAGGTATCGGAAGATGAGAAAGTATGTTGTTTTCATGCTGCTTGCCGCCATGACGGCGGGAGGATGTACCGGCGACGGCGAAAGCAGCGGGGAGGAGCCGCGCTACCAGAGCATTGACACCCTGCCCATGCTCGTCATGCAGATACAGAAGTGCTCGCGGCTCTACACCACGGAGTACCGTATCCACAAAATTGTGACCCACGACGACGTGCTCCAGCTGAAAGGAAGCGTACTGAAGCAGGACATCAGCATCCGTATGCCGATGGGCGAGCGAAAGATTGCCATCCCCATGGATGCCACGGTGAAAGCCTTCATTGACTTCTCTCAGTTCTCTGAGAAAAACGTGGAGCGCAACGGCGACAAGATCACGTTGCTGCTGCCCGACCCGAAAATCGTGCTCACCAGCTCGAAGATTGACCAGAAGTCCATCAAGCAGTTCGTAGGACTGACGCGTGCCCGTTTCAGCGACGAGGAGATGTCGCACTACGAGCAGCAGGGACGGGAAGCCATCATCCAAAGCGCGGAGAAGATGGGCATTGTCGAGACGGCGCGTGCCAGCGCTGCCCGGACGCTCATCCCCATGCTGGAACAGATGGGCTACCGGGAGCAGGACATCACCATCGCGTTCCGTAAGAACCTGTCACAGAACAGTTTCCGTTCACTATTGGATTTTTCAACCATTGAGAAGAAATGAACACCAAGGATAAACTCAAACTTAAGCAGCTGGCCTTGTCCAGCAAGCGACTCACGGTGACGGCTCTGACCATCGTGGCGTTCCTCTTCGTGTTCTACTGGCTGTTCTTCGTCAAGAAGGACAACAGCATCGGCCTCGACGTAAACCGCGACATCAACGTAACGCCGGAACAGATACAGAGCATCCGCGACATCGGTGAGTGGGAATTTCTGGCTATCAGCAACGAGGAGTTGGTGGACACCGTGCGAAAGGGGCTGCTGTCGAACGACGAGCTGGTGCGCATCTACTACGGCACCCTGCGCCTCGGCATCAACATGCACCTGGCCGCCCCGCGCTGGCTACAGGCGAAAGACGACAGTGTTACCGTCACCCTACCCAGAATCGGGCTGCTCGACCGCGACTTCATCGACGAGGCACGCACCCGCTCGTTCTATGAGTCAGGCCGATGGACACCAGCCGACCGCGAGAAGCTGTACCATAAGGCCTATCGCCAAATGCTGAGCCACAGCCTGACGCAAGAGAACCTGCAAACCGCCCGCGAGAACGCGGAGGAGCAGTTCCGGCAGATGATGAAGGGATTAGGTTTTAAGCATATAGTGATTAGGTTTGAGTGATAAGTGATGAGCGATGAACCAACTGAACGACTTCCTAACTGAACTGAGCGGCTGGCTATGGGGATGGCCGATGATTATCCTGCTGTTGGGTACTCATGTCTACCTGACCGTCCGCCTGCGTTTCCCGCAGCGTCATATTTTCAAGGCCATCCGTCTGTCCGTCAGGCCGGACGCCGGTGCAACGGGCGACGTGTCCCAGTTCGGCTCGTTAGCCACCGCCCTGGCTGCCACCATCGGTACTGGCAACATTGTGGGCGTGGGCACCGCCGTAGCCCTCGGTGGCCCGGGCGCCGTGCTGTGGTGCTGGCTGACGGGCGTGTTCGGCATCTCGACGAAATACGCCGAGGGTCTGCTGGCCATCAAGTACCGCGTAAAAACGTCGGACGGCCGTATGCTCGGCGGTCCGATGTATGCGCTGGAGCGCGGCTTAGGCTGGAAATGGCTGGCCGTGCTGTTCGCCCTGTTTACCGCCGTGGCCTCCTTTGGCATCGGCAACACGGTGCAGGCCAACGCCATCGCCACCGTGACCAACGAGACATATAGCGTATCGCCCTACATGACGGGCTTGGCCGTCAGCCTCTTAGCTGCGGCCGTCATCCTGGGCGGTGTAAAAAGCATTGCCCGTGTGTGTGCTGCGCTGGTGCCGTTCATGGCACTGCTCTATGTCATGGGTTGTATCTATATCCTTATCGTAAACGCCGACTACCTATGGCCTTCGATACAGCTCATCGTGGAGTCGGCCTTCTCGCCGCAGTCGGCTGGCGGCGGCTTCGTCGGCGCGACGGTCATGATGGCTGCACGCTATGGCATTGCCCGCGGCCTGTTCTCCAACGAGTCGGGCATGGGATCGGCGCCCATCGTAGCCGCCGCTGCCCAGACGCGCAACCCCGTGCGCCAGGCCCTCGTATCGTCGAGCGGCACGTTCTGGGACACCGTCGTCATCTGTGCTCTCACCGGCCTGGTCATCGTGAGCAGCGTGCTGGCCTATCCTGACATCTCCTTCGACAACGGTGCCACCCTCACCCGCGCCGCCTTTGCCAAAATCCCCATGGTGGGTGCCCCGCTGCTGACGTTCGGCCTGCTGACATTTGCCTTCAGCACGATCCTCGGCTGGAGCTACTACGGCGAGCGGGCAGTGGAATACCTGCGCGGCCAAAGCTGGGTGCGACTCTACCGTGTGCTCTACATCATAGCCATCTTTGTGGGTAGTGTCATGAACCTGGCCGTGGTGTGGAACCTGGCCGACTGTATGAATGCGCTCATGGCCATTCCCAACCTTCTGTCACTGCTGCTGTTGAGTGGCATCATCGTTCACGAGACTCGGAAGTACCTGTGGAGAAACCAGTTAGATAAGGAGATGGAGGATTTAGGAGCAAGAGGCAAGGTGCAAGAGATGAGAGATGAGGAATTGGCTTAAGCAACTATTCTATATCCGTAAGTCCGACCGCACGACCATCATGGTGCTGCTGGTAGTGGCGGCCGTTGTCCTGATGCTGATTTGGGTGACGGGCGGCGAAACCGAGCAGACACCGGCGGGCTTGCAGGACGCTGCTACGGACTTTCGGGCCGACAGCCGCCGCACTGCCCGAAGCAGCGGTTACTATGATGACCAGCCGACACAGCGACCAGCCGAACTGTTTCCCTTCGACCCCAACACCGCTGACAGCACCCAACTGCTGCGCTTAGGTCTGCGCGAGTGGCAGGTCAGAAACATCTATAAGTTTCGCCGCGCAGGAGGTGTCTACCGCCGCCCCGCTGACTTTGCCCGCCTCTACGGACTTACCGTGGGCGAATACCGCCGCCTGGAACCTTACATCCGTATCGGCAGCGACTATCAGCCTGCAGCCACCCTGTCCGAGGCGCAGCCCCTACCCCAGCCCCGTCGCGACAGCCTTCGCTATCCCGTGAAGCTACAGTCTACTGAGACCATCGGGCTAAACACCGCCGACACGGCACTCCTGCGCCGTGTTCCTGGCATCGGCCCGTATTACGCCGCCGAGATTGTGCGCTACGGGAAGAGGCTGGGCGGCTATGCCAGCATTGACCAGTTGGACGAGATAGACTCCTTCCCGCAGGAGGCGAAGCAATACCTCGTCATTGACGGAAACGTCAAGAAGCTGGCCGTCAACAGACTGTCGCTTCAGGAACTGAGGCGACACCCCTACATCAACTTCTATCAGGCCAAGGCTATCGTGGACTACCGCCGCCTGCACGGGCCCATCCGCTCGCTCTCAGACCTGGGACTCAGCCGCGATTTCCCCGCCGATGCCATCCGCCGACTAGAACCTTACATGGATTATCAATAACCCGCACTTGCGATTTCAAAGACAAACTACCAATGAAGAAGCTACTGACAATTGCAATATGCATCATGCTGGGCCTGGGAACACAGGCACGCGAGTATAGGCTATGGTACGACCGACCAGCAGCCACCTGGACACAGGCATTACCCATCGGCAACGGCGTGATGGGCGGCATGGTGTTCGGTACACCTGCCGTTGAACGAATACAGCTGAACGAGGAAACCATCTGGGCTGGCCAGCCCAATCAGGTATTGAATCCCGAAGCCAAAGAGTACCTGCCGAAGGTGCGCCAGCTCATCTTTGAAGGCAAGTACAAGGAGGCACAGCTGCTGGCCGACGAGAAGGTGATGCCCGTTGGTGCCGGACAGAATATGGGAATGCCCTACCAACCCTTTGGCGACCTATATGTTTCCATGCCCGGCCACACGGACTACAGCCAGTACGAGCGGTTGTTAGATATTGACAACGGGAGAACCGTTGTCCGCTATATGGTGGACGGGGTGGTTTACGAGCGTGAGGCTATTGCCCCCCTGGGCAGCAAGGTCATTGCCCTGCACCTGAAGGCTTCGAAGCCTGGAAAGGTCACGTTCACCGCCTCGATGACCACCCCCCACAGCGACGTGCTGACGGGCAGCCTCTCGCCAGAGGGCTACGCCTACCTCCACGGCGTCAGTGCCAAGCACGAGAACCTAAAGGGCAAGGTGCGCTTCATCGGTCTGATATCGGCACAGGCCAAGGGCGGACACGTGAGCCAGGCCGACGGACAGGTATCGGTGACCGGAGCTGACGAAGCGACGGTCTACATAACCATAGGCACGAACGTGATTAGTTATAAGGATATCTCGGGCGACGAGGTGGCGCAGGCACGCCAGCGGCTGCATGAAGCCACTACCCTCGGCTACGACGCGCTGAAAGCCAGCCATGAACAGCTCTACCACCAATACTACGACCGTGTGAGCTTAGACCTCGGCGAAGACCTCTATCCCCATACGCCTACCACCGAACGCATCCGCCAGTTCTCCGATAACTCCCGTCCCTCCTCTGATGCCAACCGTCCCTCCTCTAACACCGCCCGCCCCTCCTCTAATGCCAACCGTTCCTCCTCTAATGCCAACCGTGCGGGGCGGTTTCCCCGCCCCGACAATTACCTCGTCGCCACCTATTTCCAGTTCGGCCGCTACCTGCTCATTTCCTCGTCCCAGCCCGACAACACAAACCCCGCCAACCTACAGGGCCTCTGGAATGAGAAGATGCTGCCATCGTGGGACTCGAAGTACACCACGAACATCAACCTTGAGATGAACTACTGGCCCTCAGAAGTGTGTAACCTGACAGAGATGAACGGCCCGCTCTTCAAACTCATCCGTGAGGTCAGCGAGACAGGCAGGCAGACCACCAGAGACATGTACGGCGCCGACGGCTGGGTGCTGCACCACAACACTGACCAGTGGCGTGTTACCGGCCCGATAGACCATGCACAGACAGGCTTGTGGCCCATGGGCTCCGCCTGGCTCTGCCGTCACCTGTGGGAACATTTCCTCTATACGGGTGACAAAGCTTTCCTTCGTGACTATTTCCCCATCATGCTCGACGCCGTCCGTTTCTATTCACAGACCCTCGTCAAGCATCCGACGAAGGACTGGCTCGTAGTCTGTCCGGGCGAGTCGCCGGAGCATGGCGGCAAGGGGCGCCCCTCTTCATTGGACGCCGGCGTGACAATGGATAACCAAATCCTGACGGAACTCTATACAAACGTGCTGGCTGCCGCCAGCATCTTAGGGAATCCAGATGATTTAGGATATCAAGACGGGGATAACCAAACAGAAAGAACAGACAGCCTTATCCCCCCAACCTTCCTCCAAACGCTGAAAGCACAGCTCACCCAGCTTCCATCCATGCAGATAGGCCGCTGGGGACAGCTACAGGAATGGCTCAATGACCTGGATGACCCGAAGGATGACCACCGCCACTTCTCCCACCTCTACGGTCTCTATCCGTCTAACCAGATTTCTCCTTACCGCACACCTGAGCTTTTCAGCGCTGCCCGCACATCTCTCGAGGCACGTGGCGATGTGTCGACTGGCTGGAGTATGGGCTGGAAGGTCTGCTCCTGGGCACGACTGCTCGACGGTGAACATGCCTACAAGCTCATTGGCGACCAGCTGACACTGACCGCTGACACCTTCCTTATCTTTGGCACCGTGAAGCAGCGCGGCGGCACCTACCCGAACCTGTTCGACGCCCACCCGCCGTTCCAGATTGACGGCAACTTCGGCTGCACGGCCGGCATCGCCGAGATGCTCTTGCAGAGCCACGACGGCTTTATCTACCTCCTGCCCGCCCTCCCCGCTGCATGGAAGGACGGATCCGTCAAAGGACTTGTGGCACGAGGCGGCTTCGAGGTGGACATGGACTGGAAGGACGGCCGACTGACGAAAGCCGTCATCCGTTCAAAAAACGGTGGCAACTGCCGCATACGCTGCGGCACCCCGCTCACCGCACTCCGCACATCGCTCAAGAGTGCCAAGGGCCATAATTCCAACCCCTCCTTTACCGTAGCTACGACACCAAAGCCCCTCATCAGCAGCGAGGCCAACCTCCAAAAGCCAGTTCTGAAAAGGACATGGCTCTACGACCTGCCAACAAAAGCTGGAGGCGAATACACGCTAATCGTAAAGAAATAAGAACGAATCAGTACTTGAACGACGAGCCGCCAAGGAACTCACGCAGGAGTGACGTAGGAGGAATCTGCGTATCGGGAATGGGTTTGATATAGCGCAGGAACTTCAGCAGACGGTAAGCCTCGGCGTGTTCAGGGCAATTCTCCGGCACCTGGTCCAAGAGCGGTTCTGCCTGACTCTTGATGGCGGCCAACTCAAAGAGCATGGCCGTATTGAACATGGCGTCGGCATTCTCCTGATACGGGAATATCCACCTGTTCTCACCCGCACGGACACTGGGCCAGCGGCGGATGGTCTCCTGTGCTGAGACGGCACGGTACTTATAGTCACGGATGATACGACGCAGCAGACGGTTGTCCGTGGTGGGGATATAGTTGTGATTGTCAAGCAGGATGGTGGTCAGCGCTGAAGCGTAGACACGGAAGACCTGCTCACGAGGAATCTCCGACGTCAGTTCAGGGTTCAGCGCATGGATGCCCTCCACCACAAGAATTTCCTTCTCTCCGAGACGCAGGCGGCGTCCGCTCTTCTGACTGGTGCCCGTGGGGAAGTCATAGCGCGGCAGTTCCACCTCCTCGCCATTGAACAGGGCCGTCAACTGCTCATTGAGCAACGGCAGGTTCAGGGCATGAAGGTGTTCGAAGTCATAGTCACCCTTCTCGTCGCGCGGTGTCTTGTCACGATCCAGGAAATAATCATCCAAAGAGATGGGCACGGGTTTGATGCCGTTGACAGCAAGCTGTACGGAGAGTCGCTTGCATGTGGTGGTCTTACCTGAGCTGGAAGGACCTGCAATGAGCACCAAACGGATGCCTTTACGCTGGGCTATCTCATCGGCTATCTTGGCAATCTTCTTCTCTTGGAGTGCCTCACTAATCTGGATAAGCAGAGAGGAATAGCCGAGCCGGATGGCATCGTTCAAGTCACCGACAGTCCGCAGTCCTACAATATCCTGCCACTGGTGGTGCTCCTTGAAGATGCCGAACATCTTGTCCTGATGAATCATCTCACCAAGCTCGTCGGGGTTTTCGCGTGACGGAAGGCGCAGCAACAGGCCATCAAAGTACTTCTCGAGTCCGAAGAGATAGAGTTGTGAGGTGTTCGTCAGCAGCGCTCCGTAGTAGTAATCTACATAACCGTCGATATCGTAGAATGTTGTGAAAAGACTTCCTGTGCTCTTCAACAGTTTTACTTTCGACCTATTGTGGAGGATTTCAAACATTTTGATGGCCTCTTCAGTTGTGGTCTCATAGCGATGGACAGGCAGGGCGGCATCAATAATCTCCTGCATACGCCGGCGGATGGCTCCAGCATCGTCAAGGGTGACGGGCCGTCCTATCTGCAGATTGACGTAATAGCCGTTTGAGACGGGGATGTCAATACCCACTTTGCATTGCGGGAATATTTCGTGTGCAGCTTTACAAAGTACGAAAAAAAGAGTACGGGTGTAGGCACGGCTGCCACTGGTCGAGGTGACGTCAAGAAACTCCACCTCCTTCTGGTTATACACACGGTAATGCATTCCCTCCACCTTATTATTAACATGTGCCGAGACAGGACCATGCACCATCTTCAGCCCTGACAGTGCGTATATCTCTTCCAACTTGGCTCCCATGGGCACCTCTAAGCTCTGTCCGGTATTCCGGCAGAAAATCCTTACTTTCTTTTCCATCGATAATCCTTTTGCTTTAGGTATTTCTGCGCAAAGATACGAAAAACGAGTGAAATGCAAAAGAAAAGTTCGCTTTTCTTTTCATTTCCGAGTGAATTTTACCTTCGGCGAAGCCAAAGGTACGAAAAAAAAGCGAAAAACTTGCAATGTTGCAGAATAATTCGTATATTTGCCGAGAAATTACTAAACCAATCATTTCCCTGACTATGAAAAAGAGAATCCTTTGGATGTTTGCCGCCATCCTGACCTGCGGCCTGACGATGACCTCGCTGTCATCATGTATCTCACTCTCTGATAACCCCACCACTACCGAGGCTGATGACGGCTCAGCCAGGGTTACAGAAACTTTGTACTATAACCTTCAGAAAACGACGGTCTACAAGTTCGAGTATGCCTCGACCGACCCCTACGGCAATCCCTGTATGTTGTCGGGCGTCATCACTGTTGGCGATGAGGTGACAAAGCAGACTCCCGCCAGGGGCATCCTGCTCTACAACCACTTCACCATCTTCCGCGCCGACCAGTGCCCCTCCGCGGGTAACCTCGCCGTGCAGAAGCTGATGAGCGGCAGCGGTCTCATCACAGTCTCGGCCGACTACTACGGCTTCGGCATCACTAACGACAAGAACCAGGCCTACTGCATCTCTGAGGCTAACGCACAAGCCAGCGTTGACGCGCTGTTAGCCGCCCGCAAGCTGCTGACGAAGATGGGTTATACATGGGACGACGTGCTTTTCAACGCCGGCTACTCACAGGGCGGACAGACCACAATGGCTGTTCTGAGGCTCGTCACGCAGAAGTATCCAGATATCCGTTTCACCTACACCTTTGCCGGAGGCGGCTCTTACGACATCCCTGAGACCTACCGACAGTTCATCCTGTCAGGAGAGACCGCCATGCCCGCCACCGTCATCGGCGTACTGCTGGCCTACAACGAGTACTTCAACCTGGGCATCCCCTACTCGGACATCTTCACCGGTTCCACACTGAACAACATCGATGAATGGATGTTCAGCAAGCAGTATTCCGGGCAGGAAATCAACGACAAGATAGGTTCCAACGCGCTGGCCACCTTCATCACTCCCACCATGCTCGACCTGGAGTCCGACCTGTCGAAACAGTTCATGCAAGTGCTTGATACCGACAACCTGAGCAAGGGCTGGCAGGTGCGTAAGGGTGAGAAGATTACACTCGTCCACAACCTGTCCGACGCTGCCGTACCTGCTGCCAATACCGAGAAGATGTACCAGTTCTTCGCCAACCAAGGTCTCAATGTCTCTAAGAACAAGGCCGACAACCCCGACATCTACGTCCTCCTCGAGGATATGGGCTCTGAGCTACAGCCAGCCCACGAGACAGGCGCACTGGTCTTCATCAACGAAACCATCGCCACCCTGTGTCAGATACTCAACATCACACCTTGGGTTACCATCACGCCCGACATGATGATTTCGCTCTGATACAAGATTTAACACTTGTTTTTCCGTGAATAGTTAATTTTTTATTAACTTTGTAGCCGAAATATCGATAACAAAAGAATACTTTATGCTCGTAGTGTTCAAACTCCTTGGCTCATTGGCTTTGCTGATGTTCGGTATGAAGTCGATGAGCGAGGCGCTCCAGAAGATGGCGGGTCCGCAGTTGCGACACGTTCTCGGCGCCATGACAACCAACCGTTTCACGGGAATGCTCACTGGTATGCTGGTGACAGCCTCCGTACAGTCGTCAACAGCTACGACGGTGATGACCGTCTCGTTTGTCAATGCAGGTCTGCTGACGCTGGCGCAGGCCATCTCCGTCATCATGGGTGCCAACATCGGTACGACGCTGACGGCATGGATTATGTCAGCAGGTATGTCGTTCGACATTACCAGCGCGGTCTACCCGGCCTTCTTCTTAGGTATCATCCTCATCTATCTGAAGAAGTATAGGTATATCGGCGACTTCCTTTTCGGTCTGTCGTTCCTGCTCTTGGGATTAGGAACGCTGCGCATGACCGGCACAGAGATGAACCTGGGCGAGAACCAGACACTGCTGGACTTCTTTGCATCGTTCGACCCGACGTCGTTCTGGACAACGCTCATCTTCCTGCTCTTGGGTGGCGTGATGACGTTCTGCGTACAGTCATCGGCAGCTGTGATGGCCATCACGATGATTCTATGCTCCAGTGGTGCGCTGCCCATCTACCAAGGTATCGCACTGGTGATGGGTGAGAACATCGGTACTACCGTCACTTCCAACCTGGCAGCACTCTCAGCGAACACCCAAGCCCGCCGCGCTGCCCTTTCGCACATGTTCTTCAATTTCTTCGGCGTATTCTGGATCCTATTCATATTCCGCCCCTTCATTGATGCCGTCTGCGGCCTCGTAGGCTATGACGTGACCATGACGAAAGAAGTCTCCGGTGCAACCGCCTTCATGGCCAACGCCGCCAAACTAAGCTTTGTATTGGCTGCCTTCCACACCTGCTTCAATGTGGCAAACACCTTCATCCTCATCTGGTTCGTGCCACAGATAGAGCGCCTGGTATGCTGGGCCATCAAGCCTAAGAAGGTGGACGAGGAGGAGGACTTCCGCCTGCACTTCATCACGGCTGGTTTCATGAAGACCCCGGAGCTCTCCGTGCTCGAGGCACAGAAGGAGATACGCTCATTTTCAGAGCGTATGCAGCGTATGTTTGGCATGGTGCAGGAACTGCTCAACCTCTCCAGCAGCGTGTCAAGCAAGAAGGACAGTAACGAGAGCGAGTTCAACAAGCTCTACACCCGCATTGAGAAATACGAGAGCATCAGCGACAACATGGAGCTGGAGATAGCCAAGTACTTAGAGAACGTGAGTGATGCACACCTTTCCGATGATACAAAGGGCAAGATTCGCGCTATGCTCCGCGAGGTAAGCGAGCTGGAGAGCATCGGTGACTCCTGCTTCAATATGGCCCGTACCATCAACCGCAAGTACTCTGCCAAGCAGGATCACTTCAACGAGAAGCAATATAGCCACCTTCACCAGATGATGGGTCTGACGGACAATGCGCTTACAGAGATGAACCGACTGTTGGGCGGTCGTAAGGAAAGCTACGACGTACACCGCACGTTCAACATAGAGAACGAAATCAACAACTACCGCAACCAGCTCAAGGCGCAGAACATCAACGACGTGAACAATCACGAGTACACCTATGCCGAAGGCACCATCTACATCGACCTCATCAACGAATGTGAGAAACTGGGCGACTATGTGGTGAACGTGGTAGAAGCGCGTATGGGCATCAGGTAAGAACTGGGAGGTTAAAAAAATCAGAACGGAATTAAACCTTGTGCGGGAAGAAACGTCAAAGACACGTTATCTAACTTATATTTTACAACTAAATCAACAAAACCAATGAAAAAAGTAATGATGATGATTGCCTGCTTGGCAACCTCTTTTGCCCTTCAGGCACAGACCAAGTTCCACGACGTTGAACTGAATGACGCTACGGGACCCGTAAAGAAAATGATTGTAGAAGCAATGGGTCAGCCCCAGACCATCACCTTCACGCAGGACGGTAAGATGCAGCGCGAGGGCATGACTGATGCTGTCTATGATGAGAATGGCTATCTGAAGTCTGCTAAGATGTCGATGATGGGCCAGTCAGCTACTGTCAACTATAAGTGGGAGAACGGCAAGGTGGTCAGCCAGACCATCGACGCTATGGGCCAGAAGATGGAGTTCAAGCGCACCTATAACGAGAAGGGCGCTCCCGAGGCTGAGATTATGAACATGGGCGGCCGCGAGATGAAGAATCCCTACACCGACTATAAGTACGATGACCACGGCAACTGGATCAGCCGTTCTGCTTCCATGATGGGCCAGACGATGACTCAGACGCGTAAGATTGAGTACTTCGAGTAATAGTCACCGAGAATTATATAATAAGCACCGAGCATTATCAGATACTCGGTGCTTATTTTTTATGAATGCCTACGGCATCAGTTCCACGTGCTTCACTCGCTGGCGGCGCCAAGTGTAGACCACGTGGATATGCCCGTCGCGACTCTGGATGATGCTGGGATAGGAATACTGCGAAATGGGCGAGTTCTCAAGAGTAATCCAGTGGTTCCAATGGAGACCGTCAGTACTGCGGAGAATACTGAGCGGCGTGCGGGCACCTTTCTCCTTCGTCGGTTCGATGGGCCAGTCGTTACAAATCATGGCAAAGCTGCCATCCTGCAGGGTGACAGCATCTATGCCGCTGTTGTTGTTGGGTGTGTCAATGAGTTGCAGCTTGCTCCATGTCTCGCCGTTGTCTGAGCTGAAGGTGACACCAATATGGCGGCTACGGGTGCGGCAGAGTGCCTCCAACCGACCGTCGGGCAGTTGGATAATGGTGGGCTGGATGGCCTTCACTCCAGCATCTGCCTCGACAAATGCCGTTCGTCGCCACGTCTTGCCCATATCGTCGGAGAGCTCGAAGTAGACCTTCCACCCGTCGCGTTCATCACTGGTGGGGGCAATCAGACGGTCATTATTCAGGATGGGCTTATTCTTGATAGGACCGTAAATGTCCTCTGGCAACCTTTCGCGCTTACTCCAAGTCTTGCCGCCGTCCTTTGAGGTGATGCGCCACCCCTGCCAGCTCTGGATATTAAAGCCTATCTTGAAGTAGAGCTGAAGTTCGCCCGTGGGGGTCTCAAAGAGTACAGGGTTCCAACAAGCCTCACGGTAAGCCCCCTCCAGGCCTCCACTGATAGCCGCCTCGCCACGATTACCCGTCCACTCGGGTAGGGGCATGAACTTACCGCCGAAGGCAGGTTTCTGCTCTGTGGTCACGAGGCTGATTATAGCAGCAGAGTCAGGCTTCAGGGGCTGCAGCTCTACGCCGTCGGCTACCATCACGGGCTTTGTCCAGTCCTTGGCACCCTTCGGTTTGCGGCTTACCCAGATGCAGACATCGGGGTTGCGCTCCTTGGTGCCGCCGAAGTAGGTAGCTACAAGGTCGCCCTTCTTCGTCTCAACAATACTGGCAGAGTGGCACTGCGGGAAGTCGGCCTCACGATAGAGAAACTCATCGCAGACAACCTGCATGCCTCGCTTCGGCAGGTCACAATCGAAATCGTAAGAGCCGGAGCCTATCTGCCGGAAGCTGTCAGGCATGTGGATGTTCGCCGTTGTGTTGGCAGGAATCTCCACGTGCCAATAGAGACGACCGTGTTCCTTCTTCCATCGGCTCACAATCTTGCCGTAGATGCAGTTATAGCTGGCGTCGATGTTGTCAATCTCGTCGACAGAGAAGTCGGGTGCCATCTGGATATGCCCGAAGCCCAAATAGCCAACGCTAATGCCGGCGATGTTTTCATAGAGCCACGAGAGCAGGTCGCCCAGCAGCATCACGTGGTTGCCGCTGTTCATCTTGGGTGAAGCGGTATCACCGTTCCAGAGTTCCCAAATGGTGGTGGCACCGTGTTCAGTCATATAACCCCATGAGGGGTACTTCTTATTCGTTGCCAGCAGCCACGCAAGGTCGGTACGACGCATTTCACTGAGGGCGTGCATCAACCAGCCTGTACCGATGACACCTGTTGAAATAGTGCCGAGGTTCTGGTCGGTAATTGCCTTCACTATCTGCTTCTCTATCTCATACTTGATATACAGCGGGCCGCCATCTGCTCCATCCTCCTGACGGGGAATCATCTCAAAGGCGTAGGGCAACAGGTTGGCGGTAACGGTATTATTACCGTAATAAACGCTGTCGGGATAAAGGATGTGGCCGGGAACAGTCGATGTGCCTTTCTTCACTGTGAGGAATTGGCGGTTGAAGGCTTCCTTCGTAAGTTCCATTTCGTCGTTGAACCATTTCTTGTCGGCAGGAGATCCACCAATCACTACGACAAAGTCCTTCATCATCTTACACATCTGATAGTAGTAAGCCGTCGAAATCAGCGCTACGTCAGTCTTGCGGGCCGGGTCTTCGCTGTGGATGAGTTCTTCTTTCTCGGGCGGCACGCACCAGTCACCATATTTGCCGCAGTAGATGATGCCGTCGCGCTGATACTGCGCCTTCAGATGCTCCAACCAGCGCTTCACATTTGGATAGTATTTCCGCAGGGGCTCGTCGTCACCGTAGTGTCGCCAGAGCATTTGGAGTGTCATCGGCAAGGCTGCCGCCCAGGTGAGGTCGTCACTGTAGTAGTTCCAGAAGGCGGGAGCGACGTCGGGAATGCAACCGTCCGTCCGCTGGGCCTCGACAATATCGCGCGCCCACTTGGCATAGAGGTTATGATTGTCGAAGAGGAAAGCCTCGCCAAAGCAACCGCGAGTGCGGTCACCTAACCACGGCTGGCGTTCATCGCGTTGCGGACAGTCAACGGGCATACCCTTGTAATTGGAGAGGATACCCCAGTAGGCGTTCCGATATACCTTATTTAATATAGTATCGTTCGAGACGAAGTGACCCGTTTCTTCCATCTCGTCGCTGACGACCTCGCCGATGAAGTCGGCGGCAGTGTTTTTTGGAAGACCCGTAATCTCAGCATAGCGGAAGCCGTGGTAGACAAACGTGGGATGCCACCAGCAGCCATCCTTGCCTTCGTCACCATTGCAGACATAGATATCGGTAGAACGGGCATTACGGAAGTTCTCGCGATAGAGCGTGCCGTCAGCGTTGAGTTTCTCTGCATAGACGATGCGAATGGTGTCGCCTTTCTGTCCGCGTACCCGGACTTTCAGCCAACCAGCCATGTTCTGGCCAACATCAACAATGTTTCCTTTGACGGACAACGGGCGGATCTGTTTCAGGACCTTCATCCCTGGCATCATCTGCGCACGCAGATAGGCCTGGGGGATGTCCGTACGTTCCGCTTTCAACCATCCCGAATCGTCGAAGCCTACTTCACTCCAGCCCATCATCTCCATACGGGCATCATATTCCTCACCGTCATATTCGTTGTTGGCACGAATCGGACCATTGGCAGTTACCTTCCAACCCTTATCGTCCGTCTGCAGGCGTTGAGTGGTTCCATCAGTATATTCCACAATGACATTAATGCGACACTTGGGATAGCCAAAGGTGTGAATCTTATAGGGTTTGTGCTGCTGCATGGGGAAAAGACGGCCGTTGCCCAAAATGATGCCAAGGCAGATACACTTTGCCGTTCCTTCACAGATGAGGGGATCATTGACGATACTCTCTGTGACGTCGTAGGCATTGTAATAGATGGTCTTGCGATAATCGGAAGGGACAGGCTGTAACACCCCGTCACCCATGCGCTGTCCGTTGACATAGAACTCATGCAGCCCAAGGCCGGCAACGTATGCTGTGGCACGTTTCACCTCCTTATCCTTCAACTGGAATTCCTTACGCAGATAACGGGCTGCCATTCGTGTGTGCATGCCTCGCTCCTCGCCTGGCAACATACTTTCTAAGCCCATCCAATAGCCGCTCCAGTCACTCTCCGTCAGCAGGCCCACGTTCCACATAGCCACCTCGCTCCAGTCGCTCTCACCCTTAGTGGTAGTAACCTTCACACGCCAGTAGCAACGAGTATTACTTTTTAGTGCCTTGCCCTCGTAGGGTATCCACTGTGAACGACTGCCGTTGTTCGGTTCCTCGATTCTACGGTCATTGACTTCGTCCCAGAGATCGCCTTCTATGGCCTCGGCCTTCTCGCGTGTCGAGGCCACGATGATGTGGTAGGCCGTCTGTTTCACATCCCGCAACTGCGACTCGATGCGCCATCCTAAACGTGGGGAAGGAGTATCCAAGCTCATGGGGTTGACAAGCCGCTCCGTCCTCAGGTCTGTTACGGTAACAGCTGGCTGTGACGACAGTTTCTTGCGTGCCATAGCCTCAACGGAACTCACCGACAGCAGACTGACAGCAAGTGACAGGGCTGCCCTCAGGAGCCATCTGTATTGAAAGTTCTTCATATCAGTAGTTTTTAGTAGTAGTTTGCAAAGATAAGGAAAAAAGCTGAAAGAGCAATGAGTTTACTGTAAAATTGCTACAACATCTTCGTGATGAACCGCCGCACACCCTGACTGATACTGTGCAGGCCGAAGTCCTCAGCTCGGACACTGGACAGCGGCAACCATTGGCACTCGGCAGCATCGTCGGCAGCAAAGGCCTCGGCATCCGGGCCGACATGCACGCAATAGAACATATCAAGCGTATGAAGCTCCATATCTGAATACACGTAATGGTTAGGGATGGAGAAAAGATAGTCCACGGCAGTCACGCTAAGCCCTGTCTCCTCCTGTATTTCACGGATGATTCCCTGCTCGCCCGTCTCGTCCATGTCGACGAAGCCACCCGGCAGGTCGAGCGTGCCCTTGGCGGGTTCCTTTGCCCGGCGCACAACAAGCATCTCCATCTCTTCCCCTTTGGGGGAGTCGGAGGAGCTCGGCCTCAGGATAAAGGCAGCAGTGGCCGACAGGGGATTGGCATAGTAAGTGAAACCGCAATCAGCACAATGCTTGCTTTTTGCGTTATGTTCTGCCCAGTGGCTGCTTCCACACACCGGGCAGAACTTGAACATATCTAAAGGATGCGACACTTGATTTTTATGAATTACGAATTACGAATTATGAATTACGAATTACGAATTACGAATTATGAATTACGAATTACGAATTACGAATTATGAATTACGAATTATGAATTATGAATTACGAATTACGAATTATGAATTACGAATTACGAATTATGAATTACGCGCTCGGCATCCCGATAGGGTGACGCTTTGCTTGCAAAGAATTGTGCATTGTGCATTTTACCAGTTGTCCGTACGGAAAGGGAAAAGGGGCAGGTTGGCACCGTTCTTCACATTACCTATCTGGAAGTTACGGAAGCAATAGCGAACAGCCACGGGATTCTTTACTTCTGGGTTAGTGACGATGATAGCCTCGTCCCAGTAGCCACCGCCGGGGCGCCAGAAATGCTGTGCCTTGGCGGGGTGGAACACCTTGTCCTCGCCAGCTATCTCAAAGCCCTGAATCATCTCGTAGGGAGCATCGGCATGATAGTTGTCCTGCAGATGGATGTAGATACTGTCGCCTTTGACGATCATATCTTTATAGGAAGAACTCTTGTAGAGCACCTGCTCAAAACCGTAGTCACGGTTCAGTGCGGTGTAGGCCAGTCGCTCACCTACCTGTCGTTTCTGAGTCGGATGAATCTGAGTGGTCTCATAGGGATAGACCAAGTCGTTGGTGCATACCAGCGAACTGTTAGGAATCATCTGCGAGGCACGGAACTGCTGTTCGCGAATCATCGCGCCGTTCGTTCCGTTCACATCGTCATAATGGTAGGGAGCAATCTCCACGAAGTAGAAAGGAATCTCGCCTAACGCGAACTGCGAACGCCACTGTTCCACTAAAAGTTTCAGCCGCTCAGAGTACTGATTGCCAGGATCATTGAGGTTGGAGCAACCCTGATAGAAGAGGATACCTTTCACCGTGTAGTTCAGGATGGGATTGAACGTTCCATTGCCCCAAAGCAGACCGCGCAGGTAGTCCTGGTCTGGTTTGAAGGCTACGATGCCTGCCGAGTCGACGGGCTCGTTGGTATACTTCTGCAGGTTCTCCTTGGTCAGCCAACTCTCTACACGCGAACCGCCCTTGTTGGCCTCAATGAGTCCGATGGGTATATCGAGGGCGCCATGCATGGTACGGGCAAAGAAATAGCCCGTAGCCGAAAACTCGCTCACCGTCTGCGGCGAACACTGTTTCCACTCACACTGGGCATCCTCCTGCGGTTCCATGCGCATGATGCTAGGAATCTTTACGCTCCGCACGCCACGATGGTTCTTGGCATCAAGAACCACCTGGTTATAATCCTCCACGGGGCAGCCCCAGAAGCCTTTCACGGGCATTTCCATGTTCGACTGTCCGGCACACACCCATACCTCGCCAGCCACCACGTCGCGGATGGCGATACTGCCGTCGCCGTCGTCAAACGTCAGCGACAGCGGTTCATAGCTTGCCTTCGGCGTTTGCACCTTTACCAGCCAGCGGCCGTCCTTGTCAGCCTTGGCTGTTACTGCCTGCCCCCACGAGGGAGTAACGGTGACGGTGGCCTTGGGCTTGGCCCATCCCCAAAGCCGGGCTTCTGTCTGTTGTTGTAACACCATGTTGTCGCCTATCAGATGCGGCAACCTTACCTTTGCCTGAGTGCCTGTTGCCATAAGGGTCAGCAGGATGGCTGCAAATAGTTTCTGAATATTCATTGTCTTGAGGTTTTATTGTTGCTGGTTTTGGACATTCCTGACATGTCAGGGAATGTCCGGGAAATCCGGTTTTTCCGGATTCCCGGTTTACTCCTCGGCAAAGGCTGCAGCCTCTGCCTCGGCAATGATGTCCTCGCGGCTTTTCTCCTGAGGGATGGCCGTAATGTCGGAAAGGTCGAACTCGTCTGACTTCACCTCGGCACGCGCTGTCTCAGCCACCGATTTGGAACGCTGTCGCTGCTGGAAGCGGTCTTCAGGTTCCTGCTCACGCGGCCGGGCGATGATAAAGTCCTCCTGCCCGTCCTCTGAGATATTGGGCACAGCCATTGAAGGCTCCTCTTCCATCTTGGTGCGGTCTGACTTTGCTGCGAAGATGGCATCGATGAACTGCGGTTCGCGTTTGAGGCGCTTCAACGTAGCCTCTGACGCCAACTGCTGGGCTTCCTTCTTAGAGAATCCTTCACCCTGCTCACCTTCCACTCCTTCCAGCACGACGCAAAAACGGAACACGGGTGATCCCGTTTCCTTGTCCTTCACCTGCTTCATCATCCGATATTCCAGCTTCACGCGGTTACGCTGACTCCACTCTAAGAGCTTCGACTTGAAGTTCACCTCCTTGAAGGCCACTTTGTCAATATTGATCATCTTGGCGAGGATACGTTTCTCCATGAAACGCATGACAGCATTGAAGCCCTGATCCAGATAGATAGCACCGACAAGTGCCTCGAAGGCATTGCCAGCCATATAGCTGTTGTGAGATGTAGACTGCCCGGACGAGAGAATCATCCTTGTAAGGCCCATCTCCTCTGCCAACTTCCCGAGCGTATCACGCGACACGAGCTTCGAACGGGTATTGGTAAGGAAGCCCTCGCGCTTGCCCTCGAAATGACGGTAGACGATGTAGCCAACCGAAGCGTCGAGCATGGCATCTCCAAGGAACTCTAACCGTTCGTTGTTCAGCGGCTTCCCCTTGTCGTTACGGCGCCCTACACTCTTGTGGCTCAACGCCAGTTTATAGTAGGAAATGTCGTGCGGATAGAAGCCCATCATCTCAAAGAGCGAAGAACGCAGCTCCTTTTCGTCCTGAAACTGGAGCCAAATGCGGTCTAAGATATTTCTGAGATTCATAACATGATTAGTGAATAGTGAAAAGTGAAAAGTGAAGAATTTGCTGCCGCCATACCTTCAGCAGATGGGACGGCGGCAGCAAATACTTCACTCTTCACTCTTCACTTTTACCTTAATTCGCTTTTACTGTTAAATATACTTCTTGAATACGACACAGGCATTGTGCCCTCCGAAACCGAACGTGTTGCTCAGTCCGGCGCGAACAGTACGCTTCTGTGCCTTATTGAAGGTGAAGTTCAGGTTGTAGTCAATCTCCGGGTCATCGTCACCCTCCTCATGGTTAATGGTAGGCGGTATGATGTCGTTCTTGACTGCCAATACGGTAACCATAGCCTCTACGGCTCCGGCAGCTCCGAGCAGGTGACCCGTCATAGACTTCGTGCTGGAGATGTTCAGCTTGAAGGCTGCATCGCCAAACACCTCCTTGATGGCCTTGGCCTCGGAGATGTCACCCACGTGGGTACTGGTTCCATGAACATTGATATAATCTATCTCATCAGGATTCAAGCCGGCATCCTCCAACGCGTTCTTCATAACGATCTTGGCACCTAAGCCCTCAGGATGAGAGGCAGTGATGTGATGGGCGTCGGCACTCATGCCTGCACCAACCATCTCGGCATAGATCTTCGCGCCACGGGCCTTGGCGTGCTCCAGCTCCTCCAGGATGAGGCAACCTGCACCCTCGGCCATGATAAATCCATCGCGCGAAGCGCTGAACGGACGGCTGGCCTTCTCAGGCTCGTCGTTACGGGTGCTGAGAGCGTGCATAGCGTTGAATCCGCCCACACCGCAGGCACAGATAGCCGACTCGGCGCCACCAGCCAGGATGGCATTGGCCTTACCCAGACGAATCAGGTTGAAGGCGTCAGCCAGTGCGTTCGACGACGAGGCACAAGCGCTGGCCGTGATATAGTTGGGACCATGGAAACCGTACATGATACTGATCTGACCGGCAGCGATGTCAGCAATCATCTTCGGGATGAAGAAGGGGTTGAACTTCGGGCCGTCGGCCTCGTGAACACCATAATACTTTACTTCGTCCTCGAAGGTCTTGATACCACCGATGCCTACGCCATAGACCACTCCGATACGATTCTTGTCCTCCTGATCCAAGTCCATCTGGCTATCCTCGACAGCCTGCTTGGCAGCAATGAGCGCCAGCTGCGTATAGCGGTCCATCTTGCGGGCCTCTTTACGGTCAAGGAAGTCATTGACGTTGAGGTTCTTCACCTCACAGGCAAACTTGGTTTTGAACAGGGTGGTATCGAAACTTGTAATAGGTGCTGCACCACTTACTCCGTTAAGAAGGTTCGTCCACATCTCCTCAGGAGAGTTGCCGACGGGAGTAACGGCGCCCAGACCTGTTACAACGACTCTTTTCAATTCCATATATTAAAGGTATCATAAGGTAAAAGTGAAGAGTGAAAAGTGAATAATTTGCTGCCGCCATACCTTCACCTGATGGAACGGCAGTAGCCAATTATTCACTTTTCACTCTTCACTTTTACCTTAATTATTCACTTTTCCTTATTTCTTTATTTTGCGTTCTCCTCAATATAGGCAATAGCGTCGGCAACTGTGCCAATCTTCTCAGCCTTGTCATCGGGAATAGAGATGCCAAACTCCTTCTCGAACTCCATGATGAGCTCAACGGTATCAAGAGAATCTGCACCCAGATCGTTTGTGAAACTTGCCTCGGGCTTAACCTCAGCCTCATCAACACCAAGTTTGTCTACGATAATTGCCTTAACTTTGCTTTCAATTTCTGACATAATTCTAAATACTTTAAAATGTTAATAATGATACTTCTATTATCTTGAAAAATGCTGTGCAGGCAAACAATTTTGCTAGCCAACAGCGCATCTTTTCGCCTTAGCGGGTGCAAAGTAACACATTTTCTTTCACTTACGCAAATATTTTTGTGAAAAACTGACATCCAACTGCACATTTAGTGGGTATCTGTGCAAAAAATCAGCCGTTTTATGGTGTAAACACTACAATAAATTTGCAAATTAAGTTGAAATATTCCTATTTTAGTTGCAGGATTCAAAAACTTTCAGTAGCTTTGCAAATTGAAACATTAACAATATTGAAAACTGAAGCATGTCATTCACTGAAAAAGCAAACAAAATCTTCAGCCAGGCCATCAACGACTATCACCTGACTGACAATGTGGACACACCCATTCGTAATCCTTACGACCGCGACTCCATAGACTACAAGCTCTACCTGAAGTGCTGGATAGACACTGTGCAGTGGCATTACGAGGACATTATCCGTGACCCACACATCAACCCGGAAGAAGCACTGGCACTGAAGCGCAGGATAGACCACTCCAACCAAGACCGCACAGACCTGGTGGAGGATATCGACTCATACTTCCGCCAAGAATACAGCGAGGTAAATCCGCTGCCTGATGCCAGACTCAACACCGAGAGCCCCGCATGGGCCATAGACAGGCTGTCCATCCTGGCACTGAAGATCTACCACATGCAGGAGCAGGTGCAACGCACGGAAGCCTCAGAGGAGCACCGTCAGAAATGCCAGTTCAAGCTCAACGTGCTGCTTGAGCAGCAGGTAGACCTTTCCACAGCTATCGACCAGCTCTTGGAGGACATACAGGAGGGCAGGAAGTACATGAAGGTGTACCGCCAGATGAAAATGTATAACGACCCGGCCACCAACCCCGTACTGTATAAAGCAGCAGGGAGCAAGTAACGTTGAACATTGAACATTGAACGACGATAGAACATTGCGCTCGAGCTTGCTCGCTTTGCTTTCAAAGAACGTTGAACAAAGAACATTGAACGTTGAATGAGAAAAGAGCACGTACTGATTATACGGTTTTCCGCCATGGGCGACATAGCCATGCTGGTGCCCGTGGTCTATAGCGTAGCCACGCAATACCCGCAGGTACGATTCACCGTGCTCAGCCGTCCCTTCGCCCGCCCTCTGTTTGCCGACTTGGCTCCCAACGTCGAGTTCATGGCAGCCGACCTGAAGAAGGAGTATCACGGTGTGAAAGGCCTCAACGCCCTCTACCGCCGCCTCACCGCCAAGCAGTTCACCAAGATAGCCGACATGCACAACGTGCTGCGCTCGGAATACCTGCGTATGCGTTTCAACCTGGGGCGCTACCGTGTGGAACACCTGAAAAAGCATCGCCATGCCAAGCACGCACTGACGGCACAAAATAATAAGGTACGCGAGCAACTGCCCGATGCCTTCCACAACTACGCCGACGTGCTGGAACGCCTGGGCTACCCCATCGAGCTCCACTTCCAGTCGCTCTTCCCCGACGAGAAAGGCAACCTGAACATGCTGCCTGCCGCCGTAGGGCCGAAGAAAAGCTTTGAGCAATGGATAGGCATCGCCCCCACTGCCGCCCACAAGGGGAAAGTATACCCGCAGGACAAGATGCTACAGGTCATCCACCTTCTGGCTACCCACTATCCGCAGGCCCGTTTCTTCCTCTTCGGACGAGGCTATCAGGAGGAACGCCTCTTCTCACAGTGGTGCCAAGAACTGCCCCGCTGCCTTGACACGAGCAAGCAGTTAGAGACCCTTCACCAGGAGCTTATCCTCATGAGCCACCTCGACGTCATGATCTCCATGGACTCTGCCAACATGCACTTAGCCTCGCTCACTGGCACGCCCGTCGTCAGCATCTGGGGAGCCACACATCCCTTCGCAGGCTTCATGGGATGGAACCAGCCTCAGGAGAACGCCATCCAAACCGACCTTGACTGCCGTCCCTGCAGCATCTACGGCAACCGCCCCTGCCAGCGCGGCGGCTACGCCTGCCTCAACGGCATCAGCCCCGAACGCATCGTTGACCGCGTCAAGGAAATAATAAGTAAATAGTATTATTAACCCTCAAAAACAAAGCAAAAGACATGAAAAAGTACGTATGTGATGTATGCGGCTACGTGTACGATCCCCAAGAAGGTGACCCCGACAGCGGCATCGCCGCAGGCACCGCCTTTGAAGACATTCCCGAGGACTGGGTATGCCCCATCTGCGGCGTAGGTAAGGAAGATTTCTCGCCAGTAGAGGAATAATCACTCAACCCACGCTATCCGTGACGCATCCAACGGAAAGCCGCTGAAAGAACAGCGGAAAGACGTGAGCATCATCCTCATGAAAGACGGCACAGTCAAGAAGGTGCTGGTTAAGTGACTTTTCTATCTGTCTCACTTTTCTATTTGTTTCATTCGCGTGCGCGCGTATGCGCGTATTAATGAAGGCAAATCCAAAAATATCCTACCCATCCTACCCATCCGACACCCGCGTTAGGTGTAGGATGGGTAGGATGGGTGGGATATTTTCGTATTAAGCTTATATATATTGCGCACGCGTACGCGCGAGAAACGGACAAATTGTTGTATCATGGACTGGTATTCGGACACTGGCGGCAGAAGTCCATGACGGGAAACCTGCGTATCAAAGGATAGTTGCTACTTCAGATTTATTCCACGGGGTGGAATAATCGTAAACCAGTGGTTTGGAATCGTAAACCAGTGGTTTAGCGTCGTAAATCGGTGGTTTACGATTCTAAATCGGTGGTTTAGGAACGAGAATCGGTGGTTTAGAAACGAAACGTGAAACCGTGGATCAATGGGTCGGAATGATTCATACTGACAACAGCAGCTACAGTCGTAGGTGACTGCAGCTGCTGTCGCAAGTATTAGGGGAAAGGTTATTCGTAGACGGTGTACTGAGCCTCTGAGTCGATGATGACGCAGCGGTTCTTGTCGTTCTCCGGGAACGGCTGTACGGTGTCACCCTTCGAGTCGATGAGGATGCGGGCGGCGTCGCAACCGTAGATGTTGACCAGGGCATCCTTGCACTGGGCAGCACGGCGCTCGGCATACATCACGTTGATCTTGGGATTACCCGTGCCACGGTCGGCATAGCCCACAATCTGCACCTTGGCATCCTTGTACTTATTCATGAAGTCGGCCACGCGCTTCATCTGGTTCGTTCCGCTGACAGTCGGATCGCTCTTGCAGATGAGGTAGAAGATTTCCTCATGCAACGTTTCCTTCTTCACGACGGCCTTGGGCTCGGGCTTCGGCTCTTCCACCACGACAGGCTCGGGAGCAGGCTCCTCCACCACGGGGATAGGCTCGGGCTCGGGTGCGGGCTTGCACTTACCGAACTTATAGGTGAGGCCCAGCAGACCTACCAGCTGGAAGTCGGGATCGTAGTTGCGCTTGAGGTTGAACTCGTCGTTCTTCATGTTGGCATCTACTTCAAGTCCGAGTGCGAGGTTGTCGCTGAGATTGAAGTTCACCTGCGTACCTATACGGGAGTTGAAGGTGGAGTGCTTCGAACCGCAGGGATAGGGGTTGGGGTCCGTAGCCAGGGCATTGTTCATGGTGTTGAACTCGTCGAAGTCCCATCCGTAGTTCACGCCGAAACCGGCGAGCAGCACCCAGTCGAGCTTGTCGCTGACGCGGTTGGGGTTGAGAATATTCGTGAGGTTCATCAGCAGGTCAATGTCGCCGGTAATGGCATTGAAGGTGTAGGTGTCGCTGATGGCACCCTTCACCTGCCAGCCCTGGAGGTGCAGGCGTGTACCTACCTTCGAGTTGAAATAACGACCGGCGGAGAGGGCAAACTGCGGGGTGAGCAGCTTGGTGAAGTCGTAGTTGGTCATCGTACCCTGTACGCCACCCTGCACGCTGATGAAGTTGTAGGGATAGTTATCCTCTACTGTCTGTGCCTGCGCGGCGGTGGACACTCCGAGGAGGAGTGCCACTGCTGCTATCTTGCATATTATCTTTTTCATCATAATTATCATTTATCGTTTATCATTTATCATTTCGCGAAGCGCTTCACTGCTTCGTAATCACGACTTTGTTGTTGCCAGCGTAGCTGATGAACAGCTGGAACTTGTAGGTACCTGCCTCGATGTTCAGGTTGGCGCCGTCCTGCGTCAGGTCGTTCTCTGCACCACCCCAGTTGATGGCCCAGTCGTGGTTCACGCGGAACTTGTACTCACCCGATACCTTGTCGGTAGTCACCTCCCAACAGCCTTCGGCGGTGTTGTAGGTCATCTCCAGGTCTTCGCTCCAACCGTTGAAGCCGCCGATCATGCCCACGCTCTCAACCTTCATCAGGTTGTAGTGCATGTTGGCAAAGTCGAGGTTAATCTGGTAGAAGCCTGCACCCGGGTCGGGGCAGTTGGGGCCGCCGCCGTCGGTGAGGGAGCCACTGGTGGCATCACCGCTGACGTACTCCAGGTCGTTGTCCCAGTTGTCGGCATTGGGCTTGAACTTGAACTCTCCGTCGAGCCAGTAGTAGCCCTGGTACTGTCCGTTGCCGTTGCCTAACAGCAGATGACTGGTGCTCCAGTCGCCCTCGTTACCAATCTCATAGAAGTTGTCGGGATAACCGTTGTCTTCCTTGACGGTGCAGTGAGCGGGAGCCTCATCGCTGAGGAAGAGGCGGATGACGTATGCGCCATCGGCAGCCAGCTGGAGGTTAGGACCATCCTGCACGAGGTCGTCGAGGGTGCCACCCCAGTTGACGGCCCAGTCGTGGTTGAGGCGGAACTTGAACTCGCCGGCGCTGAGCGTCTCGCGAGCCTCCCAGCACTTCATAATCTCATTGTAGGTCATATCTACGTCGGTGTCCCATGCACCACGGACGGAACCTATGATGCTGATGGAGGTGACAGGCGTAACCTTATAGGTCATCTCCTTCAAGTCAACCTGGACGAAGTAGAAACCGGCATCGACGCCATCCATGTTAGGACCACCGTCGGCAGTCAGGGTGCCGCTGGTAGCATCGCCGGAAGCCTTCTCCCAGTCACCGTCCCAGTTGTCCTTGTTGGGCTTGAACTTGAACTCGCCGTTGAGGTAGATGACAGCGCTGTACTGTCCGAGGCCGTTGCCGTGAAGCGGATGGGGCTCGCTCCAGCTGCTCTCGTTGCCAATCTCGTAGATGAACTCGTTGAAACCAACAGGCTTGGCCGACCATGTCTGGTCGAGCATGTTGAAGACGAGGTCGTAGAAGAGAGCATCGGGGTCGGCCACAACGACGAGGTTGCCACCGGCGTTGTTATAACTGAACTTACCATCCTCACTGCCTGCAGCGAGACAGCCGCTCCAGTCACCGCCAAGACCGCTCTCAGGCGTCATCTTGAACTCGATGTTGCTACCGTCCTCGGTGGCAGGGATGCGCACCTTGTAGGTCGGGTTTTCATACGGGTCGCTGCCGTCGTTGGTGAGCTTGTAGGTGGTGTCGGTGTTGTCCCAGCCATTGATGGAGCCAGTGAGGTAGTAGGCAGCCTCGATGACAGGTGCCTGCGGTATGGCATGGATGGCGAAGGGTGCCGACGTGGCTGTCTTGACAGCTGTCTGTCCGTTGCTGAGCCACATACTGACAGTAGCCTCAACGTCGCGCTGCACGGGGCGCTGTCCGAACTGCTCGATGACATAGCCAAGGAGGTCGGAGGCCAGCATGGTACCGTCGGCGGAGATGTCGTAGACAGAGCTACCCAAGGCAATGTTGTAAGAGGGGCTGTAAGCATCGTCGGAAGCCGTCGGTGCGACGATGTCGCACACCTTCACACGCTCGTCGGTGATGCTATTGAAATCGATGACACCTACCGTCGTGATGCTTCCGTTGCCGAAGCTGACGGTCACCGGCTGGGGAACCATCTGAGGATCTGCCCAGTCTTTGTAGTCGTCGGTGCAAGCTGCCACCGACGCTACAAATGCCATTAATGATAATATCTTCTTAGTCATAATCGTATTCCTTATTTATTATTGTTTGATGAAGCGGATATAACCCGTAATATCGTTGAAGAAGATCATGTAGGTGCCGGCCTCGGAGATAACGAGGTTAGGACCGTTGCCTACACCATAGACATACATGCCCTGGCTGTAGGTGACGAACGTACCGCCCTTGTTGTAATCCCAGCTGTCAGCCTGCTTCACCTTCACCTCGTCGCCGGCAGCGAACTCGTAGGTGATGTACCAGTCGTGGTTCTCCCAACCGGTAGAGCACGGAGTCATCGGGGTGTCGCCCCAGCCGTTGAACGAACCGGAGATGGCCATGCCGTCGAACACAGGTGCCGAGCCGTCGTAAGCCTCAACGGTGAGTTTGTCTTCCTTGGTGTTCAGGGTGACCTTGTAGAGACCTGCTGCAGGAACGGTGATGTTGCCTGAGCCGCCATCGTTCTTCACGAATGAACCGAACGAGTCGCCCTGACCCCACTGTGATGCCCAGCCATCGTCGAGGGCACCGCGCAGCTTGAAGCCACCGCCACCGAGATAACCGATCCACTGGATCTCGCCGTCACCGGTCTTATTGTCGTACTCTGCACCGTCGACCGTCTGCATCGGGATCACGCACTTACCCATGTCACCACCCCAAGAGCCGTCGGCAATGTCGGAACCGATGAGCCACCAGAGGGCAGGATCAGCGGGCTTGAGCTCAATGTAATACGGTATCATGCTGAGGGTAACCACGTTGGAGTAGATGACGCCATACTCGTTGAACGAGGCATCACGAACAGCCGACTTCACGCGGAAGGACACTTCCTGGATGGCGGGTGTGGTGGTCTCTGTCCATCCGCAGAGCTCTTCGAGCGAGCGGTTCAGGGTCTGCGTATTGACCTGCACGTTCTTACCATTGGAATAGGTCTCGTCGATATTGAAGAAATCGGCACCCGTATTGTCCTCAGCATTGGCATCGAAAGCCTTGTTGAAGCTGCCAGTGGGCGACACCTGAACGGTATAGGTTGGCACCACGGGAGCATTGAAGTCATTGTAAGGAGTAGGCTGCGACCAAGTGAGTATCACGGTCTGCGACTTCTCCAGGTCGATATTTCCATTGACGGCCGGCTGATTGAGCACGAACGTCGTGGGCTGCGTGATGGTGGGGTTCGACTCGTTGTCGTCCTTACACGAGGTGAAAACGACGAGCCCCGCAGCGGCCAGCAGTATTGTGGATTTGAATATTGTCTTCATAATAATTATCAATTATCCATTATCAATTATTCATTATCTTAGTATCCTTCGTTCTGTTCCAAGTTAGGATTGGCAGTCATATCAGACGAAGGAATAGCAAACAGGTTGCGATAGGCGGGCAGGCTGGCACCGAACTCGGAACCACCCTTCCATTCCCATACGTACTGACCGCTGTTCTGACCTCCGAAGAGACCGTAGCGGATGAGGTCGGTGCGGCGGAAGCCCTCAAAGTAGAGCTCACGGGAGCGCTCGTCGAGAATCTGCTGCAAAGAGTAGCTGTTCACGGTAGTGGTGTGCGCACGCTGGCGCAGCTGGTTGATGTAGCCAGTACCGGTGCTGGTGGTCGTGCCGCCATTGATGCGGGCATCAGCCTCGGCAGCGATGAGGTAAGCCTCAGCCGAGCGCATCAGGAAGAAGTCGGCATCAGGGAAGTTTGTGCTGCGGGGCGTGGCACCAGTGGAATAGGTGTTGCGGAACTTACCCACGGAGAAGCCAGAAGCAAACTCTGACGGTGTGCTGGCCGACAGGGTGCGGTCGACACCATGGAACAGTGCACGGTCGTCACCGGCAGCAACAGTCATGTCGTTGATATTGACATTAGGAGCATCGCCATTGGGGAAGAACTTCTCCACCAACTGGCGGCGGGCGCGGTTACCGGCCCAGAACTTACCAACCATACCGAAGTCGCCGTTCACGTCCATATCATCCTTCCATGCGGATGACATCAGGAACATGGACGTACCATAGCTGGTGGTCAGCAGGCCGTCGCCCAGCAGGGGCAGCACAGCCTCGACGGAGGCACCGCTCTCACCATTGTCACCCATGAAGAGCATCTGGTAGGCGCTCCAGCCGTTGGTGCCATTGGTCCACAGCTTGTGCGGGCCGTTGATCACCTTCTCAGCATACTCCTTGGCATCGGCCCAGCGGGCGGTGCCGGTGTAGACCTCGGCATTCAGGTACATGCGGGCCAACAGCAGGTTGGCGGCATCCTGGTCGGCGCGACCGTAGCCCACATCCTTACTTGTGCGGGCCGTGGGAGCCTGCATCAGACCGACACAGTCCTTCAGCTCACCCTCAATCCAAGCGAAGAGGTCTGCCCGCTTAATCTGAGAAGGAGAGGTGCTCATCAGCTCGGTGGCGAAAGGCACGTTGCCGAAGCAGTCCATCAGGTAATAGTAGTAGAGGGCGCGCAGGAAGTGGATCTCTGCCTGACGCGTAGCATCAACGTCTGCACACACATCAAGATAATGGTTGCAGTAAGCGATGCTGGCATAGAGGCGGTTGTAGAAACCCTCCAGCATGGGATGGCTGGAACCCCACGAATTATAGTTGAACTCAGGGATGCCGGGGTCGCCCCAGGCGCAGATAGCCTCGTCAGTGGTCAGCTCGTTGGAGTTCCAAATCTGACGGACGAAACCCGTAGTACCACCGTCCAAGCGGTCGATGTCACAGTCGCCATCACCACCGTAGTTTCCTGCCAGTGCCATCGTGGCATAGCACTTCGTGTAGAGTTCGGGCTCACTGGGAGTCATTGTCGAACTGGGGTCGATGGGGGTAACATCGAGGTCGCCAGTACACGAACTCAGTCCTGCTACAGCAAAAGCGATTGCTGCAACGGGGATTATATTTTTAATATATCGTATCATAATAATGGTCGTTTTTACGTTATTACGTTCTTTCGTTATGGGTCCTTTCTTTAAAAGTTCAGGTTCAGACCACACTGGATGGTGAACGGACGCGGATAAATCACATTGTCGATGCCATTGAACACCTCGGGATCCAGACCGTCATACTTCGTGACGGTGAATACGTTGGTGGCGGCCAGGTAGATGCGACCGGACAGTCCGTTATAGTTGCCTGCCTTGAAGAGGTCTTCGAAGGAGTAGCCCAGCGTGATGTTGTCGCACTTCAGGAACGACCCGTTGTGAACGAAGTAGTCGGTCTTCACGTAGTCGTAGGTGGTCCATCCGTTCTCCACTGCCTGCGGGATAACGTTCTGCAGGTAGTTGAACGAGGCATCATAGCGCATGGCGATGTTAGAGAAGCCAGCACCGCGGTCCCAGTAGACATAGTTGTCGAAGCTGGCGCGGAGACCGAAGCCGAAGTCCCAGTTCTTCACCTGGAGACGAGAGCTCAGGCCGGCGGTGTAGGGAGCAGCGGGGCTCTTGTAGAAATAGCGGTCGGCATCGTTGATGACACCGTCTGCGTTACGGTCTACGTAGACACCCTCCAACGGCTTGCCGTTCTGGTCGTACACCTGCTGGAACACATAGAACGAGTTGGCGGGATGACCCACGGCGTGTGCCTGCACCTGGTTGCCGGTACCGGCGGAGATGCTACCCGTCATAATGATGTCGCCCTCGCCGGTCAGCTCGGTAATCTCGTTCTTGTTATAGGTGAAGTTGGCAGTTACCTCCCACTGGATATTCTCGGTCTGCACGGGGCGCACGGTCAGCGAGGCCTCGATACCCTTGTTCTCCAATGAGCCAATGTTGCTCTTCACCTGGTTACGGAAGTTGGAGCCTGCAGACACGGTGGCGTCGTTGATCAGGTCGGTGGTCTTGCGATAGTAATAGTCCACGCTACCGCTGATACGGTTGCGGAAGAAAGCGAAATCCAGACCGATGTTCGACGTGGTGGTGGTCTCCCACTTCAGATGCTTGTTGTAGGCATCGGGACGGTAGAGGTAACCCTGGTCGTTGCCGATACCCGTGATGGGATAGAGTCCGTTTGTGCTGGTAGTGTTGACGTTGTAGCTGGCGAAATAGTTATAGTTGCCGATACCGTCCTGCTGACCGGTCTTACCCCAGCCGAGGCGGAGCTTCAGTTCGTCAAGCCACTTGGCATTCTTCAGGAAGGCCTCTTCGCTGATCTTCCAACCTAATGCCACTGAGGGGAATGTGGCCCAGTGGTCGTAGAAGCGGCTGGAGCCGTCACGACGCACGGTGGCGGTGAGCATGTAGCGGTCGAAGGCAATATAGTTGGCACGGCCGAAGAACGATACCAGATAGCTCTCCTGCTTCCACTCGCTGGCGCTCGACGAGAACGGTGTGCCGCGCAGGGCTACCAGGTCGTCCATGTTTTTCACTTCATTGCCAACGAGGTAGGTACCGTAGGTCATCGGATAGAGGCTCTCGTAAGCGGAGTTGCCCCAGTACTTGTTGTGGCTCCACTCATAGCCCACCATGATGTCGAAATGCTGCGTCTTGAGGAAGTCCTTATAGTACTGTGCGTATGTCGAGAGGGTCAGGTTATACTTGCTCTCCTTCGAGAAGCCGCTGTTGCCATAGTAGTAGTTCGACGAGCCCCAGGGAGCGAGGTCGGTCTTCTCCTTACCGTTGGCCCAGTCGCCGCTGGCATTGGCATGGAGGCGCAGGTCCTCGAAGCCGTGAATCTGGTAGTCAACCTCCACATTACCCATGTAATCGTAGGAGTTGGCGCGCTGGTTGCGCTCGGTGAGCATGGCCACGGGGTTCTTGCCGGGGCCGGTGGCAATGATGGCGCGGTTGATGGTATAGTCATTGTAGGCCGAGCCGTCGCCACCCCACTGCCAGTATCCGCGGAAGTCCTTGTAGAGCGGGTCGCTGCTGGTCACGGGCTGCGTGGGGTCGAAGCGGACAGCCTCGCCGATAGCACCCGTGTTGGCGTAACGGTTGTGGGAGTACATGAACTTACCGTTGATATTGAACTTCAGGTGATCCTCCAGGAACGAGGGATTCAGCGTCACGCTGGCGGTGGTACGCTGGAAGTTCGAGGTCTTCAGGATACCGTTCTGGTCGGTGTAGCCGGCACTGAAACGATAGGGCATGTTCTTCAGGCCACCCTGTACGGTGACGTTGTGGTCGCTGGAGACGGCGCCGTGGAAGATTTCCTCCTGCCAGTCAGTGTCAGCATTGCCTAACAGGCCGGCGGCGGCGGAGTCCTCGCCATAGTAGCTCTTGATGAAGGAGCGATACTCGTTGGCGTCAAGCACGTCGAGTTTGTTCTGCTTCACGGAGTAGGAGACATTGCCGTTGTAGCTCACCTTCGGAGCCTGTCCCTGACGGCCCTTCTTCGTGGTGATGATGATGACACCGTTAGAACCGCGGCTACCATAAATGGCAGTAGCTGAAGCATCCTTCAGCACGGTGAACGATTCGATGTCGTTCGGGTTGACCATCGACAGCGCGTTGGGCGAACCTTTTACGCCCTGACGGTCCATGGCCAGACCGTCAATCACGATCAGCGGGTCGTTCGAAGCGTGAAGTGACGAACCGCCGCGGATACGGATGGTAGAGCTGCCGCCCGGCGTACCGCCATCGCTGGTTACGCTCACACCAGCAATCTTACCTTGCATCATTTCCTGTGCACTGGTGATGAGACCGTGGTTCTTCTCGTCGGGCTTGATGGCCGTCACCGAACCCGTGAGGTCATTCTTCTTGGCCACACCGTAACCGATGACCACCACGTCGCTAAGCATCGTGGCGTCGTCCTGCAGTGTGATCTCCAACGAGGGGGCTGCGGCTACGCTGGCTGTCTGATAACCCACATAGCTCACGGTAATGGTAGCTCCCTGATTGGCATTCAGAGTGAAAATACCATTGAAGTCAGTGACGGTGGCCGTCTGCGTACCGGCAACACGTACGGTAGCGCCGATGACGTCCTCACCACTGGCATCTTTCACATGACCCTTCACAGCTATCTGCTGAGCGAAGGCTCCTACCGATAGGAACAAGCCCAATAAAAGGCCGAGCATCCTAAGCGGGATTTGAAATTTTACCTGCTTCATCATTACAATAATTAGAGTTAATTTATAGTTTTGCTTCAAATATACATAGTTTTACGGTGCAAAGATAGTTTTCTTTTGCTTACGTTGTACTTTTTTTCGTTTAAATCCGTTATTATCATAGCGCAAACGTTTGCGCATATATAATATAAATAATAAGGTACGCAAAAGAACAACCATGCAAACTTTTGCATAACTTTGCACTCATAACTGATAACTCAGAACTAAGAACCAAGAAAATGAACTCGGACAAGGCACCTTTGACAATGAAAGACATCGCACGCGAGCTGGGTATCTCCGTAGCCACTGTGTCACGTGCATTGAAGGATTCGCCGCGCATCAGCGAGGAGCGCCGGAAGGCTATCCAGCAGTATGCTCGCGACCATAATTTCTATCCCAATGCCATCGGCGAAGCGCTGCGCCACGCACGGGTCATGCCCTCGAAAATCATCGGTGTCATTGTGCCGGAATTCACCCACTATTACTTCTCCAGCATCCTTACGGGAATAGAGGAGGCGGCCATGTCGCGCGGATATTATATTATGGTAGCACTGAGCAACGAGATGTACGAGCGGGAAGTGCGCATCTGCGAGATGTTCCTCCGTCAGAAGGTATGCGGCGTCATTGTCTCTCAGGCCAAGGACACCCACAACTTCGAGCACTTCCAGAAGCTCATCGACTCCAACATCCCCATCGTGTTCTACGACCGCATCTGTACGGGCGTCAACGCCAGCCGCGTGGTAGTGGACGACTACATGGGTGCCTACACTGCCGTGACACATCTCATCGAGACAGGCTGCAAGCGCATCGCCTACTACGGCGGCCCCGTGCAGTTAGAAATCTCAAAGAACCGCTATAATGGCTACAAGGATGCCCTGCTCAAGCACGGTATGCAGGTTGACGAATCTATCATCAGCGTATGCGACAACCGCGCCGACGCAGAGCTCATCACTCCGAAGCTCATGGCCTTAGAGACGCCGCCTGACGGCTACTTCGCCGTAAACGACGACACGGCCATCGGCATTCTCTACACCGTCAAGCACGCCGGTCTCCGAGTACCCGAGGACGTCAGCATCTGTGGTTTCACCAACGGTCAGCGTGCCGTCGCCTGCGACCCCATGCTCACCACCGTCGAGCAGCGCGGCAAACGCGTCGGCGAGGAGGCCGCAGAAATCCTCATCGACAAGGTAGAGGGTCACTCGCCTCTCGAGAAAGTGGAAAAACGCGTCGTCCGCACCCGCCTCGTCATCCGCGGCACTACCCGTTGAGGCAACAACAACGGTGATAGTTATGAACAACAATTATAAAATAAACGACAACCAAGACAACTTGGACAACATTTTGTTTTATTGACAACTCGATAGCCATGATGGATATATCAGCATATAAACAACATATTTATGACGTAGTGGGTGCCATCCATGAAGTACATAAGGAATTGGGGGCAGGGCTCAACGAGTACTGTTATCAAGAAGGCCTTCAACTGCAATTGCAGGAAAGCGGCATTCCCTTCCAGCGGGAATTGTCGTTTCATCCTTGTTATCATGGTAAGGAGATGTATTCCGAGTATCGTATCGATTTCCTCTGTAAGGGGAACATTATCGTAGAATGCAAGTCTGTTTCAGACTTAATCAATAACCATCGAGCCCAACTGTTCAACTATATGCGCCTGCTGGGCTGCCCTTGTGGATTATTAGTGAATTTTGCTCCCCATTTCGCTACAATAGAACGTTATTTCTTTGACAAAGAAAGAAACGAGATTGTTGGAACAGATGGTAGAGTGAAGCAAGCCCTCTCTCGCTCTCAATAGAAAAAAAGGTTGTCCAAGTTCTTGCTTGCAAGACCCCAGTGTTTGAGAATTATTAGTTGATTAATAATGTTGTCTAGGTTGTCTTGGTTGTCGTTAATATAACATAACAAGTTGTAGTTTAGAAATATAAAAATATAGATGTACTGAATTTATGAAAAAGAAACCTGATTTGTCGTTTTGGAAACTCTGGAACCTGAGTTTCGGTTTTTTTGGCGTGCAGATAGCCTACGCCCTGCAGAGTGCTAACATCTCGTCCATCTTCCACACCATCGGGGCCGACCCGCACGACCTGAGCTACTTCTGGATACTTCCGCCGCTCATGGGTATGCTCGTGCAGCCTATCGTGGGTTCTCTGAGCGACAAGACCTGGACACGCTTCGGCCGCCGCATCCCCTTCCTGTTCATCGGTGCTACGCTGGCCGTCATCGTCATGTGCCTGCTGCCCAATGCCGGGTCGTTTGGCATGACCGTGAGCATGGCCCTCATCTTCGGTCTCGTCGCGCTGATGCTGCTCGACACCTCGCTGAACATGGCCATGCAGCCGTTCAAGATGATGGTGGGCGACATGGTGAACGAAGAGCAGAAGGGCAAGGCCTACAGCATCCAGTCGTTCCTCTGCAACGCCGGTAGCGTCATGGGCTTCCTCTTCCCCTTCATCTTCACATGGATAGGCGTGAAGAACGTGGCCCCCAAGGGCGTGGTGCCCGACTCAGTCATCTGGTCATTCTATGTCGGCGCGCTCATCCTCATCATTTGTGTCGTCTATACCACGATGAAGGTGCGTGAGTGGCCGCCGAAGGAATATGCGGAGTATAACGGTATTGCCGGAGAGTCTGGCGAGAGGAGCTCCGCCAACTGGCTCGCCCTGCTCATGCGTGCCCCGAAGAATTTCTGGCGCGTAAGCCTCGTGCAGTTCTTCTGCTGGGCAGCCCTGCTCTACATGTGGTCCTACGTGGTGGGAGCCGTCTCCGAGACCGTCTGGAACACCGACGACCCAGGAACCGAGGCATACCAGACCGCCCGCAACTGGACGGGCGTGCTCTATGCCATCCAGGCCCTGAGCTCCGTCGTATGGGCCACGCTCATTCCCCGCTTTTCCAACATGAAGATAGCCTACAGCGTCAGCATCATGCTCGGTGCCCTTGGCTTTGCCCTCATCCCCTTCTGTCACGACCAGTACCTGCAGATTGTGCCCTTCTTGCTCATCGGCTGCGTCTGGGCGGCCATGCTGGCCTGTCCGTTTACGCTGGTCACTAATGCACTCCAGGGCTATGGCCACATGGGAGCCTACTTGGGCCTGTTCAACTGCGCCATCTGTCTGCCGCAAATCATCGCTGCTGCCTGTGGCGGAACCATCTTCGGACTAGTGGGCGGCACGCAGTCGGCCATGATGTACGTTGCCGCTGGGCTGTTGGTCGTTGGCTCCCTCTGCGTCTTTACCATCCAAGACAAGAAAAAGTAACAATGAACCTAAACTTAACCTCAACTATCTCATTCGACCACATTCCCAACAAGGAACTGCGGCATGACGTCATCGGACTCTGCTTCAAGACCGGCAAACCGTTGCTGAAGCTGTCGACGAAGGACTATGTGGACAATGGCCTCTATCACTATGTGGAACAGTACGGTTCTGCGGGCCTGGTCAACATCGAAGTGTTCAATATCCTTCAGCATACCATCACCGGATGGCCGGGCGGCAAGCCTGATGCCGACGACTCAACGCGTCCGGAGCGGGCACTGCCCTATCCGAAGCGCGTCGTGGTCTTCTCGCCCCACCCCGATGACGACGTCATCTCCATGGGCGGCACCATTCGCCGACTGATGCAGCAGCACCATGACGTACACGTCGCCTACGAGACGAGCGGTGACATCGCCGTGGCCGACGAGGTGGTGCGCCTCTACATGCATTTCATCAATGGTTTCAACCAAGTGTTTGCCAACGGCTCCGATGAGGTCATCAAGCACCGCTACCAAAGCGTAAAAGCCTTCCTCAAGCAGAAGCAGGAGGGAGATTTCGACAATCGCGACGTGCTGACCATCAAGGGACTCATCCGACGCGGCGAGGCCCGCAACGCCTGTGAATACAATGGCATTCAGAAAGACCATATCCATTTCCTCGACCTGCCGTTCTACGAGAGCGGAAAGGTGGAGAAGCTGCCTATGTCGGAGAAGGACGTGCGCATCGTCCAGGAGCTGCTCCAGGAGGTGCAGCCCCATCAGGTATACGTGGCAGCCGACCTGGCCGACCCCCACGGCACCCACCGGAAGTGTACGGACGCCGTGCTCGCCGCCATCGACGAGGAGAAGAAGGCCGGAGCCGCCTGGCTGAACGACTGCCGCGTGTGGATGTACCGCGGTGCCTGGGCAGAGTGGGAGATCGAGAACATTGAGATGTGCGTGCCAATGAGCCCCGAGGAGCTGCGCGAGAAGCGCAACTCCATCCTGCGCCATCAGAGCCAGATGGAGAGTGCTCCTTTCCTCGGCAACGACGAACGCCTCTTCTGGCAGCGCGCCGAAGACCGCAACAAGGCTACCGCCAAGCTCTACGACGACCTCGGCCTCGCCTGCTACGAGGCCATGGAAGCCTTCGTGGAGTACAGGGTCTGAGAAGTACGAAAAATGAATTATCAACTAAATAAACAGCAAATGAAAAAAGTATTATTATCAATCGTTACAGTGATGGCAATCTTCACGACAAGTTATGCACAGAAAAGTCTCGTACTCTACTATTCCGAGACAGGTACTACCAAGACCGTCGCACAGGAATTGCAGCAGCAATTAGGTGCCGACATCGAAAGCATCGAGGCCGTAGAGCCCTATTCCGGTAATTTCCAGGAGACCATCCAGCGCGGACAGCGCGAGATGCAGAGCGGGAAAACGCCTGACATCAAGCCTCTTAAGTCAGACTTCGCCAAGTACGACGTCATCTTCATTGGCTACCCCATCTGGTTTGGCACCTACGCTATGCCCATTGCCACGCTCGTCAAGACCTACGACTTCGCCGGCAAGACTGTCGTGCCCTTCTGCACCTTTGGCAGCGGAGGTCTGAACACCTCGTCCGACGCGCTGAAGAAAGCACTGCCCAAGGCCACCGTCAAGACTGGCTACGGTGTGCGCACGGCACGTGTGGCTGCCGCAGCGAAGGAGCTCGACCGGTTCCTGAAGGTGAACGGCTACAAGGAGGGCACTGTCCCCCAGCTGCCCGACTACTCCGCCCAACAGCCTGTGACCGACGAGGAGAAGGCGCTCTTCGATGCTGCCTGCTCCAGTTACCAGTTCCCCCTCGGCACGCCCGTCACCGTAGGTAAGCGCACCACCGACGACAGCACCGACTACAAGTTCACTGTCAAGAGCCGCGGCATGAACGGTGAGGAGGGCACCTCTACCATCTACGTCACCGTAAGTAAGGAACAGGGTGCCAAGCCTGAGTTCACCGAAGTCGTCCGCTAACTCATTTGAACGATCGCTCAATCTCTCGAAAGGTTGCCTACGGCGCTACACTGGAGAAGTAAACGACAAACGTTACCCCCCGAAACCTTGTGGAGTTTCGGGGGGTAACGTTTGCTGTTTTACGTTTATTTTTCTAAGTACACTTGGATGTCAGCCGTACTCACCTTACGTCCGAGGAGGAAGCGGTCGATGAAGGCCTGCGTCTCCGGCCACTGGCGCTCCGGTAGCTGGCAGTGACCATGTCCGCCGACGATTGAATAGCCGAAGCGGTCGCCGATGCCGAATTTCTGCCATACCTTCTTTGCAGCCTTGGCAGATACGAGCATGGCGGGGTCGGAAAGCCATTCGTAGTCAGGGTTGCCGATGAGCAGCAGGGCACGTGGGCAGACGAGTGCGCAGAGCTCATGCTGGTCGTAGGGCAAACGGTATACGCTGTCACCGTGGAAGTTCTCCTTCTGGCTCTCCAGGAACCAGTGGTAGTCGGTCTTGTCGAGGTCCTCCAGATTCTTTCCTGCCAACGTTGCCTCGTGCGAGGCACGCCAGGCAGCTGCGCCTCCGCCACCTGGTTCTTGAGCGATGGTCAGTGCTACGCGCTCGTCGAAGGCGCCGCAGTAGAGTGCCATCTTACCGGCGTAGGAGCAACCAGTAACACCGATATGCTTCATGTCAATCTTCGTGACCTCCGGTCCTAACTGCTGTAAGCCATCGATGAGGCGGCTCAGGCCCCATGCCCACTCGCTGTATGCACCGTTCTGCGAGAGCTGCGGGTAGAGGCGGTCGAAGTCGTGTTCGCCACGCTCGTGGTGCTTGCCCCACTGGCCGTAGTCGTTCACCTGCTTCTCGTGGAACACCATCGTGGCGATGGGACGGTCGGCGAACAGCTGCCGCGGCAGGGCGATGCCACTGGTACCGATCATCAGCGCGTAAGGTGGTTTCCCCACCTTAGGATAGCGGATCTCAGAGGTGAGCGTCAGCGTGTGACCGTTGACGGTGACATGTACGACGAGCAGGGAGTCCTCCATGTGGGCCATGACTGCGCCGTCGGGCACGGTGGGCTTGGTACCGATACCGTAGTGCTGTATCATGTGAGCGATGTCGCTACGGCGCCGTTCCCAGTCGTTGAAGCTGCTGACGCCGGCCAGCGGGTCGGGCAGTTCGCGGATTTCTGGCAGTTGGTCAATCGACGGCATGGTGGGTGCAGGGAACGCTGCACCGGTGTTCTCTCGCGTAAAGACACTGGGCTGGGCTGCTGTATTCAGCGCCCAACCCAGCAACATGGTAATGAATAGTGATGTTTTCATGTATTGCTTTCTCAATATTTCTGCTGCAAAGTTACGCATATTTCCCAGAACGGTATTGTCCTGATGTAACAAGAATCTATAGAAATGTAACATGACGGGGATTCTTCCTGCTGAGAAAATCGCAATCATTGTTGTGGGATTCATAATTATTTCGTACTTTTGCAGAAAATTCAGAAAAACGGAGGAAACTATGACAACAACAGCAAGGAGGCAGAGCAGCGTCTGCCATGTAGGCAACATTGCCATCGGCGGCGACAACCCCATCCGCATCCAGTCCATGGCCACTACCGACACCAACGACACCGAAGGCAGCGTGGCGCAGGCCAAGCGCATTATCGATGCCGGCGGCGAGCTGGTGCGCTTCACCACACAGGGCACACGAGAAGCAGAGAACATGAAGAACATCTCCGCACGGCTGAAGGCTGACGGCTATGGACAGCCACTGGTGGCCGACGTACACTTCACAGCCCACACGGCCGACATTGCCGCGCAGTATTGCGAGAAGGTGCGCATCAACCCCGGCAACTACGTCGATCCCGGACGCACGTTTAAGCATTTAGAATATACCGACGAGGAGTATCAGGAGGAACTCAAGAAGATTGATGCGAAGCTGGTGCCTTTCATCAACATCTGCAAGGAGCACAAGACGGCCGTGCGCATCGGCGTGAACCACGGGTCGCTATCCGACCGTATCATGTCGCGCTACGGCGATACGCCCGAGGGCATTGTTGAGAGCTGCATGGAGTTCCTGCGCATCTTCCGCCGAGAACAGTTCAACGATGTGGTCATCAGCATCAAGGCGTCGAACACGGTGGTCATGGTCACCACCGTGCGCCTATTGGTCAAGACGATGGATGCCGAGAACATGCACTATCCGCTGCACCTCGGCGTGACAGAGGCCGGCGAGGGGGAGGACGGCCGCATCAAGAGTGCCGTGGGCATCGGCGCGCTGCTCACTGAGGGCATCGGCGACACCATCCGCGTCAGCCTCAGCGAGGAGCCGGAGTGTGAGATACCCGTAGCAAGGAAACTGGTGGACATGATACCAGAATGTACGCGCCTGCGCGCGGAGGCCGAGGCCAGCATCAAGGACGACACCATCACGCTGAACGTGGATGCGCCCGACTGGGAGACCCTGCAACTGAAGGCCGCCATGGCCGTAGGTGCCCTATTGATTGACAGGAAGGCGACGAAGCTGGTGATTAATTCCGAATTACGTATTCCGAATTACGAATTGGGTGCGCATGAGAATTCGGAATTCGCAATTCGTAATTCGGAATTATCCGATTCTATCCTCCAGGCCGCCCGCATCAAGTTCACCAAGACGGAATACATCAGCTGTCCTGGCTGCGGACGTACGCTCTACAACCTGCAGCAGACTATCGCCCGCATCAAGGCGGCGACAAGTCACCTGGTGGGGCTGAAGATCGGCATCATGGGCTGCATCGTAAACGGACCGGGCGAGATGGCCGATGCCGACTACGGCTACGTAGGAGCCGGGCGAGGAAAGATCTCGCTCTACAGGAAAAAGGAGTGTGTATTGAAGAACATTCCAGAGGAAGAAGCCGTAGACCGTCTCTTAGCCCTCATCCAACAGGACCAAGACGCTATCGCCAACACTCAATAACTCTTACAACTTACGAAAGTTACAGAGCATCTTCCTGAAGTAGCTTCAGGTAGAGGCTGATGGCCTCGCGGATTTCCGAGAGGCAGATATACTCGTCGGCCGAGTGGCTACGAGCTGACTGACCCGGGCCAAGCTTGAAGGAGGGGAAGGGCATGAGGGCCTGATCGCTAAGCGTAGGAGAACCGAAGGGCGTCAGCCCCAACTGCAGACAGCGCTGCACCAGCGGATGGCTTTCGGGAATGCTTGAGGAGTGTAGACGGAAGGAACGGGCCTTCAGCTCGCACTTCTTTACATGCTTGCGCAGGAATTCAAAGAGGTATTCGTTCTGATAGTATTCGTTTGTCCGTACGTCGATGACGAAGTGGAGCTCGTCGGGGATGACATTGTGCTGCGTGCCGGCCTCCACCACCGTGACGGTCATCTTTGTAGCGCCCAGCAGCGGGCTGGATTTGCGGAAACGGTAGTCGCGCAGCCAGACAAGGTCGTCCAAGGCTTCGTAGATGGCATTCACGCCCTCCTCGCGGGCGGCATGACCCGACTTGCCGTGGGCGTAGCCGTCGATGACCATCAGTCCCTTCTCTGCCGTGGCGGGCTGCATACCCGTGGGCTCACCGACAATGGCCACATCCACCTTCGGCAGCAGGGGCAACACGCGGCTGATGCCGTCCTTGCCCGACACTTCTTCCTCAGCTGAAGCAAGGAAGATGAGGTTAGCGGATTGTGCATTGTGCATTGTGCATTGTGCATTGTGAGGATACGATAAACCTGCAGCAGGCTTACCAAGCCACCGCCGCAGTCGTTGGCACCGAGACCGTAGAGGCGGTCATCCTCAACGATGGGCAGGAAGGGGTCGCGTGTCCATGTGCTGACAGGCTTCACCGTGTCAATATGGGCGTTGAGCAGTAGCGTGGGCTTCTTGTCGTCATAGTCCGGGCAGACACACCACAGGTTGTTTCCCTCACGGTGGGGCTCCAACCCCCACGCCGCCAGCTGCGCCGCCAGTAAATCGGCGGCCTTCGTCTCGTCGCGGCTAACACTTGGCGTAGCTATCAGCCGTTTCAGCAACTCAATGGCATCGTTTACATACTTCTCCATATCAACACGGTAAACATTATTCGTTAAAATGCACTCACTTTCTTCCGAAGTCAGCGGGCACTTCGCCCCATTTGCTGGTTTCCCACTTGATGATGGGGTTGCGCCACTGGTGGGTGTTGAGCCAGTATTCTGCACGGGCTATAATCTCAAAGAGCTTTTCTGTCTCTGGTGTGCGTTCCAACTTGGTCTTGCATTTTCGTTTGTTCACCCAAAGAATGGCATTGTAGCTGTCGGAATAGATGGTCTTGGTGTACAGCCCTTTCTGCCAGCAGAGGGCGAGGGCATGGACAATGGCAAGGAACTCCCCTATATTGTTTGTGCCCCGCATGGGACCGAAGTGAAATACCCGGTATCCTGTCTGCAGGTCAATGGCCTGATACTCCATCGGTCCAGGGTTGCCCGGGCACGAAGCATCTACTGCCCATGCATCCGCTGTTACGTCTAAGGGAAGCGGCAGTACCGTGTCGTGTCTATAGTCCGGAGGGTTCTGCATCATCGTTATTGTTTGTTGCTATGATATAGCAACATACTTTACATGCGCTCCGGTACTTCAATGCCTAACAGAGCCATACCATTCTTGATAATCTTAGCCACGTTGCGAGCAATGACCAAGCGGACGGCCTTCTTCTGCTCATCAGGCTCGTTGAGAATGCTGTAGTCGTGATAGAACTGATTGAAGACCTTTGTCAGCTCATAGCAGTAGTTGGCGATGCCGGAAGGAGAATAATCCTTACCTGCCTGCTCGACGGCGGCGCCAAACTCGTTCATCTTCTGGATGAGCTCCACCTCCTTATCGGAAAGGTTAATAGAGCTAGCCAGACTAGCCAGGCTAGCCATATTAGTCATACTAGCAGCTTTACGCAGGATTGAGCGGATGCGGGCGTAGGTATACTGGATGAAGGGACCGGTGTTGCCATTGAAGTCGATACTTTCCTCAGGATTGAAGAGCATATTCTTGCGGGCATCAACCTTCAGGATAAAGTACTTCAGGGCACCCATACCGACGATGCGGGCAATCTCGCGGCGCTCCTCCTCGGTCATATCATCGAACTTGCCCAACTCCATCGAGGTCTTGTAAGCATCCTCCACCATCAGTGCCATTAGGTCGTCGGCGTCAACCACCGTTCCCTCGCGGCTCTTCATCTTGCCATTGGGCAGTTCCACCATACCATAGGAGAAGTGTACAAGCTCCTTGCCCCACTTGAAGCCGAGGCGGTCGAGCAGGATGGAGAGCACCTGGAAATGATAGTTTTGCTCGTTGCCCACAACATAGATCATCTTGTCGATAGGATAGTCCTGGAAGCGCATCTCGGCGGTGCCGATGTCTTGTGTCATATAGACAGAGGTGCCGTCACTGCGCAGCAGCAGCTTCTGGTCCAGCCCTTCGTTGGTGAGATCGGCCCAGACAGAACCGTCATCATGGCGCTCGAAGAGACCCTTGGCGAGCCCCTCCTCCACCTTGGCCTTACCCTTCAGGTAGGTCTGGCTCTCATAGTATATCTTATCGAACGAGACCCCCATCTTCTTGTAGGTTTCGTCGAAGCCGGCATATACCCATGAGTTCATCTTCTCCCAAAGGGCACGCACCTCGGGGTCGTTCTGCTCCCACTTCACCAGCATCTCGTGAGCCTCCTTGATGAGCGGAGCCTCCTGCTTAGCCTTTTCCTCAGCCTTGTCGGCGGGTAAACCGCCGGCCACGAACTGGGCAGCGAGTGCCTTCACCTCCTCGCGGTAGTGCTTGTCGAAGGCTACATAGTAGTCGCCAATGAGATGGTCGCCCTTCTTGCCGCTCGACTCGGGGGTCTCGCCGTTGCCGTACTTGAGCCAGGCCAGCATGGATTTGCAGATGTGGATGCCGCGGTCGTTCACGATGTTCGTCTTCACCACGCGGTAGCCGTTGGCCTCCATAATCTGTGCCAACGACCAGCCGAGCAGATTGTTACGTACATGGCCGAGGTGGAGGGGTTTGTTGGTGTTGGGCGATGAATATTCAATCATCACGAGGGGAGCGCTCGACCTCTGGTCGCTTGCTACCGAAGGGTCGCAAGAACCCTCGTGCACACTTTTCGTGCCGAAGTGTTCGTTCTGGTCAATGGTCTGTAACAGCTGCAGCCATGCACCGTCGCCAATGCACAGGTTCAGGAAGCCCTTCACCACATTGAACTTCTCCACGGCAGCACAGTTGGCCTTTAGGTATTCGCCAATCTCCTGCGCCGTCTGCTCGGGACTCTTCTTGGCAGCCTTTACGAATGGGAACACCACGAGCGTCAGATTGCCCTCGAATTCGCTCCTTGTTTTTTGCAGCTGCAACATCTTTTCAGTTGCATCCATGCCGTAGAGTGCCTTCACGGCCTCACCGGCAGCCTTACTAATCAGTATCTCTATTTCCATAAATAAGTATTGTCTTTTCAATTATCATTTCAGCCCGGCTTTCAGTCCGCGGATGACGGCGGAGGTGAATCCGGCGTGCTCCATCTCATTCAGGCCCTTGATAGTGACGCCGCCCGGCGTGGTGACGAGGTCGATGGCCTGCTCGGGGTGCATACCGCTGGCCTGCAACAGGTCTACGGCTCCCTTCATGGTCTGCATGACAATCTGCTTGGCGTCGTCGGCCTTGAAGCCCAGCTCTACGCCACCCTCAGAGGCTGCTCGGATATAGCGCATGGCGTAGGCAATACCGCAGGAAGCCAGCGTAGTGCCTGCCGCCAGATGCTGCTCGTCGGTAATGAGCGTGTCGCCCATCTCGTTAAAGATATTTACCACCAGCTCCGTGTGTGACGGTTTCGCCGTCACAGGCACAATAAACGTCATGGACGACATCTCTGCGATGGCGATGTTTGGGATGACGAGGAACAGCGGCGGGCACTGTTCACCTAACCACTCCTGAATACTCTCCGACTTTACGCCGGCAGCAATCACGATGAGAATCTGTTTCTGCGGATCCAGCTCGGGGCGGATGTCCTTCAACACGCGCTCCACGAGCCACGGCTTTACTACTACGCATACCACGTCGGCAGCATCGGCGGCCAGCTTGTTGTCAGTGGTCACGCTGACGCCCATTCCCATAAATTTCTCGACCACCGCCTGCGACGGATCACTCACGGTAATGTCCTCATTCCTAAACATCTGGCCCTTGATCAGGCCTTCCACGGTGGCGCCACCCATGGCGCCAGCACCTATCACTGATATCTTCATTTCTCTATTCTTCTTCCGGTTGCACTCTAATCAGCCTCTCAACAAAATCATCGACATCCGCCTTCGTGAGACACAGGGGGGGCAGCAGGCGCAAAATGTTCTGTCCTGCACAGCCCGTAAAGCAATGCTCATGTTTGATGAGTGGCTTACGTACCATCTTGTGCGGCATGTCTAACTCAATGCCGATCATCAGTCCGCGGCCACGCACCTCCTTGATGTGGGTGCTACCGATGCCACGGATGCCTTCCATCAGGTAGTCGCCCACGACGCGGGCGTTCTCCACCAGATTCTCCTCCTCAAACACATCGAGCACGGCCAGTGCAGCAGCACAGGCCAGATGGTTGCCGCCAAACGTTGTTCCTAACTGTCCGTAGACAGGCTCGAACTCAGGCGAGATGAGCACGGCACCCATGGGGAATCCGTTGGCAATGCCCTTGGCCACAGTGATGATGTCGGGCTTGATGCCAAGCCACTGGTGGGCAAAGAACTTTCCCGAGCGGCCGTATCCACACTGTATCTCGTCGCAAATGAGCACAGCGCCGTAGCGCTTGCAGGCATAGGCCAAGCCCTGCGCAAACTCCGGTGTGGCCATCTGGACACCACCCACGCCCTGTATGCACTCCAGGATGACGGCTGCCACGCCGCCCTTCGAGAGCTCACGCACCCACGGCTCCAGGTCGTTCAGCGGGAGGAAGCGGGTATGATGGTTGTCGTTGATGGGCGCCACAATCTTCGGATTGTGAGTCACCTCAACGGCCAGCGACGTCCGTCCGTGGAAGGCTTTCTCGCAGGAGAGCACACGTGTATTGCCCGTCTTGAACGATGCCAGTTTCAGGGCATTCTCGTTGGCCTCGGCACCACTGTTGATGAGGAACAGCTGGTAGTCGTCGTAACCACACACCTTGCCAAGTCGCTCGGCCAGCTCCACCTGAAGCTTATTAATGACCGAATTGGAGTAGAAGGCAATCTTCTGTAACTGCTCGGTTACCTTACTGATGTAATGCGGATGCGAATGGCCGATGCTGATGACGGCGTGTCCGCCATAGAGGTCCAGGTATTCCTGACCCTTGTCATCCCATACCCGGCAGCCCTTGCCCTTCACAATGTTCACATCGAAGAGCGGATAAACGTCGAATAGTTTCATCTTGCTAAGTTCTTATGGATTCTTCCTTTTTGGCTGCAAAATTACAATAATTTATCAAGAATGAAGAATGAATAATGAATAATTAACATCGGCGGCAGCAAATTTCTCATTTCACAAATTCTTTCCCAACCACCGATTTACGATTCCAAACCACCGATTTACGATTCTAAACCACTGGTTTACGACGCTAAACCACTGGTTTACGATTCCAAACCATTGGTTTACGATTATTCCACACCGTGGAATAAAACTAAAGTACCAACTATCCATTGATACGCAGGCTTCCCGTCACGGACTTCCTGTTTTTAGACACTGGTCAGAAGCACGGTGCATAATCAAACAATTTGTCCGCTTCACACGCGTGCGCGTGCGTAGACATATCGCTTAATCCGAAAACATCCCACCCATCCTACCCATCCTACACCCGCGTTAGGTGTAGGATGGGTAGGATGGGTGGGATATTTTGGGATTTGCCTTTATTAATGCGCGCATACGCGCGCACGCGAATGAGACAAATAGAAAAGTAACAAGCCGCACCTTAGAAAAAATAGATCGAGATTCTGAAGATTTTCATTAGATTAACAATTAAAATCGTGAATTTCGCTCGATTTACACTATCTTTGCAGCCAGTATGCAGAACAATATCAATGGGGAGACACACCGCCCCGGAAGAATAGAAGTGGTGTGCGGTTCTATGTTCTCCGGAAAGACAGAGGAACTGATTAGACGCCTGCGCCGGGCGAAGTTTGCCAAGCAGAAAGTGGAGATCTTCAAGCCAGCCATTGACGTGCGCTATTCGGAGGAGGACGTGGTGAGCCATGACCAGAACCATATTCTCTCCACGCCCATCGACTCGTCGGCCTCCATTCTGCTGCTGGCTAACGACATCGACGTGGTAGGCATAGACGAGGCACAGTTCATGGATATGGGACTGGTCGACGTGTGCAACGAGCTGGCCAACCGTGGCGTGCGTGTCATCGTGGCCGGTTTAGACATGGACTACCGCGGTGTGCCCTTCGGGCCGATGCCAGCCCTCTGCGCCATTGCCGATGACGTGACCAAGGTCCACGCCATCTGCGTGCGCTGCGGAAACCTGGCATACGTCAGCCACCGCAAGGTAGAGAATGACAAACGCGTGCTCCTCGGCGAGACGGCTGAATACGAGCCGCTCTGCCGCGAGTGTTACAAGGAAGTTATGAACTCACAAATATGTTAGAAAAGACGATTACCTTCGACCGCTTCGTCCGCCTGTTAGTGAGTGGACTCATCCTGATGGCCATCCTACTGCTGGTCAACTACCTGAGCAGCGTGCTACTGCCTTTCGTGGTGGCCTGGCTCTTTGCCTACCTGCTCTATCCCATGGTGAAGTTCGTGCAGTATAAGATGCACGTAAAAAACCGTGTGCTGAGCATCATCATCACCCTGCTGGGTGTACTGCTGGTAGTGGGTGGTGTTGTCTGGCTCATCATCCCTCCGATGATTGAGCAGTTCCAGAAGTTAGGCGAGCTGGCCACGAACTATATCCATGAATCAGCCCACATTGACAGCATCCCCAAGACCGTCATCGCCTGGTTCAACGATAATAAGGAACAGATACAGAGCTTCTTCCGTTCCAAGGACTTCACCGACGGGCTGAAGACAGCCATGCCACGCGTGTTCGACTTGCTGGGTCAGACGGCCAGCATCATCATTAGCATCGTGGCCTCGATGATTACCTTATTATATATGTTCTTCATCCTGCTCGACTATGAGTACCTGACGGACAACTGGATCCGTATTTTCCCTAAGAAGAACCGGCCATTCTGGAAGGAACTGATGAACGACGTGGAACGGGAGCTAAACAACTACATCCGCGGACAAGGCTTGGTGGCGCTCATCATGGGCGTGCTCTTCTGCGTCGGCTTTACCATCATCGACTTCCCCATGGCCATCGGCCTCGGCATTATGATCGGCATCATGGACTTGGTGCCCTACCTGCATACCTTTGCACTCATTCCAACGGTGTTCCTCGCCCTGTTGAAGTCGGCCGACACGGGCCAGAACTTCTGGTGGATTCTCATATCGGCCTTGGCTGTGTTCCTTATCGTTCAGGCAATTATCGACATGGTCGTCACGCCAAAGGTCATGGGCAAGGCCATGGGCCTAAACCCCGCCATCCTGCTGCTGTCGCTCTCCGTGTGGGGTGCTCTGTTGGGCTTCATCGGCCTGATTATTGCCCTGCCGCTCACCACGCTGCTCATTGCCTACTATCAGCGTTATGTGACAAAAGAGATAGAGGGAGAGCCGCCCTTGCCTGTTCCTGAGCCCCTGTCCGAAACCGCTGTGGATACTACCGCCGATGAGCAGTAAAGGAGTGATACGTTTTCTGAAGGACTGGACGCTGCCCGTGGCGATTGCCGTCGGCACGACGGTTTACCTGACGTTCTACTTTGTACCGCAGCTCGACAACCTGGGCAACCGCCTCGGCCCCGTGATGGACGTCATCTTCCCCATGATGGTCTTCGTCACGCTGTTTATCACGTTCTGCAAGGTAGATTTCCACCAAATGATGCCCCACCGCTGGCATGCCGGCGTCCTCATTGCCCAGTTGCTGTTGGTAGCTGCGACCGTAACTGCTATCCTCTGCCTCCCAGACTCATCAACTTCTTCAAAGCTTCTCCTTGAGGCCGTGCTCACCTGTATCATCGGCCCGTCGGCAGCGGCGGCACCCGTGGTGACAGGCAAGTTAGGCGGCAACATCTCAACCATGACCACCTACGTTATCCTGTCGTCTGTGGTCTCTGCCATACTCATTCCCTTGGTGTTCCCCCTCTTGGAGCAGACCGTCCACGTAGACTTCCTTTCCGCCTTCCTCATCATCCTGCAGAAGGTGAGCACCGTGCTGCTGCTGCCGTTGGTCTTGGGCTGGCTGGTGCAGCACTACTGGAAAGCATTGTGCAGCTACATCCTCTCCGTTCCCAACCTCAGTTTCTATACCTGGGCCATCTCGCTGAGCATCACCACCGGCATCACCGTCAAGAACATTGTCCACAGCGCAGCCTCTCTGTCGCTGCTCCTGTCGATAGCCGCCGCCACCCTGCTGCTCTGCTTCTTGCAGTTTGCCATCGGTCGGGGCATAGGTCGCCGATTGGGCGAGGAGATCAACGCCGGCCAGGCCCTGTTCCAAAAGAACACCGCCCTAAGCATCTGGGTGGCTTATATGTACCTGAACCCCGTAGCCTCCATCGGAGCCGGCTGCTACGTACTGTGGCAGAACATTATCAACTCTTTGGAGCTGTGGCAGCATAGGAAAAGTGATGAGTGTTGAGTGTTAAGTGTTAAGTGTTGAGTGATGAGTGTTGAGTGACATTAGATAATTGAGATTTGATATGAAGAAACTATTGTTTATTGTACCCTTGATGGCTGCCACCTTAGCCACTACAGGTTGCGGGCAGCGTACCAGGCAGGGGCTGACCATTGCCATTGATTCCGACACCATTGTACTACCCAAGCCCCAAGTCATAGAAGCTGATTCGACTCCCGCTGTAGCCGACAGCGACAGCCTGTCAAAGGAACTGCTTCTATGAATACTACATTCGAACTTTAACTGCGTTGACCTCTGTTACGACGCGGCCAAACATGCAAGCATGATGGCCATTGGGTATTCTTTACCTTCTTGGCATCGTATCTTCTATGTAAATCAGCCTCTGATACAAGGGCGAAGCCACGTATGTTATCGTAGATTAGAGAAGCCCCTGATCCGTTTTTTGTTTATCGCTCGCGCCACGGAGCCAGAAGCTTGTTTTTTCCATAAGGGTTTGTTAAATTGATGGTTCGACAATAATAGTACTATATAAGTGGGAACATGGTGGGAGAGGAGTGGGAGGGGAATGGGAAAAACACAGGATATGGAACATGTCTTCGGTTTCTCTTATAGAACCCAGTGCAATAGCGATACTATCAGGTGTTTACGGGGAAGACACCCCGCATGTAATATCTGTTTTTTTGAGTTGCCCGTTATTCACATACGTTACAGGAAGTTAATAACTTTCCTATTCTTTAACCTTTGTTTAGTCTTGGAAACAACAGAAACAACCTGTTTACGTGATTCATGCTTCTTTGTTATAATCAGCAGCTCTGCCACTTTCATTAAGCGTTGCGACTGAATAAATGTCCCCATGATTCATCAAACAACGCGCAGGTGCTAATTGCAAACAAAAAGCAAAGTGAAAACCACGACATTCTGAGATAAATACGCTACCTTTGCAAACAAAAACAAAGATGATGAAACAGATTCTAACGGTTTTGTCTGCATGGCTCTTGCTGGGTTGTACCGCAAGCAAGGATAGTGACAAGCAATACCTTCTTCAGGGAGCATGGACGCTGCGACAGGTGCATTATCCCTACGACCGCGCTGATGATACATACTCAGAACAGGAGGGAACTACTCTTCGGCTATACGAAGGCGATAGTGTGCTGTATCAATGCTGGCTGACCAGAACAGAGACCGGACTGGTTATAAGACCTGGTTTTCAAGGTTCTGTGACGTTGATTGACAAAGGCGGAGGTGAGCATGTGTATCTGGAAGGCGAAGACCCGCAGCCTTTGATGTTGGCAGGCGATTCTGCCATCGTCATCCAGCAGAGTGGCACACTCTATACCTTTCATCGTGCCGATGATATTGCAAAAGAATGGGGCACGGACATTAAGGACATCATTACCGCAGAATTGCAGAAAGGTTATACAGCAGATACGCCGAGCTACGTGCTTTCGGCTAAGGAGCGCCGTCAGACCAACGTCATTTACGGGTTCATTTTCTCAACCATCGCTGCCATCATTCTCATTCTGCTCACTACCCGGATTGCCATTGACAACCGCCGAGCCAAGCGCCGACTCCAGCTGCAACTGGAACAGATTCAGGAGGTACAGCAGGAGCGTCCGCAAACTGTCAAGCAAGCCATAGAGTCGGTGGAAACGGCCTACTTTGCATCCGACGAATATGATGCCTTACAACGCCACATCGCCACTGGACAGCGGCTGAAAGACGAGGACTGGGAGAACATCGAGCGACAAATCAGGAAAATATGTCCAGGTTTCAGCAGCCAGCTACGCGGGCTTTATGCAATGTCTGAATTGGAATATCAGGTATGTCTGCTCATCAAGCTCCGCATCACCCCGTCGGACATTGCCGCCGTATTGGCACGCGACGTCAGTACCATCAGCACCGTGCGCAGCAGACTATATAAAAAGGTGTTCGGACAGAAGGGCGGTGCCCGCGAATGGGACGAGTTCATCCTGAGCATTGGTGCGTAACGGGGAATTCCTTTCGGCCACAGATTACGCGGATGATACGGATCTTATTTGTCTGCAAACAGTTTGCAGGCAAGATGCAAAGGAAATGCAAAGCCGATTTCTTGACTATATAGCGGAAAGCCCTTACCTTTGCACCAAATTCAAACTGATAAACATATAAACTTAGTAACTCAAAACTTATAAGCTTATGAAAAAGGTATTAGTAATAATGGCAGTAGCACTCATGAGTGCGCTGCAAGTGAGTGCCCAAAACGTGAAGGTCGACGACAAGGAAATCGTTGGCGTGTGGTTCATGGAGTCCATGCAATGGGAGGGCGAGAAAAAAGTGATGTGTGGCAAGAATACCGGCTACATCCAGTTCAAGTACTATGGAGCCGATGGCGAGTATGCTTGTGCAGAGATTGCCATGACCAATGAAGGGAAGTGCGTCGTAATGCCCCATGAATATGGCACCTATTCATTGAAAGATGGTTGGTACATGGAAATGGGGCGTGAACCTTTGAAAGATGCTGTAATCCTAATAGACAAGACTACGTACAAAGGCACCTGGAAAACCCGTCACGACATTTGGAAGAAGCAGGCGAATATTCCTGAAAAGCTGCGCAAGTACATCGTGGACTGCTGCAAATTCAAGAATACACCTGACGACATCCAGCAGATGATCAAACAGACAATGTTCAAGTAAGCACATTATCATAGCTAACTTACAAAATACGAGTAGTTAAAAAGTTAGTATAAAAGCCCGGGACAACTGGAGGCGGCTGAGAAGCTCCCTCCAGATTCTTCGTAAAAATGCATCTGATTACCAACAAAAAAATGGGGCCTTTCTCCTTGCTTGAATGAAGGCCGTCCCTTGCTTGAAGAGAGGGGCTCCCTTGCTTGAATGGAGACCGTTCATTGCTTGAAGGAGTTGAATTGATCGGCGGGAGGTTATTAATTTCTGTCTATCTGGTCAAAGAACTCTGCTGGGGTCAGCACTGCAATAGTACTGGCCTTGAAATCCTTCTTGTTGCGAGTGACAATACAATCGGCTTGCTCATCGATAGCTGAGCGGTACTGGGTGGCATCCTCATAGTCCTTCCAGTCACTGTCAAGCATGTCGATGACGTTCTGGCCGCACAAGTCCGCCACATCCACGAAGTCAGCCACGAGGCGAAGCTTGGAATAAACCTCGTCGAGTGGGTACTTGTATTTCCGGGCCAGATAGACAGTGTTGACTACAGAAAGAGCAGAAACCATAAGTTGCACCTCACCGGCATATCCCAATGCAAATACGCGTTGAGCGTCGGGAAGGAACTTCTGGCGTGAAAAAATCAGGTCTACCAAAATGTTGGTGTCTATGTATGCGCGCATCATTTGTCGTATTTCTCACTGATTAGTGCATCAATGCCGCGCTCATCGTCTGGCACGGGCTGACCACCACGCACTGAAAGGTTCTGTACGAATAGCATAGCTAACTCGCGTTTGTTTGGAGCGGTGGAGGCATGGCGAACGTTATGAGTATGACTGCGGCGCATCGTCCAGCCCATGCGCTGAGCCAGTGTCTCGATGAAAGCTGCGTCCTGAGCGGGAATCGTTAATACCAAGTCTTCCATATCTGTTCTCGTTTTGTTGTAATCATCTGCAAAGATACAAAAGATTTCTGAACCGCCAAAGAAATAGGATAATAATTTTGAAATCTATCAAAAAAACGAAGTTAAGGTAACGTGCTGCGTTACTTTAGGCAACTTCGATGTGACTAAGGAACTGCAGGTACTCTGGTACTAAAGTACTTTTCAACTTTGAAGCGAGGAACTATAAGTTTACCGGCACTAAAGTCGGAGTTTAGTGGCGGTAAACTCCGAGTTTAGTGCCGGTAAACTGGTTCATTACAAAAAGGCTATGCGAGACCGGCCAAGGCCACGACCTTGTCGACAGCGGCGCTGAGGCCGTCGGCGTTCTTACCGCCAGCCTGGGCATAGTGGGGCTGACCGCCGCCACCACCCTGAATGAGCTTGGCAGCTTCACGCACCATCTGTCCGGCATTCAGGCCGTGGTCGGAAACCATGTCATCGCTCATCATGATGGTGAGCTGGGGCTTCTCCTGATGCTTCGTGCCGAGCACGCAAAGCAACGAGCCGCTGACGTTGGCACGGATCTTGAAGGCCAGATCCTTGGCGGCAGAAGGCTCCATAGGCAGCACGGCCTTGACAACCTTCACACCATTCACCTCGCGTGCCTTCTCAACAAACTGCTTGGCAAAGCGCTCCACGGTCTGTGCCTGGAAGCCTTCTATCTCCTTCTTCATAGCATCGTGCTCGTCAATATACTTGCGGATGACGCCCTGCAAGTCTTTGGCATTGTTGAAGAACGACTTGACGGCCTTCATCAGGTCTTCCGTCTGATAGATGAACTCCTCGCACTCCTTGCCTGTCTTGGCCTCAATGCGGCGGATGCCGGCAGCCACACTGCTCTCGCTGATAATCTTGAAGAAACCTATCTTACCGGTTGCCTTGGCATGAATACCGCCACAGAACTCACACGAGGGACCGAAGCGTACCACACGCACCTTGTCGCCGTACTTCTCGCCAAAGAGGGCGATGGCACCGAGTTTCTTGGCCTCGTCGAAGGGCACGTCGCGATGTTCGTCGAGAGGTATGTCCTGACGGATCATATCGTTGACCATGCGCTCTACCTCACGGATCTGCTCTTCGCTGACTTTCTCGAAATGAGAGAAGTCGAAACGCAGGGTGTCGGCAGAGACAAACGAACCCTTCTGCTCCACGTGATCGCCCAACACCTGCTTCAACGCATAGTCGAGCAGGTGGGTAGCCGTGTGGTTGGCAGCCGAGGCATCGCGCTTGTCGGTATCCACGCAGGCCATAAACTCTGCCAAGGGATCCTTCGGCAGCTGCTTGACGATATGTACAGTCTGGTTATTCTCACGCTTGGAGTCGATGATATCGATGGTCTCATTCTCTGAGACAAGCACGCCAGAGTCACCTACCTGGCCGCCCATCTCACCGTAGAACGGGGTGTAGTCGAGCACCAGCTCGTAGAACTCATTCTTCTTCTGGGTTACCTTGCGGTAGCGCAGGATGTGGCAGGTATATTCCGTGTAGTCGTAGCCCATAAACTGCTGCTCAGTACCGACGGGTAAACCGTCGGCCACGGACACCCAGTCGCTGTTTTCGACAGCGGCTGCGTTGCGGGCACGGTCTTTCTGCTTCTGCATCTCTACGCTGAACTGTTCCTCGTTGACGGTGAAGCCATTCTCACGGCAGATGAGCTCTGTCAGGTCGAGGGGGAAGCCGTAAGTGTCGAAGAGACGGAAGGCCTGCACGCCATCCAGTTCTGTCTTACCTTCAGCCTTGAGCTGCTCCATGGCCTTATCAAGGAGGCTGATACCCTTGTCGAGGGTGCGGAGGAACGCATCCTCCTCTTCTTTCATCACCTTGGCGATGAGTGTCTGCTGGGCCTTCAGCTCGGGGAAGGCATCACCCATCTCCTCGACGAGCGTGGGCAGCAGCTTGTAAAGGAAGCCGTCCTTTTGTCCGAGGAACGTATAGGCGTAGCGCACGGCACGGCGCAGGATGCGACGGATGACGTAGCCGGCCTTGGCGTTCGAGGGCAGCTGGCCGTCGGCAATCGAGAAAGCAACAGCACGCAGGTGGTCGGCACAGACGCGCATGGCCACGTTGACATCGTCCTGCTGCTTGTCGATGGGTTTTTCGCTCTCTTCCTCAAAGGTCACGTATTTCAGGCCTGTAATCTGTTGCTCAGCCTTGATGATGGGCTGAAACACGTCAGTGTCGTAGTTTGAGTGCTTGCCCTGCAACATACGGACGAGGCGCTCGAATCCCATACCCGTGTCAATGACGTTCATGGAGAGCTTTTCCAACGAACCGTCAGCCTTGCGGTTATACTGCATAAAGACGAGGTTCCATATCTCGATGACCTGCGGGTCATCCTTGTTCACCAGGTCACGACCGCTGATGCCGCTCTCCTTACGCTGCTCCGGCGTACGACTGTCCACATGAATCTCAGAGCAAGGACCACAGGGACCTGTGTCACCCATCTCCCAGAAGTTGTCGTGCTTGTTGCCGTTGATGATATGGTCGGCGGGCACATGTTTCAGCCAGTAACCGGCCGCTTCGTCGTCGCGCTCCAGTCCCTCCTTCGGGTCGCCCTCAAAGACGGTGACGTAGAGGTCTTCAGGGTTCAGCTTCAGCACATCTACCAAGTATTCCCATGCCATGTCGATGGCACCCTCCTTGAAGTAGTCGCCGAACGACCAGTTGCCCAGCATCTCGAACATGGTGTGGTGGTACGTGTCGTGTCCCAC
>ONKY01000018.1 GCA_900318585.1 uncultured Prevotellaceae bacterium
ATTAGTGCCCATTAGTGCCAATTTGTGTCTCAAGTTGCGCCGCAGACAATCATCTGGAATTCAGCCCGTTGATATTTTAGGCTTCCACCAGCCCCTACCAAATGCTTACGCGGTTCAGAGAAATGTCGTACCTTTGTGCCCAGTTAAGAACTGGTCGCGAAGATGCTCACGCTCGGTAGAGCTAAAACGAGTTTTGCTCTGCTCTCGCTTAATCGCATCATTGCGGCGTGATTTGGAATCACACCGCGAAGACAGGCTGCGCCTCAGCAGAGAGCGAGCTCTCTGCACTCGGCTTGCACTGTCTTTGCGCCCAGAAATCAGAGGCAGAATGTGCCGTCGCTAACCGAATAGATGGATCATGCGCACCGTCTGCCTAAACGTCAGCCTATTGACTGCCGACTCGTTCGCCTCAAACTATACCCAGGCGCAGCGGCAGATGGCGACGCAAGTACATAATTACCCGTCTCTTTCAGACTGTTTCAATCTGCAGCTCGTCCTTGTCGGGAACCTTGCTGATGTGGAGGGTCGCGCCCTGAGGCAGGTCGTCACCGACGAGACGCTCGCAGACGCCGTCCTCGATATAGGTTTGGATGGCACGCTTCAGCGGACGGGCACCGAACTGAACGTCGTAGCCCTTCGTGGCCACGAACTCCTTGGCCTCGTCGGTCAGCTCGATGGTGTAGCCCAGGTCGCCGATGCGTTTGTAGAGGCTGGCAAGCTCGATGTCGATGATTCGCTTGATGGCCGTCAGATCGAGCTGGTCGAAGGTGATGATCTCGTCCAGTCGGTTCAGGAACTCCGGCGAGAACTGGCGTGACAGCGCTTTCTGTACGATGCTCCTTGCGTGCTCCTTGTCGCGTTCGTCCAAGGCTAACCCGGTGTTGCCGGCGGTGAAGCCCACGCCGCGTCCGAAGTCCTTCAGCTGGCGCGTGCCTGCGTTGGATGTCATGATGATGACCGTATTGCGGAAGTCAATCAGGCGTCCGTTGCCGTCGGTCAACCGACCCTCGTCGAGCACCTGGAGCAGCATGTTGAACACGTTGGGATGTGCTTTCTCTATCTCATCCAACAGGACGATGGAGTAGGGGTGGCGGCGCACTCGCTCCGTCAGCTGTCCACCCTCCTCGTACCCTACGTAACCCGGAGGGGCTCCGATGAGTCGGGAGGTGTTGAACGACTCCGTATATTCGCTCATGTCGATGCGGATGAGTGCCTCCGGAGAGCCGAACATGAAGTCGGCCAGCTTCTTGGCCAGGTATGTCTTGCCCACGCCCGTCGGTCCGAGGAACATGAAGGCGCCGATGGGATGGTTCGGGTCGCGCAGACCTACGCGGTTGCGCTGGATGGCGCGCACCAGCTTGTCGATGGCCTGGTCCTGGGCGATGACGGCGTTTTTCAGCTCCGCAGCCATACCCTTCAGGCGAACGCCCTCCTCCTGAGCCATCCGCTGTACGGGCACGCCCGTCATCATGGACACTACGTTCTCCACGTCATTCTGCGTCACCGTCTGCTGTTCCTGTCCGTCGCCGCTCTGCCAGCGGGTATTCAGCTCAGTCAGCTGCTTCTCCAGCTCTGTCTGACGGTCACGGTAGCCGGCGGCCAGCTCGAAGTCTTGGCTCTTGACGGCTTCCTGCTTCTTTTCCATGACGAGGGCTATCTCCTTCTCCTTCTCCGTAATCTCGGGCGGTATCTGCGCAGTAGAAAGATGTACGCGCGAGCCCACCTCGTCCATCGCGTCGATGGCCTTGTCGGGGAAGAACCGGTCGCTGACATATCGGTCTGTCAATTTGACACAGGCCTGGATGGCCTCGTCGGTATAGATCACGTGATGGTGGTGCTCGTAGCGGTCCTTCACGTTGCGCAGTATCTGCAACGTCTCTTCCTTAGTGGTTGGCTCCACGAGCACTTTCTGGAAGCGGCGCTCCAGGGCACCGTCTTTCTCAATGGAGTTGCGATATTCGTCGAGCGTGGTGGCACCGATGCACTGGATGGTACCACGTGCCAAAGCGGGCTTCATGATGTTGGCGGCATCCATAGAGCCCGGCGTAGAGCCTGCTCCGATGAGCGTATGGATCTCGTCGATAAAGACGATGCTGTCATCGTTCTGCTCCAACTCCTTGAGTAGCTGGCGAATACGTTCCTCAAACTGTCCACGATACTTCGTGCCTGCCACAATGGCAGTCATGTCGAGTGTCACGAGCCGCTTGCCGAAGAGCATGGGCGAGGTGTGGCGCAGGGCAATCATCTGAGCCAGACCCTCGACGATGGCGCTCTTGCCTACACCAGGCTCGCCGATGAGTATGGGATTGTTCTTCTTGCGACGTCCCAGGATTTCGATGACTCTTTGTATCTCGCGTTCGCGGCCCACGCAAGGATCCAGTTTGCCTTCCAGGGCAGCCTGCGTCAGGTCGGTACTGAAGTTGTCGAGTACCGGCGTCTTCGACTTCGTTCCTTTCGTCTGTGTCTGGGTGGTTGTGTTGGATGTATTGTTGCGTGCATTGTTGGAGGTGTTTGCCTCCTCGTATTCTTCCTCGTCCTCATCGGGGAGGTGAATGCCGTCGGTGATGCTGGTGGGTTTCGGTGAGTGAAACATGGCCAGTACGTCGTCGTAGTTCATGTCGTTCAATTCTAATACTTGTTTTGCTCCGTTGTTGACTTGGTCATGCAGGATGGCCAGCAGCAAGTGCTCCTCGTCTACCTTATCAGTACGCTGTATGCGCGCTTCAAGGACAGCGAGTTTCAGGATGTTGTTAGCCCTCTCGTTGAGAACCAGATCGCTGGTTTGCAGGGGCTGGCTCAGCTCGTCCTGTCGCACTTTCTCCTCCAGCTCCTGCTTGACAGAGCTGACGTTCAGGCGCATGCGGTGGAACACGTCCGTGACAGGACCTTCCTTCATCCTGAGCAGACCTAACAGCAAGTGCTCCGGTCCAACGCTGCGGCTGGCCAGACGGGCTGCTTCTTCACGTGAGAAAGCCAGCACTTCGGAGACCTTGGGTGAAAACTGACTTGTCATTCAGATGTATTTACTGTAATTTTTCGTCCTTTCGTTTGCAAAGGTACAAATATTCTTGCAAACATCGTGCCAAAAACTAAAGAAAAATTGGAGTAAGCTGCGAAAAATGCAGCTTACCCCATCATGGTTCTCTCATCATCGCCAAGTATGGCTTTGAAAAAGAGTGACTTACTGGTGCTGGTCGCGCAGCAGGTCGTTGACGGTCTTCACGGGGTTGAACGTGGAGAGAGGCACCTCTACAAAGACGGTGTTCCAGTCGCTCATAGCACCGTTCCACAGTCCTGGCAGCTCCAGCGCCTTCAGTTCCTTGCCGTTCTTCGACTTGGAGGAGATGAAGCCGGTAGTGCGGTCAACAAAGTCGGGCAGGTTGAAGGGCTTGCCCTGATAGTCCTTGACGGCGCAGACGAGATCCACGGGGTTGAAGTGGGTGCCGTGGGTGAACATCTGCATGTACTCCTTGTTGTTCTTGTCAATCTGGCTGGACTCCAGGATTTGCAGGGAAATAGTGCCGTCCTGGTTATAGGTGAGGAAGGGACCACCGCCGGGTTCACCTACGTTCTGCACCACGCCACACACGCGCATGGGTCGGTTCAGCTTCTTCTTCAGGTAGGCGGCCAGCTCCTCGTCGTTCAGGGTCTTGATGCCTGGGCGGCGGCAGAATGCATGCTCCACGAAGTGCTCTATCTCACGCAGCTTGTCGTGGTCGGGTATGCCGTTATCCAGCACCTTGAGGTATTTGAAAGTAAGCTTTTGCAGGTTGACCAGTACGCCGGCAATGACCTGTTTGTACTCCACGGTGTCCTGCTTGATACGGTCGGGCACCACGTTGTCAATGTTCTTGATGAAGATGATGTCGGCATCAATCTCGTTGAGGTTCTCGATGAGTGCACCGTGTCCGCCCGGACGGAACAGCAGGGAACCGTCCTCGTTGCGGAAGGGCGTGTTGTCGGGGTTGGCGGCGATGGTGTCCGTCGACGGCTTCTGCTCGGAGAAGGAGATGTCGTACTTCACACCGTATTTCTTGGCGTAGCCGTCGGCCTTAGCCTCTACCTTCTTCTTGAAGAGAACCATGTGCTCGTGAGAGACGGTGAAGTGGACGTTGGCCTCGCCGTTGGAAGCAGCGTAGAGGGCACCTTCTACAAGGTGTTCCTCCATAGGCGTGCGTGCGCCATCGGCATACTTGTGGAACAGCAACATACCCTTGGGCAACTGGCCGTAGTTCAGGCCTTTCTCGAAAAGCATGTTGGCTACGACGGCCTTGTAGTTACCCTCGTCAATGAGGTATTTGATGCTCTTGCCCTCGTTCTTCCGGCAGACAGCGTCGAGTGCGTCGTAGAAGGCGAACTTCTCAATGTTGTCGAAATATTGCTTCTCGAAGGGGGTGGAGGGCACCTGATAGTCGGCATCAAGAAAGGCGAACATGTCCTTGAACATACGGGAGGCGGCACCCGAGGCGGGCACGAACTTCACAATCTTATGCCCCTCCTTCTTATACTTGTTCCACGCCTCCTCGTAGGCTTTCTTGTCAGCCTCGCTGGTGGCGACGATGCCGTCTTCGATACTTGCTGCGGCTTTCAGCTTGAGGAAGGGGAAACCGGTCTTGAACTCGTCTAACTGTGTCTGGATCTGCTCTTCGGAAATACCCTTTTGAGCCAGCTGTTTTAGGTCTTTTTCTGATAGCATAATATTAGTTTTTAGAGATTTCTTTCTGCAAATTTAGTAACTTTTCTGAAAATATGCGCAAAAATCGAAAGAAATTTATAACTTTGCATCAAAATTTATCATTTATGAAGGACAAATTTACCTTTACGATAGAAGAAAAAGAAGAATCACTGCGGTTATATGCACAATTGAAAGAGCTGCTGACCGACTATCTCTTAGAGGGTGACGAGGAGAAAATTCGCCATCATTTAATACGTAGTATAGAGCTCCAGGAAGTGCATCGCGACGTGTTTGGACTCAACCCCATCCTGACCTGCTTACAGACAGCGCTCATCACCGTGGACGAGATAGGCCTGAGGCGCGACGCCGTGATGGCCATCTTGCTGCATCCCAGCGTGGAAAATGGACATTTAGAAATGGAAAGCGTGGAGAAAGAGTATGGTGCCAGTGTGGCACGCATACTCCACGGTTTGCAGCGCATCCAGGATCTATACAAGAAAAACCCTGTCATTGAGAGCGAGAACTTCCGCAATCTGCTGCTCTCCTTTGCTGAGGATATGCGCGTGATTCTCATTATGATAGCCGACCGCGTGAACTTGATGCGACAAATACGCGACACGGAGAATGAGGACGCGCGGCAGGAGGTGTCACAGGAGGCGGCCTTCCTCTATGCGCCGCTGGCCCACAAGCTCGGCCTGTATAAGCTGAAGAGTGAGCTGGAGGACTTGTCGCTGAAATACATGGAGCACGATGCCTACTACATGATCAAGGACAAGTTGAGCGAGACGAAGAAGAGCCGCGATGCCTATGTTGACCGTTTCATCGGTCCTGTCAGCGACAAACTGCAGGAGATGGGCCTCAAGTTCCATATCAAGGGCCGTACGAAGAGCATCCACTCTATCTGGCAGAAGATGAAGAAGCAGAAGTGCGGATTCGAGGGCGTTTATGACCTTTTTGCCATCCGTATTATCCTGGACTCGCCTGTGGAGAAGGAGAAGATGCAGTGCTGGCAGGCCTACAGCGTCGTGACCGATATGTACCAGCCCAACCCCAAGCGACTACGCGACTGGCTGAGTGTGCCGAAGTCGAACGGCTACGAAAGCCTGCACATCACTGTCTTGGGACCGGAGCAGAAATGGGTGGAGGTACAGATCAGGACGGAGCGCATGGACGAGATAGCCGAGAAGGGTGTGGCTGCCCACTGGCGCTACAAGGGCGTGAAGGGAGAGACGGGCTTGGACGAGTGGCTGACGAACATCCGCCAGATGCTGGAGACGAGCGACGGCGAGGAGGCTATGGATCAGTTCAAGATGGACCTCTACGAGGACGAGGTGTTTGTCTTTACGCCGAAGGGTGACCTGCTCAAGTTCCCAAAGGGAGCCACTGTGCTGGATATGGCCTACCATATCCATTCCAAGATTGGCAGCTCGTGTGTAGGTGCGCGTATTAATAATAAGGTGGTGACTTTCCGCCAGCAGCTGCGCTCGGGCGACCAGGTGGAGATTATGACTGCATCTAACCAGAAGCCCAAGCAAGAGTGGCTCTCTGTGGTCAAGACTTCCCGCGCCAAGTCGAAGATTCGCCTGGCGCTGAAGGAGACCCAGGTGAAGGAGGGACTCTTCGCCAAAGAGATGATTGAACGGAAGTTCAAGAACAAGAAGATTGAGTTGGAGGAGTCTGTCATGCAGCAGGTCATCACCAAGCTTCACTATAAGGAGGTCAGCGAGTTCTATCGGCAAGTTGCTGACGGCACGCTGGGTATGGACACGCTCATAGAGACCTACCTGAACGTCCAGCAGGGTGACCGCGCCGTCACGGGCGACAACCAGGCACGCAGCGCTGACGAATTTGAATTGGAAGAGCACGTCAGTCTGCAGCAGGTCAATGACGATGTACTCATCATTGACCGCAACCTGAAGGGGGTGGATTACCAGTTAGCGCGTTGCTGTAACCCCATCTACGGCGACAGCGTCTTCGGATTCGTCACCGTCAATGGCGGCATCAAGATTCACCGCACCGACTGTCCGAATGCACCGGAGCTGCGTCGTCGTTTCGGCTATCGCATCGTGAAGGCTAAGTGGTCAGGTAAGGGAGCCTCGCAGTACAGTATCTCCCTGCGTGTCATCGGTGTGGACGATCTGGGCATCGTGAACAATCTGACGAGCATCATATCGAAAGATGAGAAGCTGGTGCTGCGCAGCATCAACATTGATTCGCACGACGGCTTGTTCCGTGGCACGCTGGTGGTGATGCTTGACGATACCAGCCGCTTAGAGGCGCTGATCAAGAAGCTGAAGACGGTGAAAGGTGTGAAGCAGATAGAAAGAGTGTGATTTTGTTTTGGTGTTTTCATTTCTTTTTCGTAATTTTGCAGCATGAAACGTAAACTATTATTCCTTTTGTTGATGACGGTCGCCCTGGTCTCCGAGGCACAGCAGGTGACGCGTGAAGAAGCACGTTTGCGGGCAGAACGGTTCTTTCTACAGCAGGGAAAGTCTGTCAGACTGTCGGACAAGGGGCAGGACATGCGCGACGGAATGACTGCGTCAGGCCCTTTGGAAGAGTCCGCATGCCATGTGTTCAACGCGGAAGACGGCCAAGGCTTTGTCGTGATGGCTGCAGACGACTGTCTGGGACGGCAGGTGCTGGCATACGGCGAGAAAGGCGAGTTTGACATGGAGCACCTGAATCCGGGCGCTAAGGCTTGGATGGAGAGCATTGCCCGGCTTACGGCCTATCTGCACGAGCACGGCCTGCAGGGGAATGCCGCCAACAAAGCGCCTCGTGCGGTGGTGGCGCCCATCGTCAAAACAGCGTGGGCACAGAGCGCACCCTATAACAGCCTTGTCAACGAGGGGAAATACCTGACGGGATGCGGCGCAACGGCCATGGCACAGGTCATGAGCGTATACCGCTTCCCACAGACGGTGCAGGCCTCCATTCCTGACTATATCACAAAGACGCTGAGCTATCCGATGGAGGGTGCTGCAGCTGGAACACCCATTGACTGGGCTAACATGGTTGACAATTACTGGACTTCGGAAACAACGTCTGCCCAGCGAAAGGCCGTGGCACAACTGATGCGCTACTGCGGAGCTGCGGTAAAGATGGACTACGGTGAGAAGGCATCCTCCTCTTCATTAGAAGACATGGCTGCCGCCCTGAAAAACTATTTCGGTTACTATCGGGGTATCAAGCTGGCCTATCATGGCGATTACAACAATGCATCGTGGGATAATCTGATCTACCAGGAGCTTGCCGAGGGCAGGCCAGTGGTGATTTTCGGCTCCACGCAGAATAATGAAGGGCATATCTTTATCTGCGACGGCTACAATGCCGATGGCCTGTACCACATCAACTGGGGATGGGGCGGCGATCAGGATGCGTTCTACGCGCTGACTGACCTTACGCCTTCACTGACTCCGCTGAGCTTCAACTTCAGCCAAGCCTGCATTACTGGCATCAAGCCCGATGATGGAACATTCACTGAGACAGCTGTGCTGACCACCTTGGGGCTGGAGCTGATAGACATTAAATCGGGTGCTGCCACGGCGCAGACGGAATATACACTGCCAGTGGGCTACCGACAGTATTTTGTGGCTTATCGCGTGACGATTGGCAGTAATCTGGCCGAGACATACGACTTCGACGTGAACATGGCTGTCTACCAGGACGGGAAGTTCGTGGAAATGCTGTATGATGAGGATGGCATATTTGCCGAGCCGGTAGAAATATCGCCCTCCATGTATGGGGCGTTTAAACTTAGCTACCTGCCCCCACGGGATTCCATCGGCTACAAGTCCTTCCACAATCCCGGCACATACGTGCTGAAAGTGGTGAGTCGGCAGGCGGGAACGACGGAGTGGCATGTGAATGAAGGGTCGGCCAAGTACTGTCTGGTCTGCGTCATTGACAATGACATGAAACTGACGTGCAGCATCGGACAGGGCAATCCTACACCAGACCCGGATCCGGATGTTATCACCGAGGTCGAGAAGGCCAACCTGCAAGCACTGGCCACCCAGCTGCAAATAGAGGCCGAAGCCAAGATCAAGGCATTGGAGAGTGAAAAGCAGGTGATGGTTGAATTATTGGAAAAGGACATAAATAAGGCTAATGCCACCATGGCAGAAGTGTTGGGTAAGCTGGTGAAGATAAGAGCCCGTGTGGCTGAAGCGGAACTGGATGAAACGACGAAGAACACGCTGCTTAGCTATATAGACAATGACCTGATAGACAACTACTTGGAGCATGAGAATGTGTGGGGTGCTGTCGATAGAGTCACAGAGCTCTGCAAGAACACCTTGGACAAGATTATTGAGGAAATCGAAAGTCTGAACGGCATCGTCGCCAAGGCCGGCGACATGGCGGCTCAGGTGGCTACCATCGCCGACAGGGCGGCCTATACGGAGCTGGAGGGCGAGGTGACTGCGCTGAGAAATGAGTTTGCCGTTCACCAGGCCTATAGCTCATCGGACGACCGAAATACAGCGCTCAGTCTGCTGAGCACTGCACTGTTGAACCTGAAGACCCTGGAGGATTACTACATTCCACAGCTGGAGCAGCGGGTGGAAGATGCCATCAATGGGGGAGCGCTTCAAAAGAAGAAAGACGAAGTGCTGGCTCAGCTGACTGACATCCGCGAAAAAGCCAGTCAGGTGATCAGTACATTTGAGGATGTGAAGGAAGAATACAACAGGCTGATAGAACTGTTGGCAGAAAAGAGAAAGGCTTATATAGAAATGGTGAACATGGCCCAGGAGGCCGAGCAGCAGTTGAAGCTGGCTACTCTGACCGATGAGCAGTACGATGAACTTTGGCAGAGGTTAGAGACCATCAGTAAGGAAATCTCTTCTCAGGCCGCTTTCCTGAATGCTGCCACCGAGATCATGGAATCACTGAATTTGCCGACGAACACCACGATGAACGAACTGGTGAACAGATACAACGAACTGTTCCAGAGTTTGGATGTTGCCACAACAGTAGAAGCCGTTGAGGAAGTAGCCCAGCATTGTCAGGCTCTGTCTGAGGCCGTTGAGGCTGCCCGGGGGCAGATGACAGCATACGGGGAACAGTTGAAGGATGTGGTCAAGATGATGGAGGAAATGCCTTCGTGCGAAAATGTGCCCTCTGCCATTGACAAGCTGAAGAATGACGTAAAGGAAGCCGAGCAACTGACGCGGATAGGCGTACAGCAGTGGGAAGGAAAGCGTGTCGTGGGATGCTATGATGCGAATGGGCGTCCAACGGGCATTCGCAGTAAGGGTTTGAAAATCCTGCGTTTCAGCGACGGAAGTATGAGGAAAGAAATCATTCAATAATCATAACTAAAACATTTATCAACATGAGACTATCAGGAAGAAGAGAAAGCTCAAACGTGGAAGATCGCCGCGGAATGAGCACTGGCGCGAAAGCAGGTATTGGCGGTATTGGTGCCGTCATAGTAGCAGCACTCTTTGCTTGGATTAGCGGAGGAGATCCCATGCAGGCTGGCTTGCAGGCTTTCCAAGAGCAGATGCAACAGCAGGGTACGGAAACCGTGAATCCAGAAAGTTTTACTGAGGAGGAGCAGGAGCTGGCCAAACTATCAAGCCAGATCCTTGCTGGTACAGAGGACGTGTGGACGAAGGTGTTTAAGGAGCAGGGCTTAGGAAACTATACACCGCCCACCTTGGTGCTCTTCTCCAACGCAGTGCAGTCGGCTTGTGGTAATGCTACGGCAGCTGTCGGACCCTTCTATTGTTCTGGCGACCAGAAACTGTATATTGACCTGTCGTTCTTTACACAGATGAAGCGTCAGCTGGGCGTGGAAGGCAGTGAATTCGGCTATGCATACGTCATTGCCCATGAGATTGGTCACCATGTGGAATATCTCACTGGAACGCTAAACAAGGCTCACCAGGCTATGAACCAGACAAACAAGACGGAGGCTAACAAGATAAGTGTGCGCTTAGAACTGCTGGCCGACTACTATGCAGGTGTCTGGGCACACTATGACAATGAGATGTTCCAGTCTATGGAACTGGGTGACTTAGAGAAAGGTCTGGAACTGGCCAAGGCCATCGGAGACGACTGGCTACAGAAGAAGGCTCAGGGCAGGGCAACACCGGAGTCGTTCACTCATGGAACCAGCGACCAGCGCAAACGCTGGCTGCGTCAGGGCTACCAGTCGGGCGATATGTCCACCAGCACCTTCGCTGTCAGCAATTACAATGACCTGTAAGACTATTCATGATGATACGGTTCACCTTTAATAATAGTACAGGCGCGATAAACCTGTTCGGTAAAGATAAGCCGTATCATCTGATGTGAGAACGTCATCTTGGAAAGCGACAACTGCTCCTGGGCACGGGCATAGACCGCAGGAGAGAAACCATACGGCCCGCCGACGATAAAGACCAGTCGGCGGGCTGTATTGCGCTTTTGCTCTAACCATCTGGCCAACTCAATGCTACGCAATTCCTTTCCGTGCTCATCCAACAGCACTACAGTGTCCTGAGACTGTAGCTGCTTTAGGATAAGTTCACCTTCCATCTGCTTGTGCTGTTCCTCTGTCAGGTTTTTCGTGTTTCGGAGTTCGGGGATAGTCAGCAGCTCAAAGGGCATATAGTGCCAGATGCGCTCTACGTAGTCATTGATGGAGGCCTGAAAGTGCTTGTCCGTGGTCTTACCCACAAGAATCAGAATTGTTTTCATCGTCGTTGAGTTTATTGTGGCGGCGTTTGGGATTCATCTATTAACCAGTCTAACTGTGGAGTTAAGTCCGCTGGGCATAGGTGACCACTGGTCGTAGGTAGACTTCTTATAGTTGATGTCCACCACATTGATCTCTTCCATTTTGCGCCACTTCACGCCCCGACGATCTAAGTCGGCAATGCGGTTGGCTGGCAGGTTGGTCACTTCTATACGAATCTCATTATCATCAATTTTCAACGCTTGCTTGCAGTCAAGCACGAAGGGTACAGACCAAGCGCAACCAATGAATTGTCCGTTAATGTAGACACGGGCAGACTCCCGAACGTCGCCTAGGTCAATCTTCCAAACGCCTTTCGGTTCATCCTTTTTTGTAAGCTTAACGGTGGTTGTGTAGATGCCGGTGCCCATTGTTACCTTTGCGTTATCATCGTCTAATTGCTCCCACGTTTGGAGCTTATTGAGCGTAAAGTCTTTTCCCACCTTGGGCGCTTCTTCTTTGAAGGAGAGCGTCCAGGGCCCTTCGAGTATAATGTCATTGTGAGGCTTTGGACTGTTGACAGCCTTTACCATTTCCTGCTGGGGGATGGTCTCGTTGTATGTCTGCAGGATCAGGGATTCGCCGCTGCGCAGGCAGATGTCCACACCGTCTTCGCTGATAGTAGCGGGGAAGATGTCGCCGTTGAGTGGATTATACCACACGGCGCTCTTGAACTCGACGGCCAGCGGCTCAACGTTGTGGATATCATTAGGAGTTAGGTTAGCAATGAAGTAATGATGTCCGGTTGCATTGCTGCGGCGGATGGCCTTTAGTCCACACTCGGTCTTCATCGGTTCTGGCTTTGCAGCACGAGCCATCTCCTTTTCATCGATGCCGTACATGACGTGGGCACCCTGAGCCTTCAGCTCTTCGATATGTTGTTTTACGGCATCAGGCATTTGACCGCTACCAGGAATGATCAGCCCCTTGTAGCAGGTGCCGGCCTTAGTGACGAGCATACCGTTCTTATACGTGACACCCATCAGAATACGCTCAGAGATGTAATCGCAGTCGAAGCCGGCGCGATCAATGGCGAGGATGGTCTTGATGAACTCAGGGGCGAGCTGTCCCATAGCGTGGATCGAGAACTGCATTAGCAACTTACCGGGGTTCTTCTGCCACATGTCGCGGACGGGGAGCAGGACGAGGAAGTCGTTGTCGGGCTGTCCCCATTGCAGGAACGACTGGCAGCGCTCAACATACTGCATGAAATAAGGAGCGTCGCGCCAAATACTGTTTGTGGGACTCATATCGATAGAGGCATAGAACTTCCAACCTGGCCACGGGTCGTCCTTCGGCGAGTAGCAGGTTCCGTGGAAGAACATGTGGTTGACGCCAGCGCAGAACATCAGGTCGAGGTCGGGCTTCAGCTGCGACAGGCTGGTGCGGAAATGCTCCGTCAGCCAAGTGAAGGTCTCGCTCGACGTGTAGGGCTTACCACAGATGTGGGCTGCCGACGGGGCATACTTGAACATCGAGTAGTCGGAGTCGTTCTTGCGCGTCTTGCCAGGGTCAGTGCGCAGTCCCTTGATGCCGAAATCCGACAGGCCGAAGCCCTCAATCTCGGGGATATCAACGGCTGCGTAGCAGTCGATGAGGTTGGCGGGGGATCCGTGAGCCTGGTTCCTCGTTATCGCTCCGTGCTTATGCGCCCACGCCGTCCATTGCTCAGTGAAGTTCTCTAAGAGCAGGTCTCCGAGCGTCTCGCGGTAGTCGGAGAGTACTTGTATGGGCTGTTTACCTATCCATATTGTACTTGTGTCCTTGCTATGGATGAGCTTTAAGAGATTATCTTGTAATTTGTAGCCCCGCCGCTTCTCGAACTCCTCGAAGAGCGTTGGCGTCCATGTGGCCTCGCTCACCTCGTAGCTGTCATTGAAAAAGGTATGCGGATAAGGGGTGTTTGTGCGCTCGAAAGCATTCTCTATATGCTTCAGATAGTTTGCCACCGCACGACGGTCGAAGTGGTCGATGACCAGTCCTTCGCCTCCAGGAGCGGCGCGTTTCACCTTCATCACACCGTATCGTGCGTAGACGGCAATGACACGCCACTCATCGCGTTTCTTGGTACCTTTCGGCGCCTTCCATGTGAGTTGCCCGTCGCTTACAAATGATGTCACGTCGACAGACGTTGGAAGGACTTTGTTGTCAGTAGACAGAGGATAGACCATAACCTTCTGCAACTTGGAGTATTTGCGGTCTTTCTCAGGCACCTGCAACTGCAAGCCCTCAACCTTCTTACCTGTGAACGTGGTGTCGACGAACAGCACCTTGCAGGCGCTCTCCTCCAACGGCACCCAGGGTCCGCCGAAGGGCCAGCCCGTGCCCGTGGCCATATCCAGCTCGATGCCATTCTCACGGCACTGCTCCTGCGTATAACGCAGCATCTCCATCCACTTATCAGACAGATAGGGGATGTTGTTGGCCTGATTGCCCTGCACCCCGTAGATTGGTGTGATCTCAACTGCACCGATACCGTGGTTGGCATATTGCTGCAGGTTCCACTGCAGGTTCTCCTTATCTACTGCCGAACCAAGCCACCACCACCTTGCGCCGGGTTTTGATTCCGTGGTCGCCTCAGGCCATGACTGTGCGGTGGACGCTAAAACCATAACGGCAAGTATGGTTGCCGTAAATACTCTTTTATTCATTTGTCTTAGATTAGTTATAGCTTGTCCTTGTTCTAAATCTTATATCTTTGCCAATTCCTTAGCCATCTGCTGCTGAAGCTCGCGAGCCTTGTTGCCAGCAATTTCAGCGAAGTGGTCGTCGTTGCAAGCATAGATGATGCCGCGCGAGGAGTTGACGAGTAGGCCGCAGTCCTCATTCATGCCGTACTTGCAAACCTCTTCGAGTGAGCCGCCTTGAGCACCGACACCTGGAACGAGTAAGAAATGGCGAGGAGCAGTCTTGCGTACATCCTCGAACAGACGGCCTTGCGTAGCACCCACTACAAACATCATGTTCTCCTCATTGCCCCATTGCTGGCTAACGCGCAGCACCTTCTCAAAGAGACGTTCGGGTTCAGGATTCATCGATACAGTCATTTGGAAATCCTGGCTACCTTTGTTAGAGGTCAGCGCAAGCAATACCACCCACTTACCCTCGTATTGCAGGAAGGGCGTTACAGAATCCTCACCCATGTAAGGGGCTACGGTCAGCGCGTCCACGTCATACTCCTCGAAGAACGTGCGGGCATACATCTGGCTGGTGTTGCCAATGTCGCCACGTTTTGCGTCGGCGATGATGAGGTGATGGGGATGTCTCTCCTTCAAGTAATTCACGGTCTTAACGAAACTCTCCATACCTTTCAGACCATAGGCCTCGTAGAAGGCCAGATTCGGCTTGTACGCCACACAGTAGGGAGCAGTGGCGTCAATGATGGCCTTGTTAAACTCAAAGACGGGGTCGTGCTCATCGAAGACGCATTGCGGCATCTTTTTGGGGTCGGTGTCCAATCCCACGCAGAGGAAGCTTTTCTTCTGCTTAATCTGCTGTATCAGTTCTTTCCTTGTCATTTTATCTTTTCTTTTAGCTGCGACAGAGTCGCAACATACTATAACTCTGTTTCCTTCATTCTTTCGGCATTCTCGGCAACCGTCAGAGCATCAATCATCGCTTGGATGTCGCCGCCGAGGAATCCCTGTAAGTCGTGGGTGGTATAGCCGATGCGGTGGTCGGTCACGCGCCCCTGTGGGAAGTTGTATGTACGTATTTTTGCACTACGGTCGCCCGTGGAGACGAGGCTCTTGCGACGTGAGGCAATGTCGTCCATGTACTTCTGGTGCTCCTTGTCGTAGATAAAGGTGTAGAGGCGGGAGAGAGCACGTTCCTTGTTCTTTGGCTGGTCGCGCGTCTCCGTACACTCGATGAGAATCTCTTCCGTTTCGCCGGTATTGGGATTTTTCCACATGTAGCGCAGACGAACACCGGACTCAACCTTGTTCACGTTCTGGCCGCCGGCTCCCGAGGAGCGGAAGGTGTCCCACTTAATCTCGCCCTCGTTCACGTGTACCTCAAACTTGTCGGCCTCTGGCAGCACGGCAACCGTTGCCGCCGAGGTGTGCATACGTCCCTGTGTCTCAGTGGCGGGCACACGTTGCACGCGGTGTACGCCGCTCTCGTATTTCAGTGTTCCGTAGACATCGGCACCAGAAACGGCAAAGTCTATCTCCTTGTAGCCACCCACAGCACCCTCTGAGACGCTGGTGATGGATAATTGCCAACCCTTCGAGTCGCAGTAGCTCTTATACATCTTGAACAGGTCTCCGGCAAACAGACAGGCTTCGTCGCCACCCGTTCCGGCACGGATCTCCATCTGTACATTCTTTGCGTCCTCGGGGTCCTTCGGTATGAGGGCAATCTTGATTTCTTCCTCGAGCTTCGGCTGGAGCGCCTCGTTAGCGGCCAGCTCCTCGCGTGCCATTTCCTTCATCTCTGCATCGTCCTCGTTGGCCAGTATATCCTTCGCTTCCCTGATGCCGTTCAGACAGGCAATGTATCGCTTGCGGGCATCCATGATGTCGCTTAAATCCTTATATTCCTTAGTGAGCTTGACGAAGCGCTGTTGGTCACCGATGACGTCGGGGTCGGTAATCAGCGTCGACACCTCCTCGAAACGGGCCTCCAGACCGTCGAGTTTCTGCAAAATGCTGTTGCTTGTTTCTGCCATTTTTATTGTCTTACTAAATTTTTGTGCAAATATACGAAAAAAAAGGCAAACATCCAAGCGTTTGCCTTTTTTTTCGTCTCTCACTTCTTTCGCTTCTCAAAACATGCGCGTGAGAAAGAGAGGAAAAAGTCAGAAGCCTCTCAAATTAGTGCTTAATCTCAATGTCATGCCTGACGTTATTCCGGATTTTGGTGAGATAACCTTTCATTCCTTCGGCATCTTTCGTATCAATGATTTCCAGCAGTTCTTTCAACTCCGTGCGTATTTGGGACACCTGGTCGTGGGTGTAAGGATTGAAAAGAATTTCTTGCAGGAGGTAATCATCCTCGTTAAGAACACCTTTGGCAATACGCATGTGACGTTTGAAGGTGGTGCCTGGCGCGTCTTGATGCTTCATAACTGCGGCAAAGACAAAGGTGGAAACAAAGGGAATGGAGAGAGAATAGGCAACCGTCTTGTCGTGCTCTTCGAAGGTATACTCGTAGATGTTGAGCCCCAGCTTCTGGTATAGGTCCTTGAAGAAGATGCGTCCCATGTAGTCGCCCTCGCTGATGATGATGGCATTCTCCTCGGAAAGCTGCTGCAGGTTGGCAAAGGTCGGACCAAACATGGGGTGGGTGGACACGTAGCGCATGCCCGTGCTTTCATAGAATTCCTTCAGATCGGTCTTCACGCTGGCAATGTCGCTGATGATGCACTCCTTGGGAAGAAAGGGGATGACCTCTTGGAATACGGGAATGGTATATTTCAGCGTTACGGCGTTTATCAGTAGCTCCGGCTTGAACTCACTGATTTCATCGTAGGTTGTAAACCGCTGACAGTTGTATGTAAATCGCATCCGTTTAGGATTACGTTCGAACACGGCCACCTCGTGATCAAAACTCAGCAGGTCGATGAAGAAGCTTCCCATCTTTCCTGCTCCCATAACTAGAATTTTCATAAAGGACCTCTCCTCTTTACTTGTTGATGATTTCTATTTGTTGGCGAACAGACTCTTCGTGGATGTTCTCAAAGACGTGAGCGACGAACTCGGGATCCATACCACAGAGCGATCCCTGAGCACCGCGCTTGTTCAGAATTTCATTGTAACGATTAGCCTGAAGGACAGTCATATTATGCTCTTTCTTGTACTGGCCAATCTCGCGGCAGACCTTCATGCGCTTAGCGAGCAGATCCATCAGCTGGTTGTCGAGCTCGTCAATTTGCTTACGGAGCTGGGTGATACCCTCCGTAGATTGTTTCTCGTCACGGATTACGAGCAGAGAGAGGATATAGTCGAGTACATCAGGCGTCACCTGCTGTTTGGCATCGCTCCAAGCCTTGTCAGGATCGCAGTGACTCTCCACAATCAGACCATCGAAGCCAAGGTCCATGGCCTGCTGACAAAGCGGAGCTACCAATTCGCGGCGACCACCGATATGCGAAGGATCGCTAATCAGAGGCAGATCAGGAATACGGCGGCGAAGTTCGATAGGAATCTGCCACATCGGCGCATTTCGATAAATTTTCTGCTCGTAGCTGGAGAAGCCGCGGTGGATAGCACCTAAACGCTTAACGCCAGCTTGGTTTAAACGCTCTAAAGCACCTATCCAAAGCTCGATGTCGGGATTCACAGGATTCTTCACAAATACAGGCACATCAGCACCTTGGAGGGCATCGGCAATAGCCTGCATCGCGAAGGGATTTGCGGACGTCCGGGCACCAATCCAAAGGATATCGATTCCATACTTCAGAGCCAACTCTACATGCTCGGGGGTTGCCACCTCGGTAGAGACAAGCATCTTGGTTTCTTCTTTCACCCGTTTCATCCAGGGTAGTGCTTTCTCTCCGTTGCCTTCGAAGCCACCTGGCTTAGTACGGGGTTTCCACACACCGGCACGGAAGTTATGGCAGCCTTTCATGGCCAGTTCCTTGGCGGTGGTCATCACTTGTTCCTCAGTCTCTGCAGAGCAAGGGCCTGCAATCACGAAGGGACGTTCATTGTCACTCGGTAAATTCAG
>ONKY01000059.1 GCA_900318585.1 uncultured Prevotellaceae bacterium
CCTGCCAAGCGGGTACTGTCTTACCCTCCGCATCGACCATAGACCACTCACCAATATAGTAGCCCATAAAGGTATCATGCTCCGATTTATCCTCAGGAAGATAGTTCTCCTGAAATCCCTCGTCATAGCTATCGTCTACTTTTTTACAGCTGGCAAACAACACCACCGCCAACAGCATCAACATATTAACACATAGTCTTTTCATATCCTTGGTCTTTATTCTATTTCTGTCAATATAACGCAGAAAAAAGAAAATCTTGCACGGCCATGCAAGATTTTTTTCTTTTTCTGCGAAAAAAAACATTCCGCAGCCATACTAACGCATTATTTCTTCAGCTTGAAGGCGTTCTCAATGCTGGTCAGCTCGTCAACAAAACCCTTGTCAACCTGTAGTCGTTTCTCAATGATAGAGCAACTATGGATAACGGTGGAGTGGTCACGGTTGCCGATGAGCTGTCCTATTCGCGAAGCGGGCATCTTCGTGTACTTCTGTGCCAAATACATAGACACCTGACGCACCAAGACATAGTCACGCTTGCGGCTCTTGCTGAACACGTGCTGCTGCGACACGTTGAAGTGTCCGCAGACAGTTTCAAGGATGTCGTCAATGGTCAGCGGGTGGTTGTCTACCTTCACGGCGCGCTTAATGACACGCTCGGCCAGGCGCATGTCTATATTAGAATTGTAGACAATGCTGTATGCCATCAACGAATTGACCACACCCTCCAAGTCACGAACGCTTCCATTGGCGGTCTCGGCGATGAACTGTATCACGTCGGCAGGAATCTTCAGACCGTCACGGTGGCACTTGGCATTCAGGATGTCTATGCACAGCTGCGTATTCGGACGCTCCAGCTCGGCTATCAGACCACAGGCAAAACGCGTCAGCAGGCGGTCCTTCACACCGGCCAGATCTACCGGCGGGCGGTCGCTGGCCAGTACAATCTGCTTGCCAAGACGGAACAGGTGGTCAAAGATATGGAAGAACGTATCAAGGGTCTTCGGAGACGTAGCCCACTCCTGAATATCATCCACAATGAGCAAGTCGATGGTCTGGTAGAAATTGATGAAGTCGTTCACCGTGTTTTGCCGCACAGCATCCGTATACTGCACCTGAAACAGGCGAGCGGACACATAGAGCACGCGGTTCTTGGGATACATCTCCTTACTACGCACGCCAATGGCATTGATGAGATGGGTCTTACCACAACCCGACGGGCCGAAGATGAAGAAGGGATTGAAAGTGGACTTGCCAGGATGCTCGGCTATGGTGAGGCCGACTGTACGCGGCAACTTGTTACTGTCTCCTTCCACGAAGTTATGGAAAGTCTTCTTCGGATCAAGCTGTGGATCAAGATTTTGGGGAACGGCAGCGTCCAGCACACTGGGTGCCTTGTTGCCACGGTTTGCAGGCTGCGGGCTGTCGATACTGGGCACACCCTCACTGTCCACCTGCTGAGCCAGTCCGTGAGCCTTGTCGGTCACCACCCGATAACTAACACGTACTACCTTCTGGAAGCTATGGTTCAGCGCCCACCCCATGAGCTTCACATAGTGCTGCTCCAGATAGTCGTAGAAATGATAGCTGGGAAGTTGCAACAACAGGGTGGCCTCGGCTTCGCTGTAGGAAACGAAGACGATGGGCTCGAACCATGTTTTGAATTGCTGCTCTGTAACGTTCTGCTGAATCAGTTGGAGGCAGTTGTTCCAAAGCGCCTTATGACTGCTGTTGCTCATCTGGCGTGATTAGTTATTGATTACGTTCACATTTTTTTGCGGTTGTTTTTCTCCACCGCGTTTTTAATTGCGAGTGCAAAGTTCGCACTTTTTTTTGAATTGGACAAATCCAAAAAAATCGTACATTCTTCCTGCAACACGCGTAACTTATTAAGAAATGGTTGGTTAAGGTGTTTCACACGACAAGGGACGTAAATCCCCGTTTGGATATTTTCATCATTCTGTCTTTCAAGCACTTGTAAACATTTCAAAAGAAATTTCGACGAACGCCTCAACACCGCGAACAATCTTTGGAAACCGTCTCTCATCAAGCAGATTAGACGCTTTGTTTAAGCAGCCCTTTGCACCCCATTTATTTAGACAAAATTAAAATTACTTATCTTTTTTGCCGAAAACTGAGAAGTGAACGTAGCGTTTTGGATGCTGTTTAAGGTCTATCATCAGTGAGTCGGCATGACTCATTGTAGCACTCATGTGATTATAGAGAGAAGCATCACGCATGAGCAATCCTAACGTACCATTGTTCGAGTTGAGGCGGGCGGTCATCTGCTCCACATTGCTCAGCGTGGCATTCACGCGGCTCATCGTTCCGGCCAAATCCAGATCGCACAGGTTCTTGGTCAACACGTTGGTGTTTTCCAGCGTACCGTCAGCCTTGTCCATGATGCCCGGCACCTGACGGTTCAGGCTGGCTGAGAGCGCATGTAACTCGTTGGTGGTGGTAGTGAGGTTGGCTGTGATACCCTCAATATTGTGCAGGGAGTGTCTCAACGTTGGGTCGGACAGCAGGGCATTGACGCTGGCCAGGATGGAGTCGAGCTTAGGCAGCATCTGCTGAATCTGAGGTAGCATGTCAGCAGCCTTTCCCAGCGCGCCCTTCTGAATACCGCCATAGAGGGTGTCGCCGACGTTCATCATCACCTGCTCTTCGCCAAGCACCAACTGCACCTGCACGTTACCCAGCAGGTCACTGGCTATCTCGGCCCGCGTGCCCCGGGGCAGCCGCATTTCCTTGTTCAGACCAATCTTGGCGGTAATTTCACCAGGATGGTCGTAATTGTAGGTCACGTTCTCTACCACACCCACCTTGAAGCCATTGGCAAAGACGGGGCTGGAGGCGGACATACCGCTCACGTCGTCAAAGCAGACTATATAGTTGTTGGGATTAGAAAACATGGACAAGCCCTTGAGGAACTGCATACCAAAGAACAACACCACGATACCGATAACGGCCGTGAGTCCAATCTGTACTTCTTTTGTAAAATATTTCATATCAAACTCTTAACTCGTAATTCGTAATTCGTAACTCGTAATTCGTAACTCGTAATTCGTAACTCAAAACTCCTATTTCTTCCCTCTTAACTTCCGAAACTCCCTGATTGCCTCCACCACATCTGTCTTCTGTCCATTACGGAAAGCAATGATGAATGCCTCCGGGAACTTTTCGATCAATGTCTTGCGAAGCTGGTAGATCTCATTATAGTTGGTGGAGGCCCCGACGGTATATTTAAATAGGTGGTTCTCCTCGTAGCAATCCACGTCCTGCTGCTTCTTCAGTTGGGGGCTGTTCGCCTTCAGCCGAACTTCACTGGCCAATATCTGCACCTTGAAGACCGGTACATCCTGCGAGACGGCGGGCTGCTTGGTTTCCGATTTATCAAGAGAATCCTGTTTTTCCGGACTGTCCGGTTTTGCCGGATTTTCCGCAATTTCCGGATTATCCGGTTTAACCGGTTTTGCTGGCTTGGTCGAAGTAGCCGACTTGGCCGAAGTAGCCTGCTTGGCATCCTTGTTTTCGGGCACAATCGTCGGCAGGCTGGTCTGTTCCTTCGGCGCCTCATCTTTATAAGGTACGCCCGCGCCCGTTACCTTCTTTTTATAGGCAAGGAACGCCTGGTAGATACCGCGCCCCAAGGCGTCCTGCTTGGTCTCATCGTTGAGTGCACGCTCCTCGTCAGGCGTAGTGATGAATCCCAGCTCAATCAGACAACTGGGCATCGACGTTTCTCTGAGTACCAGGAAGCCTGCCTGTTTCACGCCCTTGTTTTGTCGCCCAGCCAGATTGCAGGTCTTCTGCTGCACCAGCTTGGCCATCTCCACGCTCTGCTGCATGTTATTGTCCTGCATTAGTTCAAACATGATATAGCTCTCGCTGGAGCGGGGGTCGAAGCCTGCATAGCGCTGCTTATAGTCTTTCTCATAGAGAATCACCTCGTTCTCACGCTTTGCCACGTCCAGGTTATCCTGCGCCCGGTGCATACCTAATGTATAGGTCTCCATTCCTCGTGAGATCTTCCCACCTGGCAGCGCGTTGCAGTGAATGCTCACAAAAAGGTCGGCCTTGTTGCGGTTGGCAATGTTAGCACGTCCCTCTAAGGGAATAAACATATCGGTCTTACGGGTATAGATGACCTTCACGTCGGGGCAGTTCTGCTCAACGTATGCTCCGAACTTCAGCGCTACCTTCAGTGCCACATTCTTTTCCTTAGAAAACGAGCCTAATGCACCCGTATCCTTGCCGCCGTGTCCGGCATCAATCACCAGTGTGAACCGCTTGGCGGCAGCATAGGTAGAGAGAGGCAACGAGATATATGTGATGAGTACTGCCAGTACCATCATCCACCTTCTCACTCCAAATATTTTGTATCCTATATCCACTCTTACTTTTCTATCCTTGTGCCTTCTACCCTATGGGAATGGCAACAGCCGCTCGGCGATCAGCGACGCTTGCACGGCAAGAAATTATTCAATTGTCACTTTTTCACGTGTATCTCCACGCCCGCTCCCTGGCAGTCGGCGCCCATCGGCGGATTCTCCTTAATCAGCCACAGGTCAATGGAAGTGATTTGCGGGAACTTCTGACCAATAGCTCTCACGATACGCCCTGCCACATGCTCTAAGAGCTTCGAGGGTACAGCCATCTCTCGTTTCAGCAGTTCGTAAAGGGCTGCATAACTGACTGTATCGTTGACGTCATCCGTCTCGGCGGCCCGACTCATATCTACACCCACGCGAAGCGTCACAGTAAACCAGCCCCCTACCCTACTCTCCTGAGACAACACACCGTGGTAGGCATAGAAGCGCACATCGCGAAGGTATATGTAGCCCATTCCCACTGACGCACCTACCTGTAGCCTTTCACTCTTCATTCTTCACTTCTTCACTGCCGTCGTTCAGGTATTTCTTCAAAGCACGCTCCACACCTACTTTCCAGGTGTTGATACTCTCATCCTTCAGTGACAGCGAGCCCACCAACTTTACCACATGCTCCAACGGCATCCGATAGCGCAGCACGCCGGAGATAAGCTTTGCGTAGTTCCAGTACTCGGGGTTGAACTTTTCCGACAGTCCCTCCACAGTAGTCTTATAGCCACGGCGGTTCTCAAACTGGAAGTCATAGCGCTTCGTCCCGTCGGCGTTCACATGCTTTAGGATCTTGCCGCTGGTCACGGTCTTTGGCAGCACAATGCCCTCGTCATCGTCTTGGAGACCGGTGAATATCTCGTAGGGATAGCCGTCAAGCAACCCCACGAAGGCCACCCACTTCTCCTTGTTGTTCTGGAAGCGCACCACATCACACTCCAGCATCTCAGGACGCACCTCTGTCACGTCGGGCCGTTTATCACTGGCAACAGCCTGCGAAGCCAGCGTTAGCAGCAGGTCAGCCTCACTGTCCGAAACGGCACGTATACATTTCTGCAACAATCCAGTAACTTTTCCTTCTGTCACCTCCGTTCCTGTCCGTGTACCTGCCATCATCAGTTCGTGAGCCACACGCTTCAGCATATCGTATTTCGTCTCTGTCTGCATATCTTTACAATTTTGGCCACAAAGTTACGAATAAAAAACGAGAATTTATATCAGCAGCTGCAAATTTTTTCATTTTTCATTTTTCATTTTCATTTTTCTTTGTACCTTTGCCGAAAAACAAAAAGACATGAAGAACCTGAACACCCGCAGAAGCATTCGCAAATACGCCGACCGAGACGTCAGCGAAGAGCTATTGAACCGCCTCTTCGCCGAGGCCAGTCGTACGCAGACGATGGGCAACCTACAGCTCTACTCCGTCATCGTCACCCGCTCACAGGAGATGAAGAAGAAACTGGCGCCGCTGCACTTCAACCAGCCAATGGTCACCGAGGCTCCTGTCGTACTTACCATCATTGCCGACTTCAACCGCACCAGCACCTGGGCACACTGCCGCAATGCCGAACCTGGCTACGACAACTTTCTCTCATTCATCAATGCCGCCACCGACGCCCTGCTCTATACACAGACGCTCTGCAACCTCATGGACGAGGAAGGGCTGGGCTACTGCTACCTCGGCACCACCATATACCAGCCCCAGCAGATCATCGACCATCTCCACCTGCCCCGCCTCACCTTCCCCGTCGCCACGCTAACCGTTGGCTGGCCTGACGAGGAGCCACCCCTCACCGACCGACTGCCCGTAGAGGCATTCGTACATGAGGAACGCTACAACGACTACCTCGCCATCGACATCGACCGCTTCTACAGCGAGAAGGAGCAGTTGGAGGAGAACCGCCACTTTGTGCGCATCAACCACAAGGAAACCCTCGCTCAGGTATTCACAGACATCCGCTATACCCGTAAAGATAACGAGGCCATGTCCCAATCGCTCATAGAAACTTTGCGACGCCAAGGGTTCCTTGACTTTCGCAAGTATTAGTGAAGAGTGAAGAATGAAGAGTTAAGAATGCATTAAAAATATTAATCATTATGAGAAGAAAGATTCTTTCCATCGCCGCAATGGCACTTAGCATCCTTACCGTCCATGCGCAGGACGTACAGTTGCACTATGACTTCGGCCGTAACCTCTATCCCGACGAGGAGGCTGGACGACAGAAGGTAACGATGACAGTGGAGCAGTTCAAGGCCGACCAATGGGGTTCTTGGTACTACTTCGTGGACATTGACTTAAGCCGGAAGTTCACGGAGGGAGCCTACACCGAGATCTCACGTGAGCTGAACCTCGGCAAGCAGTCGCCCTTCGCAGCCCACGTGGAGTACGACGGTGGACTGAACCGTTTCGGCAGCTTCCAGCAGGCCGCACTCCTTGGTGCTGCCTACAACGGTCACAACGCCGACTTCTCCACCACCTACAGCGTGCAGCTGATGTATAAGCGCTTCTTCAAGAGCTACGACTACACCTCCGCCTACAACAGCGCACAGCTGACAGGCGTCTGGAGCACTACATTCGCCGGAGGGAAGTGTACATTCAGCGGCTTCATCGACTTCTGGCGCGGCGAAAAGGCCGACGGCCACGGACAGTTAGTCATCCTTAGCGAGCCTCAACTATGGTACAACGTGACCGACCACCTGAGCTTTGGCTCGGAGGTGGAGGTCAGCAACAACTTCATCTATAACACCTTCAACGACAAGTCGTTCTTCGTCAACCCCACAGTGGGAGCGAAGTGGAAGTTCTGAATGATGGAATATGAATCATTGATGAATGACGACGAGAAATATATGCATTTAGCCTTGGATGAGGCCATGTTAGCCTACAAGGCTGGCGAGATACCCATCGGCGCCGTCGTGGTGAGTAAGAACCGCGTCATCGCACGTGCCCACAACCTGACAGAGACGCTCTGCGATGTCACTGCCCATGCGGAGATGCAAGCCATCACCGCCGCCGCCAACACCATAGGCGGGAAGTACCTGACCGACTGCACGCTCTACGTCACCGTAGAACCCTGCACCATGTGTGCCGGTGCCATCGGGTGGGCACAGCTGTCGCGCATCGTCTACGGCTGTGCTGACGAGAAACGGGGCTACAGCCGCTACGCACCCCATGCCCTACACCCGAAGGCTCAGTGCGTGGGTGGTGTACTGGAAGAGGAGTGCCGCCAGCTGATGCAGGACTTCTTCAAGCAGAAAAGGTAGAACGGTGAAAGGCTGCGGGTGGTGTAGTCCCACTGCTGAGGCTTGTGTTGCTCGTCGAAGGCGACGAACTCGTCATAGGATGGTGTGCGTCCCTCGCCCAGCTCTATTACCTTATTATATATTAACTGCCGGCTCGGAGCATTGAACGGACTGGTGCTGCGGTTCATCATACTGTCGTCCGATGGACGGTAGATACCCTTGAAGTAGGTGAAACCTCCCTCGTAGACGCCAATCTGCTCATTCAGAAAATGGCCGTCGCCGATGAAGCCAGACCAGAGTACCTTGTCCTCGTTCCCCTCCGAGTCAACATTCATCATCCATCCCGCCCTGTGCATATTGCGCAGTTGCAGTATGACAACCTCGTCGGCAGCCCCCAACTCGTCCTGCGCATACTCGTCGGCCAGCTTCGCCAGCCCGTGGCCTATGCCCTCATGGACAGAGACCGAGCGGAACGCCTCGCTCTCCAAGTTCTCTACCACGGGGAACAACGCCACGGAATACTGTTTCAGGCCGGGTTTCGGACGATTGGAATAGAGATAGGTGACACCTTTATAGATATTTGTATTGAGCACTACCACGGCCAGTGCGTTCAGCGAGTCGATGCCTTCCACCCTGCGAACATATTCACCGATGCGACCGTCGTTGCAGCGAATCTCCGTCGACTGATTGTCGGGAACGCAGCTGAACGCTGTCTGAGACTCCTCGGTAAAATAGTTATTGGCCGACACCGCTGTCACCATATATACATCGAAGTAGTCACGCAGCGACTTAACCGGCTCCTCACTGAAGAGATTCTCCATCGTGCGGCGCATCACAGTCATGTAGGTGCTGTCCTGAATGTCAATGTCAGTGAAGCCGTCGCCCATCAGCACGAAGGGGATGCCCCGGCCCTTTGTGGCCTGCTGCAGCTGCATCACCTTGCCGTCCTCACTATAGTCGGTCGACACGTAGCCGTCGTTCAGTCCGTCTTGGTGTATCCACAGTGTGTCCAAGCCCAGCGGATTATTGTTGCCGTCTTTCATGACGAGGAACAGGGCACCGTCTCGGCTGTCGCGCAACGTGTTCACCCCGACCCTCAGCGGCACAATCTGCAGCGTTCGCTCTGCACGGGTGGACTCTTTCTCGGGAGAAATCCATTCCTCAATGTTCGCCGAAGAGTAGAGAAAAATGTCCTCATCCTTCATGTTCGTCTTGAACTTGATATCGAGCATTCCCCCGGCAGCAGTCAGCACATACTGCTTCTGCAAAAAGACGGCATAGTCAGCCCGTTGCTTCACCGTCAGCGTCTTGGTGTCGCCGCCTGATTTGATGGTCACCTTCGCCGTGCGGGTGCTTTTCGTGCGGTTGGTTTGCGTAGCGGTCAGCGTCAGTGTCACGTTCTCACCAGCTTCACCTTTGGCAGGCGTCACGGCAATCCAGCCGGCGTCACAGCTGGCCGTCCAGTTAGCCTTCACATTCATCGTAGTCTCCACGGAGTTGTTTACCACGGAAAGAAGTTCCAAAGTCTTGTCACCACCGGTCAGTTTGATATTGCTATCGTCATCATTCTCGCAGCTGGACATCAGTACGCCCAGTGCCACAAGGCACAGACGGATTATCGTTTTCTTCATTGGCTTAAAACAATAGAAGTTCAGGAGTTGAAGAGCTCCTGAACTTCCTAAAGAATCTGCTATAATTAATCCTCAACAACAATAGGCTTGTACTTCGGCACAAGTGCCTTCATGATACACCAGCCGATGAGGTAGGCCACGGCACAGATACAGAAGACAATCATATAGGCGGCAGGCTTGCCCTCGAAACCAAAGAAGGTGAAGGCAGCACCTTGCTCAGCAGCCCAGTCGAAGAACTCACCCGAACAAAGATTGATGGCAAAGGAACCTAGACCGCCAGCCATAGAGCCGATACCGGTGATGGTGCCGATGGTGGACTTGGGGAACATATCGCCGATGGTGGAGAACAGGTTGGCACTCCAAGCCTGGTGTCCTGCACCAAGCAGGCCAATGAGGATGGCAGGCCACCAGGGGCTGATGGTGCTCATAGGCTGTGCGAAGAGACCCAGCAAGGGGAAGCAAGCGAAAATCAGCATGGCACGCATACGTCCTAGATAAGGATTCATACCCTTCTTCTCGACAAAGTAAGTAGGCAGATAGCCTCCGCCAATACTGATTACTGTGACGATGAGATAGAGGGTAAAAATGAGCGCAATACCCATGCCTGAGTCGGAACGATAGCCCTGCTCGCTGAAATAGGCGGGTGCCCAGAAGAGGAAGAACCACCACACGCCGTCGGTCATCAGCTTACCCACGATGAACGACCATGTCTGCTTGTAGGTGAAGCACTTGAAGAAAGGAATGGTCTTCTCTTCCTTCGGCTGCTGCTTGTTCTGCACCTCAGCAATGTCGCTGTCCTGCTCAATGTAGTTCAGCTCGGCCTGGTTCACGTATGGACTCTTGTGGGGTTTCTCGTAGAGCCACAGCCATAGTCCCATCCAGAGGAAGCCCAGCACACCAATGACGATGAAGGCCATTTCCCAACCCCAAGCACGAGCCAGCAGAGGAATGGAGAGGGGAGCCACCAGCGCACCCACAGAGGCTCCACTGTTGAAGATGGAGGTAGAGAAGGCGCGGTCTTTCTTGGGGAAATACTCGGCTGTAACCTTGATGGCAGCAGGGAAGTTACCGGCCTCGCCCAAAGCGAGCACCATGCGGCAACTCAGGAACAGATACATGGAGATGGTAGCCAGTGCCACAGCGGCATCGCCAGTGAGCTGTCCCAGCTCGGCAATGCTGTTGTAGCCCTCAACCTGCATTGCCACCCATCCGCAGCCAGCATGAAGGCAGGCACCTAATGACCAGACGAAGATGGCAATGAGATAGCCCTTCTTAGTGCCCATCCAGTCGATGAACTTGCCTGCGAAGAGGTTGGCGATGGCATAGAAGATGGAGAAGAAGGCCGTAATCTTACCATAGTTGGCATCAGTCCAGTGGAACTCGGGCGAGATAAAGTCCTTCCAAGTTAATGACAGGACCTGACGGTCCAGGTAGTTGATTGTGGTTGCAAGGAAAAGCAATCCACAGATAACCCAACGGAAGTTGGACATTTTGTAAGTTTGAACGGGAGCCATGTTTATTTACAATTTTGCAAATTACTTGATATCGATGACGGGAATATTGTCTTTGTCGTTGTAGTAGAGGTTCTCGCCGGCCATACCCCAGATGAAGGTATAGTAATAGGTGCCGGCGGCGGCGTGCATACTCCATTCGGGCGACATGATAGCCTGTTCATTGTGCAGCCAGACGACACGGCTCTCCTGAGGCTCACCCATGATGTGGGCGATGGTCTGCTCGGCAGGGAGGTTGAAGTAATAGTAGGCCTCGATGCGTCGGCCGTGGGTGTGCGGCGGCATCGTATTCCAAGCAGCACCAGGATTGAGCTGCGTCAGACCGAGCTGCAGTTGGCAAGGCCCTTCCTCCAGCACGTCGTTGACGATGAGCTTGTAAACAGTGCGGTTGTTGCACTCCTCCAAGGAGCCGACAGGTCCCCAGACGGCGGCCTTCAGCGAGCCCTTGCGACCGTCGAGGGTAATCCACTGCGTCTTGTAGTGCTGGTGCGCAGTGGCGGAGTTCAAGTAGAACTTGGCGGGATTCTTCGGGTCTTTCGAGCGGAAGAGCACCTCCTTGTTCACATCCTTGTCCTTGCCGATGTGACCACGTCCGATGTAGAGTGCTTCTTTCGGCGAAAGGGCGTACTCCTTACCATCTACGATGACCACGCCGTCTCCTAAGCCGCAGTTCACCACACCGAGCTCACGGTTATAGAGGAAATACTTCTCTTTAATGTTGGGGTCTACGTCAAGACCCAGCTCCAGGAAGTTCTCTAACTTCAAGGTCTTGTTCACAGGCATGGCACCACCGAAGATGAAGCGGTCGTAATGCGAATATGTCAGGTTGATCTCGTCAGCCGCCATCACTTTCTCCATCACGAATCGCTCACGAAGGGTCTTCGTGTCGTAGCCTTTCACATCCTCCGGATGACATGCCGTCTGGAAGTTCACACTCTGCTGGGCGTTGGAAGTTAATGCCATGGCCAACAGTGCCATTGAAATAATAGTTCTCTTTTTCATGATTTATTTGTTGTTATTGTTTTTCTCTTCTTTCACGATACGCATGCGATTCCACACCACCATGCCAACGGTAATGAGCGTGAGGACACCAGCACCAACCCATTTCAGATAAGCCACGCACTTGTAGATTACCCAGCCAAAGAGGGAGGAGGCGAAGTCGAGGGCACCGCCCTCGAAACCGGCGGGGATGTCAGCAGCCTTGTCGCCCGTCTGCTCGAACACGGCGTGGGCTGCCTGTGTGAAAGCTGGAGCCATGTCGGTAACAAACCACAGGCCGATTCCGACAGCCACAATACCTACAATCAGCGTTTTCACCACATTACCCTTTGTATAGGGTAGCACCATGACAAACACGTAGAACATACCAGCCAGCGAAGCCAGTGGCAGGAACTGGTTACCGGGAAGTACAACAGCCATCAGCAGGGCCAAAGGAATCAGGATCAGTGAGGCCACCAGCGTCGTAGGATGACCGATCACCAATGCGGGCGACATGCCGATATACACCTTCTTGCCTGCCCATTTTTTCTGCACCACCTCCTGCGTTTTCTCGGCTATAGGCTTCAAACCGTCAATAAATAGTCTCGTGATACGCGGAATCAGTTCCATCACGGCGCCCATTGTCACACCCAGGAAGAGGACCTTCTTAATATCAAGCTGAGCCACAGCGCCAATCAGCGCACCTACAATTACGCCAAGCACAATCGGCTCACCCAGCACGCCGAACTTCTTCTTCAGGCCCTCTGCATCGATGTCAAGTTTCGAGAAACCTGGAATCTTGTCGAGCAGCCAGTTGATGGCAATGGCAAAGGCGGTAAAGCTCTGACAGAACGGTTGCGGAATGGAGATTCCGTCCATGTCGTCGTAATAGCCCTGGAACTTTTCGGCAGTCAGGTCGGCCATCACCAACGTGATGATGTAGCAGACGATAGCAGCAAAATAGCCCCATGCCAGACTCTGGTCCATCACAAAGTAGGCCACAGCGCCGATGAAGGCAAAGTGCCAATAGTTCCAAAGGTCGATGTTCACTGTGCGGGTACATTTTGTAATAAGCAGCAGAAAGTTCACCCCCAGACAGATGGGGATGATGAGCGCACCCACCGCCGTATTGTAGGCCACGGCGGCAGCGGCGGGCCAGCCCATGTCGAACACCCCGAGCTGTAGGTCGTAAAGACGCGAGATCTCCGACAGCGGACTACCGAAATTGTTGGTCAGCAGCGCTGTGACGATGCCTAGACCTACAAAACCGACGCCCACGTAAAGACCGCTCTTGAGCGACTTGCCAAATTTCATACCGATGCACAGACCGATAATCGTAAACAGGATGGGCATCATTACTGACGCGCCCAAGCTAATAATGTAACTGAAAACTTGTTCCATTTTTGTTTTATGTGTAGTTTCTTGTTTGTTTTTTTCGCGTGAAACACATTTACGCTGCAAAGGTAATAAAAAAATGGTGAAACCCATTTCTTTTTCACCATTTTTATTACGATAACGATAACGTTAGTCGCCTTTCCATGCCATAAGTCCTGATCATAGACACTTATCTATCTCCAAAACACATGATAACCATGAAGTGACAATCTGTTTTCTACTGGAGGGGGAGTCATATAATCACCATATAACGTAGTCAAGACCTCATGGTAGCACTTAGGAGCGGGAAACATATCTTGCTCAAATTTCACTTCGACGCTATCTGAGAACCACTCGCTTTTAAAAACCTTCTTTTCTGTTCCCATCATTTCTCCAACAGATTGAGACTGGTTGTCATATTTGGCAAAGAGATGGTCATATTCTTCTATTACCTGATGATATGGCTTACATATCATGCTTTTCAAATTAAAATAGACATAACGTCCGAGCTTCTCTAAGGCATTAAAATTCCGGTCAAACGTAGATGGATGATAGCTTTGTATAATCTTATCCATGTTATATGACTGAGAAATCATGACATCTTTCGCTTCATCTAAAGGTATATCTATATAATCCAATGGAAATACATCCAAGGCGAATCCAATACTTATGTTTGTTGCAAAAGGCGATGGCATACGCACCACTTTCTTATTAATGAACGATGCCCATGTGAACAGATACTTATGGTTATTTGAATTATGTAACACATACCAGTCATCAATACCGAACTCTGATGCATTGGCAAGCATGATGTCATAATCCTTTCTCGGCATCCAGATGTCAACATCATCATCCCAAGGAATAAATCCCTGATGGCGGACGGCACCCAACAAGGTTCCCCATGCAATGAAATAGGTTAAGTGATGAGCCTCCACCACTTCACGAAACTTGAGTAGTCCTTCGTACGACAACTTTTTTCTGTCTTCTATATCAAGTTCTTTCATCTAACCTTTTGTTATAGAGATTGTTTTATTAACCAAACAGACAATGAAGGAGGTAATTCTCCTAAAAGGAACAGGGATAGATTCTTTAGCATGCACGGTCCTGGTTTGAACATCTCAGGCATAATCATAGACATGTGTATCACATTTCTAATTTCCTTTTTGTTGAAAGGTGGAGTGATAATGTTGTTATTCCTGACAATGTGTTTGGAAACAAAAAAGCATGTTTTCATAACTTTGCACATTCGTAGCGGGAAGAATGATTTGTTCCTCAATCGGACACTGTTGTATTTCAAAAAGCTCATTGCACCTATTGTACTTTCTACCTCTCTCTTCTCAATATAGGTACGCTTCTCATATTTTGACAACGACCCTTCTCTACAGTAATAAAAATAGGTGATATCCTCCAGCATGACCGCACGAGTGACATAGGCAGGCAAATCCATCGTAAAGACCAAGTCCTCCAGATAATTGATGGGCAGATGACGTAACTTATTCTTCCTATATAAATCAATACGGTAGAGTATGTTCCATACCATGGCCTGAATGTTGTTATAGTCTGCGTAAGCCCATAAGGCAAATCCGTTTTCTTCCTGAAATACTCTTGGCATATATCTGCAGTAAATGCTATTTAATGTCCCGCCATATTCTTCAATCCTTTTGTACGACCCATAAACTACATCCGCATTGTATTTCTTGGAAGCATTATAAAGTAATTCTATCGCATTGGGAGAAATAGAATCATCAGCATCCATAAAATAAAGATACTGGCCTCTGGCTTCGTCAACGATGCGATTACGTGCTTCTCCTATACCCCTATTATATGGCTGATTTACTATTCGAATATCCTTTCCACGGGGATGAGTCTTTTGATAATCCTTGATAATATCTATTGACGAGTCTGATCCGCAATCATCAAGTATGAGAAACTCAATACTGGAAAAAGTCTGTGCCAAGGCAGAATCCATAGCCCGCCTAATCAGCTTTTCGGCATTATAGACCGGAATTCCTATAGTCACTTCATACGACATTTCTTCTATCACGACTTATCAACTAACTATTTCTTAAAAATTAACAAAAGGGAACTTCAATAACACGTATACAATCCGTTTAGAACGTACTGGTCTGCAAAAATAATAAAAAAAAGGGAACAATCAAAATATATCTCACATTTTTTCATCTAAGAGCTCATATAACAGCTAAACTATGCTTGTTAATCTTGGAAATAGACACGCTTCACACGGTTCGAGACGCCCGTCAGCACCTCATAGGGAATGGTGTCAATCGTCTCGCTGAGCACCGTCACAGGCAGGTGTTCACCGAAAATCTCCACCATGTCGCCCTCGTGACAGGGGATGTCCGTGACATCGATCATGGCCACGTCCATACAGATGTTACCCACGTACTCCGCCCGCTGGCCGTTTACCAGACAGTAACCGTGGCGGTTACCTAAGTGGCGGTTCAGACCGTCGGCATAGCCGATGGGGATGGCGCCAATGATGCTGTCGCGGTCGAGAACGGTGCGGCGGCTGTAGCCGATGCTGTCGCCAGCCTTCACGCGGCGCAGCTGGAGGATGGTGGTCTTCAGCGTGCTGACACAATGAAGGGGCTGGGGAGTGGGTCTAGGTTCCACTCCATAAAGGCCGATGCCGAGGCGACACATGTCGAGCTGACGCTCGGGGAAGTGCTCGATGCCGGCGGAGTTGTCGATATGACGCAGGATCTTGTGGCTGAAAGCGGCCTGCAGGCGGCGGCTGCCCTCGTCGAAGAGCTGGAACTGACGGGCGGAGAAATCATCGAAGTCATCGCTGTCGGAGCCAACGAAATGAGAGAACACCGAGCGGGGAATGACAGCCTGTTGATGCTGCAGGCGGTCTATTAGCTGGTCTATCTCGTCGGTATTAAAGCCCAGTCGGTGCATACCCGTGTCGAGCTTGATGTGAACGGGCCAGCCGGTGACACCCTCCTTGCGGGCGGCACGGATTAGTGCGTCCAGTAGGCGGAAGCTGTAGACCTCCGGCTCCAAGTCGTAATCAAACAGGGTTTTGAACGATGACATCTCAGGGTTCATCACCATGATATTGGCCGTAATGCCTGCCCGGCGCAAAGCCACGCCCTCATCGGCCACAGCCACGGCCAGGTAGTCCACGCGATTGTCCTGCAACGTCTTGGATATTTCGATAGCGCCGGCCCCGTAGGCGTCGGCTTTCACCATACACACCATCTTTGTCTCCTGCTTTAGTAAAGAGCGGAAGTGGTTCAGATTCTCCACCACGGCATTGAGGTTCACCTCGAGGATGGTCTCGTGGACCTTCTGCTCCAGCAGCTCGCTGATACGCTCGAAGCCGAAACGGCGGGCGCCCTTCAGGAGGAGCAGTTCGTCGTGCAGATCGCAGAATACGGTGCTCTGCAGAAAATCATCGACGGTGGCAAAGAAATATTTCTCGCTTACGGAGAAAGCCTGCGACTGGGCGGAGATGTCTGGCCCGATACCGATGAGTTTGTCCACTCCCCGCTTGCGCAACAGTTCGTTCACCTCAGCATAAAGCTCAGAGACGGGTGTCCCGCTCTGGTAAATGTCGCTGAGGATGAGAGTGTTTTTAAATTGAACGTTGAACACAGAACGTTGAACGTTATTTCGGCGGTTCATGAAGTCGAGCGCAATGTCGAGCGAGTTGACGTCGTTGTTGTACGAGTCGTTGATGAGCGTCAGTCCATGCTGTCCCTCCTTCACCTCCAAGCGCATGGCCACAGGCTCCAGCGTCTTCATCCGTTCGGCTATTTGTGCTGCCGTAACGCCCAAAAGCAGCGCCGTAGCCGCACAGGTAATAGAGTTCTCGACGGAAGCATTGTCGATGAAGGGAATGGTGTAGCTTTCCTCCTCACCATTATATATATAGCTGACCACCGTGGAGAACTTTCCGTCGTCCTCAGCCCCTGTGCTGCTGACAGACTTCACGAAGAACGGCGCCTTCTCGTTGTAGCGCGACCAGCCAATTTTCTTCCCCTGATAGCCTGAACGGCGGATGCAACGGCTCACCACATCGTCGTCCGACGGATAGACGATGGCCTGCGTACCGTGCATCAGCTGCAGTTTCTCAATACACTTCTCCTCCAAAGAGCGGAAGTTCTCCTGATGGGCAGCACCTAAGCACGTCAGCACGCCAATGGTGGGCTGGATAATGTCGTGCAGGGCATTCATCTCCCCGGGCTGACTGATTCCGGCCTCGAAAATGCCCACCTCGGTCTGCTCGTTCAGCAGCCAGACGCTGAGTGGCACTCCTATCTGCGAGTTATAGCTGCGGGGAGAGCGCACAATGGTCTGTGAAGGCAGTAGCAGCTGGTAGAGCCATTCTTTCACCATCGTCTTGCCATTGCTACCCGTAACGCCCACGACGGGAATGTTGAACTCGTCGCGATGGCGCTCGGCCAGGCGCTGCAAGGCAGCCAGCGACGAAGGCACCTTCAGGAAACATGCCTGCGGGTATACGATTGTGCTGTCCTGCGGCACCTGCTCCACCACAAACGAACGCACGCCGCGGCGGTACAGCTCGCCTATGTACTTATGACCGTCGTTGCGCTTCGTCCGCAAGGCGAAAAACAGCGTCTCCTCAGGAAAACAGAGCGAACGGCTGTCAGTCAGCAGCCAACGCACATTCCCTTCTGCCTCGCCATAGCGGCGGGCACCCATCAGGGTTGTTATCTTCTCTATCGAATAGTTCATTTACCTTTTTTCTATTTTAAAGTGCAAAGGTAGGATATTTTTTCTGCAACTCCGCTACTTTTAACATAGTTTTATCCATAAAGGCACGGTATTCCTCGCTCTCGGCATCAAACGGACGGTGACTCAGCGCAGCTTTCAGGGGCGCCCACTCCTGCAAAAACTCCTTTGCCGCAGGGCTGAAGCACCAGTCAACCAGCCGCTCCCAGATATACTCCACGGCCTGCTCCGACGGATGCAGCATGTCCTCCTTATAGAAGCGGTAGTCGCGCAACTCGTCCTGCACAAGCTCGTAGGCGGGGAAGTAATGGAGAGGGATGATGTCTGACGTCTGATGAATGAGTTGATCTATGGCGAGAAGCAACGTGGCCTTCGACAACTGGCTGCCGTGATAGCCGTACTTACGATAGCGGATGGGGCTGACGGTCAACACAATATTTATCTCAGGGTTCATCCTGCGTAGCTGGTTGACGGTCTGTTGCAGGTAGTCGGCACACTCGTCCACCGTCAGTACCTCTTCCTGAAAGAGGCTTGCCGGCCGTTTCTGGCAGTTATCCACAATCTCGCCCGTCTCCTTCAGACGGTACACATGAGTGGTGCCAAGCGTCAGAAAGGCCACACTCGGAAGCACATCCGGCAACTCCCTCCGTTCGTCCTTCCCTGTCAGTCCGTTGCAGAACCGCTCCACGGTATGCAAAACAGAGGCGGGATTATACATCACACCGTAGGGATTGACCGTGGTGCGGAACTTCTCTTCCACAAAACGCCGCCCGATGCTATCGGCAAAACACGATCCCACAAACAGCAGCCGTTCGCACGGTTCTATCAGAAAGTCAGCCTTTCCTGTCTCTACAATTGTACGGAATTCCATAGTGTTGACTGTAAAAAATAATAGAGGGTTATGACTGGGGGAACTATTCAGATTCGCTTGGCATACAATTCCTGACGCCATCGTTCTCACCGTAATGGTAGCGGCTAGCCTTGAGCGAACTGTTAGTGTTGCTCACCATTCACTCTTCACCTTTCACTTATTCCTTCCTGTGTGAGTGGCACGAATTGAATGGTGCCGTCGTCGTTGAAATGCAGATACTCAGCACATACGCTACGGCGGCAGTCGCCTCCTGGAGCACCAGCGAGATTGTAGGAACCGTCGTGGTAGATATAGTACCACTTGCCCTTAAACTGAATGACCGAAGGGTGAATGGTGAAACCGTGATTGGCCGATGTGCTCACAAAGCCGCGGTATGTCCAAGGTCCCTCAATACTTTCGGCTGTAGAATAGGCAATCTGCTCGGGTTGTACGCCAGGCGCATCGGATGCATAGACGTTGTAGTAGAGCTTTCCGCGCTTGAAGAGCCAAGGGCCTTCACTGTAGTTGCGCAGGGGCACTTTGCGGATTTCACCGTCCAGCTCAATCATATTCTTCTTCAACTTCACCATATAACAATCGCCATTGCCCCACGCCATCCAGGGTGTGCCGTCATCATCAATCAGCACTGTGGGATCGATGTCGGCATTGCGGCGATGAGAGTCGGGCGTCATCCTGTCGGCAATAAGGGGAATGCAATCGGAAAGCTCAGCACGAGTGCTTTCCTCACGAGCCGGCACGAAAGGGCCTGTGGGAGAGTCGCTCACTGCCACATCGATAGCATGTTCGCGCTTGTCCTTCCGGTCGAGCGTCACAAAGAAATAGTATTTCCCGTCCTTCTCCACCATTTGTGCGGCCCATGCTCCGCCGGCAGTAGCATAGGGGAAATCATCGGATTTTAGCACCGGCCCGTGAGCCGTCCAGTGACGCATATCGGTAGATGAATAACAGAGCCAGTGGGGCATATTGAACCAGCCGCCGGGGGCTGCCTGGTCCTCACCAACGTAGGCATACACAGTATTACCTACCACGGTGAAGGCAGGATCGGCCGTGAACCTGTCAGTAAAGAGCGGATTCTGTCCATCCACACGTGGCAGCGGCTCACCGCTGATTTCAAGGTTGCGGATGGCACCGTCCCTCACCTGCAACGCATTGGGAAATCCACCTGGGAAGCCGTGGCCTATCACCCATAGCGATGCATGATGGCGAAGGGCCTTGCCCGGATAGCTCAAACGCTCGCTCTTACCGTCCACGGTCAGTTCCACTACCGACTCATCTTTTCTTGCATGATACTGGGCCTGGGCACACACCTGATACCAGCGTTCCGTCTCCACCTTAGGTCCAGCCCACAGACGATGCGGATTCTCGTCCTTGTCAATCACCTCGACAAAGAACCGGCCTTCCGTATTGTCATAGCCTAAGGAAATATCACCATTGAGCGAGTTCTTGCCGATGAGATGGCTGGGCTTGCCCTCCTTGCAGACAAACACCTGCTCCGTGCCCAGCGTGCCGCATTTCAAGTCGGCCTTCACCATCCACTGCTGCTGCATGTCGGCAAAGGGCAGCGGATGCTTGAAGTCGAGTTTATACTCGCTGACATTAAGCGCCAGCACCGTGTCAGCAGTCAGGTTCTTCCAAGCGGCAAGGGTGTAAGTTTGCGCTTCTGAAGAGTAATAAGTGAAGAGTGAAAAGTAAGCTGCGCAAAGCAGTGCGAGGTTGAAACGTTTCATAAATAATGAATAATGAATGATGCTTTATTTCGCAATATAGCTATTGAATGAATGGGGTTGCAATGTCATGTTGAGATATTTCTTCCCCAATTTGACGATAGCCGCTTGGGGAACAGGCATTCGCGCTGCCCATCCTTGAATTGCATCTCATCAGGATCAGGAGCACTCTCATGTTAACTACTCCCCTCCCCCATCTGAGAATGGCCACGGGTAGGCGCGTCAGCGGGAATGGGGCTGGGGGTGAGGCTGAACAGCAGGTAGTCTTTCTCCTTGGCTTGCGTGTTCCACTGGCTACTGACCACACAGTATTCCTGGTTGATCTTCATCCATGCAGGAGGCGACCAGGACGACACCCAGAACGTCAGCTGCGGCTGGTATTTCTGTGCTTTCCTGATGAGTCGGATCACGTTCTGCTTGTCATACTCAATATTGAAGTACTTCAACTGGAAGTAGCCAGCCACCGTGTCGCACGGATACCACGCACGGCTGTAATCGTTGGCGTTCATCGTCAGACGACCGCGCGTGAACTTCAGGTCGCCGTTGGGGGCGAAGAGGCGGCGCATCACCTCCTTTTGCTCCTCAGGCTTCAGTAGTTCCAGCGCATCCAAATCCAACTCGTTGAAGCAAGTGCCCCAAGCCTTGAACGTATGTCCCTGCTCCTGGCCCGTGATGGTTAATACCGGCTCTGCAGCTGCCTTGCCGCTGAGCGATGTTTTGCGCTGTTGCCACTCCTGTCCCTCTGTGGTGGAATAGTGGGTGTAGGCCTGCGCCAGCGCCCCCACGCTAAAGAAAAGGAGTAAAGACAGCACCAGCGAAGGCCTTTTCATAGTTTGTGCTAACCATTTGCTAGACCGTTTCTTCTCAACCGAAACAAACTTCATACGGTGGTAATCCTTTGACGTCAAAATTGTTCGTAGTAATCTATCTTGCAAAGATATGAATTATTTCTGGGATTTCAGCTAATTATTTCAATAATTTAACTCAACTTCTGCAAGTTGTGACAAAACGACAGAAGCCCGACGGTCGGGCTTCTGTCGTTGCTAAGGCAGAATTAGCGCTCGGCACGTAGGGACGCTTCGCTTGCGAAGAACGGCGACCTGGAGCATGCGAGAATCCTGACGGAGTAAAACGAAAGAAGCCCGATTCTCTTCGGGCTTCGTAAGTTGCGGAGGCAGGATTCGAACGTGCGACCTCCAGGTTATGAGCCTGGCGAGCTACCAACTGCTCCACTCCGCGATGTATTAAACGAGGGTTTCAAACACCTCATCGTGTTTTGCGGGTGCAAAGGTACAAAGAATTTCCCGAATTTGCAAATTTTCATGCTATTTTTTTGCATTTCCCACGCAGACAGCTCTTTTTCTCACAAGAATCTGTACTTTTTTCCGCTTTTATTTGGCTAATTCAAAGAAAAAGCCTAATTTTGCACACGTTATACACAGTGTGCAAAAATAAAACACTTAGGAGGAACAAGGAACATGTCTATATCCAAAACCAGACAACTGCTGGTAGACGTAGCACGCCAACTGTTCGCAAAAAACGGTCTGGAGAATACGACAATGAACGACATTGCACAAGCGTCGGGCAAGGGTCGCCGTACACTCTACACCTATTTTAAATCGAAAGAGGACATCTACTATGCTGTCATTGAGGGTGAGCTGGAACGCCTGAGCGACAAGCTTGACGAGGTGGCTGCAAAGAAAATACGCCCGCAGGACAAGATTATCGAGCTTATCTATACCCACCTGAGTATGATCCGTGAAACCGTGGTGCGCAACGGCAACCTGCGCGCTGAGTTCTTCAGGAACATCTGGATGGTGGAGAAAGTACGCAAGCATTTCGACGATGCCGAGATAGAGCTCTTCCGCAAAGTCTATTACGAGGGCAAGGCTGATGGCGAGTTCGACATAGAGAACGTAGAACTCGTTGCTGACATTACCCACTACTGCATCAAGGGACTGGAAGTGCCCTACATCTACGGACGCATAGCCCACGGCATGACCGAGGAGGCTACGAAGCCGCAGGTGGCCAAGGTGGTCTACGGCGCACTGGGAAAAATATCGAGATAACAATAACAAAAAATTAAAGAATTAAAAATTATGGGATTATTAGAAGGTAAGACAGCACTCATCACGGGTGCTGCCCGCGGTATCGGAAAAGCTATCGCGCTGAAGTTTGCCGAGGAAGGCGCCAACATTGCATTCACCGACCTGGAAGTGAACCTGGAGACAGAACAGGAAATCGCAGCCAAGGGCGTCAAGGCCAAGAGCTATGCCTCGAACGCCGCCGACTTCGCACAGACCGAGGAAGTGGTCAAGGCCGTGAAGGAAGAGTTTGGCAGCATCGACATACTCGTCAACAATGCCGGTATTACAAAGGACGGTCTGATGCTCCGCATGAGCGAGCAGCAGTGGGACGCCGTGATTGCCGTTAACCTAAAGTCGGCCTTCAATTTCATTCACGCCTGCGTACCTGTGATGATGCGCCAGCGTGGCGGAAGCATCATCAATATGGCCAGCGTCGTGGGTGTCCACGGCAATGCCGGACAGGCCAACTATGCAGCATCGAAGGCCGGCCTCATCGCACTGGCCAAGAGCATCGGTCAGGAGATGGGTCCCAAGGGCATTCGCGCCAACGCCATCGCCCCCGGCTTCATCGACACCGCAATGACCGCAGCCCTACCTGAGGAAGTACGCAAGGAATGGTGCAACAAGATTCCCCTGCGCCGCGGCGGCACTGTCGACGACATCGCCAACTGCGCTACCTTCCTCGCCTCTGACATGTCGAGCTACATTAGCGGACAGGTCATTCAGGTTGACGGCGGCATGAATATGTAAGCACATGTAAGCCCAGACTTCATTTCCAAAAGAACTGTCTTTTTGAACAGAGTCTGGTTAAATAATGAAGAACATCCCGTCAAGGACAAAACCTTGGCGGGATGTTCATATTTGCATTAACTCAAAACTATAGTTTTAGTATTAAGAGCCTCCCCTGAAAGGAGGCTCTTGGATGAACCAAGCGGTAATACCGAGCTGGAAGTTGCTTTTTAGTCGTTCTCTTTCAGACCGGAGTAGCGGACTCCGCTCACACGGTAGTTCTTGTAGCCATAAGCAGCGGGATATTCGTCGTCGCTGAAGCTCACGTAGAACACGATGCTGTCGGCGGGTGAACCGTTGTTCTGACGGCCAGCCTTCGGCATGATCTTACCACCGGTGATGGTCACGTTGATGTCCTCATAATCAGCCACGAGGTTGTTGTTCTCACTGGTGTTGGTCTGGAAGGTCAGGCCCTGCTGGTCGCAGCTCACCTTCACCTTGAAGTCCCAGAACTGTCCCAGATCGGAGACAATCATCTCGTTGGGATTGTTGGCAGCGGTATTGGTGGTAATCATGTGAACGCGGCCAAGACCAAAGAGGTCCTCAAAGCCTTCGACGAGGTTGCCGCTCTCATCGGCAGCATCGACGGTGACGTACCAGTCGCCTGCGGTAGCCTCGGTCTCGGTGCCACCAATCTCGTCCTTCTCACAGGCAACGAATGCTGTGGAAAGGAGCATCAGTGCAAAATATAATACTTTCTTCATAATCGTTTACTCTTTTACCCAAGTTTGTACAAAATTCATGCCAGCATATACAGCGTTGAAACTGAACGTGCTGGTAGCAGCATCATACGATCCCTCGAAGTCGTCAAGACCGTCACCCCAGCCGGGAACATAGTTATACGTACAATCCACAGTGCCATCGGCGTTGATGACAATCGTAGCCTCCATAGCATAGTTGGTGCCGTAGCCAGCACGCTGGCAATACCAGCCACCCAGCAGGTCATCGACATTGTAGGAGCCATCGCCGTTGCTAATAAGCAGGATCTCATAAACATTGCCATAAGCCACTTGGGCACCCTGACGCAGACGATAGCTGTCGGCCTTGTTCAGATAGAAGCCCTCGACGGGGTCGTTGGGGTCGAGCACCACCACCGTACGCTTGGCGTTGGCAGTGATACCATCGGAATTCTTGATAGAATAGGTCACGGTGTAGATACCGCTCTTGCCCGTATTCACACCACTGTTCACAGCCACCTGGCTGCTCACGTCCTCGCCATTCAGCGTACAGGTGAAGCCGGGATCCTGGAAAGTGGAGCCCTTGTCAACCACCATGTAGCCGTCACCCTTGAGTTCGAGCACGGGATAGTAGGTGAA
>ONKY01000035.1 GCA_900318585.1 uncultured Prevotellaceae bacterium
AATCTGCGCCTCAAAAACCTCGATAAATTTCCATATTATATATAATATATATATTATATAGAATATGCAGTATTTTTGTACTTTTTTCTCCGTTCCCCTCTGCAAAATCTGACACTGTCATTTGTCAGATTTGTCAGATTCTGCAAAGGGGAGTGTTCATCGCAAGTGTGTCTTGTACTGGAATAGGTTGACTCCCACAGAGTGTCCAAAACCAATTTCTGACAATTCTGACAAATGACAATTAGAAAATCTGCGCCTGAAAAAACCTCGATAAATTTTCATATTATATATAATATATATATTATATAGAATATGCAGTATTTTTGTACTTTTATTCTTCGTTCCCCTCTGCAAAATCTGACACTGTCATTTGTCAGATTTGTCAGATTTTCAGAAAAAAACTTGTGAATTATTCGTGAACCGCAATGGAGATGTTGTACCTTTGCACCAGCAATTGAGATGCAACGGCAATTGAGATACAACGTGCGGCGCGCGCGAAGCAGTACTCACCGAGTAGTCCGGAATACTCAAGGAGTAATGCAAAATAAGCACCGAGTATCGAAATGGCACAACAAAACCAACACAAAAACTAAACAACACTAAACAACAACACAAACACAACAACCAACACAAACATGAACAACATTACGACAAAAGAAGGGAAACATGCTTCGCTCTTAGTTACTTTCGCTTAAGAAAACAAAAAATATTTGGTTTTCTCTTCGCTTATTCGTAACTTTGCAGGCTAAAATGTAAGTGAAACGAATATGAGAGATAATCAAGATAACAAAAACTTCTCAATGATTGCCGATATAGATGGCGATTTCAGCGATCTCCTGAACAGCAACGACGTCCCTGAACAGGTGCCTATCCTGCCGGTCAGAAACCTGGTACTGTTTCCTGGCGTCGTATCTCCCATCCTGATTGGCAGGGAGACGAGCATGACACTCATCCGTAAGGCAGAGAAAAAGGGTATGGTGATAGGTGTAGTATGCCAGCACGACCCTGAAGTGGACTCTCCGCAGTTGGAAGACCTCTACGAGTATGGTGTGTATGCCAAGATCATCAAGCAGCTGCAGCTTCCTAATGGCAGTTTGACGGTCATTGTCCAGGGTTTGGGCAGGTTGAGGCTGAAGGAGGTGTTGGAATACCGTCCGTATATGACGGGCTTAGTGGAGCCCGCCAACGAGCTTCAGCCTGACAAGCACGACCGCGAGTTTAACACGGCTATGGAGGATCTGCGCAAGCTGACGTACGACTATGTGACGAAGAACGACGAGATACCCGACGAGGCGACGTTTGCCATCCGCAATATCTACAATGATATCATGGCGCTGAACTTTGCCTGCTCAAACCTTCCCTTCGCCATCAAGGAGAAAATCCATCTGCTGGAGTCGGAAAGCGTGAAGGAACGCCTGTTCCGCGCATTGAAGATACTGAACAGGGAAATCAATCTGCTGAACCTGAAGAACGACATCCGCAACAAGACGCGCGAGGACATTGACGAGCAGCAGCGCAACTACTTCCTGCAGCAGCAGATCAAGAACCTGCAGGCGGAGATGAGCAACGGGCAGTCAAGCCCTGAGAAGGAGGAACTGCTGAAGAAGGCTCGCTCGAAGAGATGGCCGGAGGATGTCAGGAAGGTGTTCCTCAAGGAGTGTGACAAGCTGGACAACCAGAACCCGCAGTCGCCTGAGTTCAACGTTCAGCTGAACTACCTCCAGACGCTGGTGGGGCTGCCGTGGGGAGAGTATACGAACGACGACCTGAACCTGAAGCGTGCCCAGCGCATACTGGACAAGGAGCACTACGGTATGGAGAAGGTGAAGGAGCGCATACTGGAATATATGTCGGTGCTGGCGCTGCGTGGCGACCTGAAGAGCCCCATCCTCTGTCTGTACGGTCCTCCGGGCGTGGGCAAGACGAGCTTAGGAAAGTCGATTGCCGAGGCCATGAAACGCAAGTATGTCCGCATCTCCCTGGGCGGCCTGCACGACGAGGCTGAAATCCGTGGTCACCGCCGCACGTATATCGGCGCTATGCCTGGACGTATCATCAAGAGCATCCAGAAGGCGGGCAGTTCCAACCCTGTGTTCATCCTTGACGAGATAGACAAGGTGACGCAGATGACTCATAACGGCGACCCTGCCTCGGCGCTGCTTGAAGTGCTCGACCCTGAGCAGAACGCTGCCTTCCACGACAATTATCTTGACGTGGACTATGACCTCTCGAAAGTGATGTTCATTGCCACTGCCAACACGCTTTCCACGATTCCCCGTCCGCTGCTCGACCGCATGGAGGTGATTGAGGTGAGCGGATATATTACGGAGGAGAAGATTGAGATAGCCCGTCGCCATCTCATCCCCCGCGAGCTGGAGAACACAGGACTGAACACGCTGGTGGAGAAGCCTAAGCTCAACAAGGCTGCCATTGAGATGATTATTGAGCGGTACACGCGCGAGAGCGGCGTGCGACAGCTGGAGAAGCAGATCAACAAGCTCATGCGCAAGCTGGCCTACCGATGGGCCGTTGGCGGGCAGAATGACGGTACAGAAAACAAGATCACCCCTGAGAACCTTGACGGACTGCTGGGCAAGCCGCCCTTCTATCGCGACATCTATCAGGGCAACGACTATGCCGGCGTGGTGACAGGCCTGGCGTGGACGAGCGTAGGCGGCGAGATCCTGTTCATAGAGACATCGCTCTCCAAGGGCAAGGCCGGCAAGCTCACCCTGACGGGTAACCTGGGCGACGTGATGAAGGAGAGTGCCGTCATTGCACTGGAGTATGTCAAGGCCCACGTGGATCAGTTAGGTATTGACTACCGCATCTTCGAGAGCTACAACATCCATATCCATGTGCCAGAAGGCGCCACGCCCAAGGATGGTCCTTCGGCTGGTATTACCATCGCCACTTCCATTGCCTCGGCACTCACACAGCGCAAGGTGCGTAAGAACACCGCTATGACGGGTGAGATTACCCTCCGCGGCAAGGTGCTGCCCGTGGGAGGCATCAAGGAGAAAATCCTCGCCGCCAAGCGCGCCGGCATTACCAACATTGTGCTGTGCAGGGAGAACGAGAAGGACATCCTTGAGATACCTGAGATATATGTGCGCGGCGTCAGCTTCCACTACGTGGAGAGCGTGAGCGACGTTTGGGACTTCGCCCTCACGAACGAGCGCGTCAAGAACGCCATCAAGTTTGAAATAGCTAAGGAAGAAGAAAAAAAGGAGGAGAGAAGAACTTCAGGAAATTGAATAATGACGTTTGACCTGCAACATACCGACCCCTCCAGCCAAGCCCGTGCCGGCGTTATCACAACAGCACACGGACAGATACTGACACCCATCTTCATGCCTGTAGGCACGGTGGGCAGTGTCAAGGGCGTACACTTCTCAGAGCTGCGCCAGCAGGTGAAGGCTCAGATCATCCTGGGCAACACCTACCACCTGTATCTGCGTCCTGGCCTCGACACCCTGCGGAAAGCTGGAGGACTGCACAAGTTCAACACCTGGGACAGGCCCATACTGACCGACAGCGGCGGCTTTCAGGTGTTTTCGCTGACGGGCATCAGGAAGCTCCGCGAGGAGGGCTGTGAGTTCCGCAGCCACATTGACGGCTCGAAGCACATCTTCACGCCGGAGAACGTGATGGACACGGAACGGGTTATCGGAGCTGACATCATGATGGCCTTCGACGAGTGCCCGCCCGGACAGAGCGACTATGACTATGCCAAGCGCTCGTTGGGACTGACGCAACGATGGCTGGAGCGCTGTGTGAAGCGATTCAGGGAAACGGAGCCCCTCTACGGTTACGAGCAGAGCCTGTTCCCCATCGTCCAGGGATGTACGTACAAGGACCTGCGCCAGGATGCTGCCCGTCACGTCAACGACCTGCTGCCCCAGCTGGGAGGAACGGGCGTGGCTATCGGAGGACTGGCCGTAGGAGAGCCTACGGAGGTGATGTACGAGATGATAGAGGTGGTCAACGACATCCTGCCTAAGGACCGTCCCCGCTACCTCATGGGCGTGGGAACGCCGCAGAACATCCTGGAGGCCATAGATCGTGGAGTGGACATGTTCGACTGTGTGATGCCCACCCGCAACGGGCGCAACGCCATGCTGTTCACCTACGAAGGCACGATGAACATGAGAAACAAGAAGTGGGAGCAGGACTTCTCGCCCATTGACCCAGAGGGCTGCGAGGTGGACCGCATCCACTCCAAGGCTTACCTGCACCACCTCTTCAAGGCGCAAGAGCTGCTGGCCATGCAGATAGCCTCCATACACAACCTGAGCTTCTACCTGCGGCTCGTCACCGACGCCCGCCAGCATATCCTGGCTGGTGACTTCACCCAGTGGAAACGCTCAGTCATAGAAAACTTAGGAAAACGAAGATGAAAGAGTTCAGCCAGATAAGACGCCATTATAAACGCTACCGCCGGCGCAGGACTGTCAGCCGGGCTATGAAGAGCACGGGGCGCTTCCTCAGGAAGTGGTTGGGGTGGATGCGATACCTCAATCCCTTCCACTATCTGAAACGCCTGGACCGCTATATCATCAAGAAGTTCATAGGCACATACATCTACTCCATTGCCCTCATCATCAGCATCGCCATCGTGTTCGACGTCAATGAGAACCTGGCGAAGTTCACGACGAACCACGCACCCCTGAAGGCCATTGTCTTTGACTACTATGCCAACTTCGTGCCGTACTTCGCCAACCTCTTCTCGCCGCTCTTCGTTTTCATTGCCGTCATCTTCTTCACATCCAAGCTGGCTGGCAATTCAGAGATTATCGCCATGCTGGCAGCAGGAACCAGCTTCAAGCGTCTGCTCAGGCCCTACATGATCTCTGCCGCCCTCATTGCCGTACTGAATTTCTATCTCGGCTCTATGGTCATACCACGCGGCACAGTCATACGCCAGAACTTTGAGACACTCTATAAGAACAAGCGAAAGAACACTTCGGCGCAAAATGTGCAGCTGCAGGTGGGAAAGGGCATCATAGCCTACATACAGCAGTACGACGACCTGTCAAAGACGGGATACGGCTTCTCGCTGGACAAGTTTGAGAATAAGAAACTGGTGAGTCACATGACCGCCAGCGTCATACACTATGACACTATTTCCGACAACCGCTACCACTGGCGCGTCAACAACTACAAGATACGAACACTGAAGGGACTCCGCGAACATTTCACCGCAGGCGCTGAGCTCGACACCACCATTATCATGGAGCCTATGGACTTGGTGTTCTCGAAAGGCCAGCAGGAGACATTCACCTCACCTGACCTCCGCCGCTATATCTACAAGCAGCAGGAACGCGGCTCCAGCAACGTGGTGCAGTATGAAGTGGAGTACCACAAGCGCATAGCTATGTCCTTCGCATCCTTTATTCTGACTATCATCGGCGTTAGCCTCTCTGCACGCAAACGCAAGGGAGGTATGGGCCTGTATCTCGGAATAGGACTGGCACTCTCCTTTACTTATATTCTTCTGCAGACCATATCGGCCACCTTCGCCATCAATGCGGGAACTCCCGCGATGCTGGCAGCATGGATTCCTAATCTGTTGTATATCTTTATTGCCTATTTCTGCTATAGGCAGGCGCCGAATTAAAAAGGAAAAGGGAATAGTGAAAAGTGAATAATTTCTTGCCAGGCAAGCATCCAAAGGCCGAACGCCTACCGGAGTCCCCAAGGGCAGATATTCGCATAGATTGCGATAAAGTGATGAGTGAAGAAATAGAGGGAAAAGTGAAGAAATAAAGTGAAAAGTGAAGAATGAAATTTGAAGAAACCTACCTGAACGACAATGTCCTCGATGCGCTCTATGATATGCACTTCGACGAGATGACCCCCATACAGGAACGCTGTATACCTGAGATACTTGACGGCTACGACCTGCTTGGAGTGGCACAAACCGGTACGGGCAAGACGGCCGCCTACCTCCTGCCTATCCTGTCGATGCTTGATGATGGAGGCTATCCCAAGGATGCTATAAACTGTGTTATTATGTCGCCCACACGTGAGCTGGCCCAGCAGATAGACCAGGCTATGCAGGGATTTGGCTATTATCTGGATGGTATCTCAAGCGTGGCGGTCTACGGAGGAAACGACGGCGGGCGCTACGACCAGGAACTCAAGGGACTGCGTCTGGGGGCGGACGTCATCATCGCTACGCCAGGACGACTGCTCAGCCACCTGAAGGTGGGAAACCTTGATCTCTCCCGCTGCTCATTCTTCGTGCTCGACGAAGCAGACCGTATGCTTGATATGGGCTTCTCAGAGGATATCTTGCGCATTGTCAAGGAGTTGCCGGAGTCCTGTCAGCGCGTCATGTTCTCGGCTACGATGCCTCACGACATCCGAAACCTGGCCGTTACGCTGCTCCATAACCCCGTGGAAGTCAAGATAGCAGTCTCAAAGCCTGCAGAAAAGATTCAACAGTCGGCATTCGTATGCTACGACCCCCAGAAGCTACATATCATAGAACACCTCTTCAAGGCAGGTGACCTGAAGCGGGTCATCATCTTCTCTGGTAAGAAGGAGAAGGTAAAGGAAATAACCCGCCAGTTGAAGCGTATGAAGATTAACTGCGCCGAGATGCACAGCGACCTGGAGCAGCGCGAGCGAGACCAGGTGATGCTGCGCTTCAAGGCCGGACAGACTGACGTGCTTGTGGCTACCGACATCGTGGCGAGGGGCATTGATATTGACGATATTCGTATCGTTATCAATTACGACGTACCCCACGACGCCGAAGACTACGTTCACCGCATCGGCAGAACGGCACGTGCCGACCGTGACGGCGTAGCCATCACCTTTGTGTCGGACAACGACATCAACCGTTTCCATCAGATAGAGCACTTCCTGGGGCGCGAAGTGGAAAAACGTGCCCTGCCCGAAGGAATCGGTGAGGGACCCGTATATACGGCACGTCCCAAGAAGCATTCCAACGCGCATCATGGCCGCTGGAACAGCCGCGGCAACGGTAAGCGGAATAATCGTCCAAAAGGGGGAAAGGGTAGGGACAAAAAATAAAGCGATTACCTTCACAGGCCGTCGCTTCATATCTTCAATAGGTATTAGCTTTTTTAAGGTAAAAAGATTGTTTTCAGGATAACGATGCAAAGGTAAGACTTTTTTGCGAATTGACAAAATAATTTGCTTAAAAATATCTGAGAAACAGTGCCGTGTGGGAACACAACCTAAAAAATTAAACAAATTTAAGATAATAAATCGTGCAAACGATTGAATTTTGCAGGAAATATCTGAGAACAAGAACAATTTTATGGAAAAAGTAATAGAAGAAAAAGTCAGGGAAATCAAGCAGTCGTTCCGTCAGATGATGGACGGGGCTGTGGCACAGTCCATGCGTGATAAGGGATTAGGATATCACCTGAACTGGGGCGCCACCCTTCCACGACTGAGGGAAAAGGCCGACGAGCTGGGCAAGGACTACCAGCTTGCAATTGCCTTATGGAAGGAGAATGTGCGCGAATGCAAAATCCTGGCAACGATGATCATGCCTCCGGAGGAAATCCTGCCTGAAGTGGTTGATATCTGGATGGAGCAGACGGAGACGGTGGAAATAGCCGAGCAGGCTGCGTTCAATCTTTACCAGCATCTGCCCTTCGCTCCCGTGAAAGCCTATCAGTGGATGGCCAGCACGAAGGTGTTGGAAGAGCTTTGCGGCTTTCTGGTCATAGCCCGTATTTTCATGCGAGGACAGGAACCTAACGAACGGGGAATCAACGAGTTCCTTGATCAGGCAATGGCGGCTTTACAGGGCGAAGACCTTGCTGTCAGAAAAGCAGCCATGAATGCCGTCCACCGTTTCGCAGAACTGGGGCTTGTGTATGAAAGACTGGCAAAAAGTGCAATGAGAAGCGTTCATTTAGACTTTTTGTAAGAGAAGGAATATGTAGGGCAGTGGTTATTCGCTGAATAGTCACATACCCACAACAGCTTATTAGTTCCCCGTTGGAATTGCTTCCCTCTTCCGATAGCCGATGCCGGTGACGATGCAGCACAGTTCACCGTGCTGGTTGGTGATGCGGACATCAACGTATGGTAGCTTGTGATGGTTGACCACCTCGGTAGCTACTGCCGTCAATGTGTCGCCCACCACGGCGCTTTTCACATAGACAATATTGTTCTCAACGCCAAAGGTAAGCTGGCCGTGGGAGTTCATGACGGCGGCGATGGCGATGTCAGCCAAGGTGAAGTAAGCACCGCCTTGGCAGACGCCTCCGGCGTTGAGGTGCTCTTTGGTCACAACAAGAGTGGCACGTGCATAGCCTTCGCCTATCTCTTCAAGCCGACAACCGCTGTTGGCGGCAAATCGGTCGTTCATTGACAAATGCTCTTTCAGGTTCATATCTGATAGGATTAATTAAGCTCTTGACATATTGCGCCCAGCGTCTATACGCAGGAAGATAAAGAGCAACAGCGTGAAGCCCCATAGTGAGGAACCGCCATAGCTGAAGAAGGGTAGGGGGATGCCTATCACAGGAGTGAGTCCTAACACCATACCGACGTTGATGAACACGTGGAATAGGAAAATGCTGAGCACACAATAGCCGTAGACACGCCCGAAACGATAGGTCTGCCGCTCTGCCAGATGTATGAGCCGCAGGATTAAGGCCAGGAACAGCAGGAGTACACCGGCAGAGCCGATGAATCCCTCCTCCTCGCCGACGGTGCAGAAGATAAAGTCAGTATCCTGCTCAGGCACATACTTCAGCTTGGTTTGCGTACCGTTGAGGAATCCCTTGCCCCTCAGTCCGCCGGAGCCAATGGCTATCTCGCTCTGATGGACATTGTAGCCGGCTCCCTTCAGGTCTTCCTCTAATCCGAGCAGCACATTAATGCGCGTTCGCTGGTGGGGCTGAAGCACATGGTTCAGGCCGTAGTTGGCTACGTTGAAGAAGATGATGGAGCCCAGTGCGAAGACTGCTATCCACAGATAGTTCCGGATGCGGGTGTTCAGGGCCTGCCACAACAGGTAGCCTATGAGCAGTACAATCAGCACGATTTGTATCCACACCACGTCGAAGGGAATGACGAAGTAGGCAAAGGCGAAGGCCAGCAATGAGCCGCCAACGGTGAAGGCCAGCATTTTCAGTGCCTCCCAGTGGTTACGGCAGTACACCCAGACCATACCGCTCGAGAAAATCTGTATGAGTATCAGTACCCAGAACTTGCCTGCAGAAGTGGGCAGTCCTCCCAGCGGTGTGTCGGCATAGCGGATTCCGATGACGAAATAGACCACGGCAGCCACAGCAGTGAAAAGGATGCTGCCAGGCATTCCCTCACGATAGAACATCAGGAAGAAGGCCAGATAGACCAGTGCGGAGCCCGTCTCACGCTGTAGGATAATGAACAGCATGGGCACGAAGATAATGAGTAGCGTGGCACCGAAATGCTTCCATTGGTTGATGTCATAGTCGTGTATGCTCATAAACTTTGCCAGTGCCAGTGAGGTGGCAAACTTCGCGAACTCCGCCGGTTGCAGTCGTAGCGGGCCCAATACCAGCCACGAGCGTGAACCCTTGATGGAGTGGGGATTGAAGATGGTGGCAAAGAGCAGGACGAGCAGTAATAAATAGATAATGTACGAGAACATATCGTATGCACGGTCGTCGAGCAGCAGCAGGATAAGGCCTAACAGGAGACTGGTGCCTATCCAGACAATCTGCATACCTGAACGCGTGGAGAGGGAGAAAATGTCGGTGTCGCCGTAGGTATAGCTTGCGCCGCACACGCTGATCCATCCCATAGTGAGCAGTAGGATATAGATGATGATGGTGCAGTAGTCGAGCGAACGAAGTACGCTGGGTTGTTTATCTTTCGCCTGAGCCATAGTCTATGATTTTGTTCTGGAATTCTGTTGCTTTCTTCTCTGACGCTTCTGACAGCTTCCCGTGCAGGTATTGCTCCATGATGAGCCCGCCGATGGGAACGCCGTAGGTAGCACCCCATCCACCGTTCTCCACGTAGACAGCCACAGCTATCTTCGGGTTGCTCATGGGTGCGAAGCCCATGAATACGGAGTGGTCGTGTCCGCGGTTCTGTGCCGTACCCGTCTTGCCGCAGGCCTCAAAGTCGTAGCGTCCCAGTGCCTTGCAGGTTCCACCTAATGCTGAGGCACGCATACCCTGTACGATGTATTCGTATGCGCTCTGCTTCGCCAGGGTGTAGTGACGCTGGGTAAAGGTGGTGTCGAGCGGCTCGTCCTGTATCTTCCGCACTACGTGGGGCACATAGTAGTAGCCCTTGTTGGCTATGGTGGCAGCCAGGTTGGCTATCTGGAGAGGGGTGGCGTTGACCTCGCCCTGTCCGATGGAGATAGAGATGATGGTCAGCCCGTTCCACGAGCCCTTGTAGGCATTGTCGTAGAATTCGGCGTTGGGAATGAGGCCTCGCTTCTCGCCGGGCAGGTCAATGCCCAACCGATAGCCGAATCCCATGCTGACCATGTAGTCGCGCCAGGTGTTCATAGCCTTCTGGACAGAGCCGTATTTCGACTTGGCACCAATCATGTAATACAGTCCCCAACAGAAATAGCCGTTACACGACGTGCTGAGGGCCGGCACGATGGCCAGCGGTGCGGCGTGACCGTGACAGCCTACGCGGAGACCCCTGTAGTGGAAGCCGTGAGAGCACGGGAACTGCGTCTTGGGGGTGATGATTCCCTCGTTGAGGAAGGTCAGTCCCTGCGTGGTCTTGAAGGTGGAGCCTGGCGGGTATTGTCCCATGATGCTGCGGTTCAGTAGCGGCTTCCTGGGGTTGGCAGCCAGCAGGGCGTGGTTCTTCGACCGCTGGTGGCCAGTCATCATACGGGGGTCGTAGGAGGGTGAGGAGACCATGCAGAGCACCTCGCCCGTAGAGGGCTCAATGGCTACGATGGAGCCAATCTTGCCTTGCATCAGCCGCTCGCCAAGAGCCTGCAGCTTCAAGTCTATGCTCAGCGTAAGGTTCTTGCCGGGCTTGGGTTGACGGTCGAGGGCACCGTTCTGGTAGCTGCCCTGTTCACGCCCGTGGGCGTCGCGCAGCAGTATCTGCACGCCCTTCTCTCCGCGTAGCTGCCGTTCGTAGCTTCGCTCTATTCCCTGCTTCCCTATGTAGTCGCCCGGCTGGTAGTAGTCGTCCTGCTCAATATCCGACGGCGACACCTCTGCCACGTCTCCCAGGATGTGTGCGGCGTAGGGATAGGTATACTGGCGGATGCTGCGGCGCTGTACGTAGAAGCCGGGAAAGCGGAACATCTTCTCCTGGAAGATGCTGAAGTCCTTGTCGCTTAGCTGGCTCATGAACAGCTGCTGAGTGAACTTGGAATAGCCGGGATTGCGTGAGCGGTCCTTGATGGAAGCCATGCGCTGGTCGAACTCCTCGCGGCTGATGCCCAAGGTCTGGCAGAACTCCAGCGTGTCGAGATGTCCGTTCTCCTCGTTCATAACGACCATGATGTCGTATGCCGGCTGGTTATATACCATCAATTTCCCGTTACGGTCGGTGATGACGCCACGCGACGGGTATTCCACCCGCTTCAGGAATGCGTTCGACTGGGCACTCTTCTTGTAGTCGTCGCTGGTTATTTGGAGCATGAACAGGCGTATCGTGTAGACGATGACGATGACAATAGCCACCATCCCGATCACGTACTTCCTGTATTCATAACCGAAGTTCTTCATCTTCCTTTCACCTGTGAACCTTCCCTAACTTTCAGTTCTGAAATTTTCCAAGGCCAAGATGATGACCAGTGTCAGGGCTGTACTGGTGCTGATGCAGAGCAGCCAGTGCTGCCAGTTGAAGAATGAGAACATCTCCAACGTAAAGAAAGCCAGACAGAATATGAACGTCAGCACGAAAGCCAGTAACGAAAACTTCACCCATCCCAGCGTGTGTGCCGAGCATTTCAGGTTCTCTATGGAGTCGCGCGGAATGAAGAGCTCCAGCAGATATGGCTGTATGGCACCTACCAGTGTCAGTGCGCCGCTGGCCATACCCGGAGTGTTCGAGAGCATGTCAACGGACAGCCCAAGGAAGAAGCTCCATAGCAGGATGGCCCACTTGGGATAGCTTCTCGGGAAGGCAATGACGAAATACACATAGAGTAGGGGAGTCATCACGTTGAACAGGTGAATATGGTTCAGCACTAATGCCTGTGCTAAGCATAGTGCCACAAATGCTACGATTCGTTTCAGCGTATCTATTACCATAATCCTTTACCTGTTGTTCTTCTCGCTCAAGGAGTCGTTAGCCGCTTTCAGCAGTTCTTTTCGTTCCTTCATCCCGTAGTCGCTAATGACATATACGTCGCGCAGGTTGCCGAAGTCCGTTGACAAATGAATCTTCAGCTTAAACGACAGCCCGTCACGTGAGTTATAGACCGTACCAATCCTTCCCACCAGCACGCCTGGGGGGAAGATGGATGAATAACCGCTGGTCTCTACCCATTCACCGCGCTTGAACTTGGCGTGGCGAGGAATATCCTCCAAGTAGGCCGTCGACGCGTCGGAGCCGTCCCAGTGGAGGTAGCCGAAGTAGCCTCTGCCGCGGATGGCGCAGCTGATGCGTGACGACGAGGCGTTAAGCACGGGTATCAGTACTGAGTAGTGGTCACTCGTCAGGTAGACCACACCCACGACACCGTTGCCGCAGGCTACGCCCATGTCCTTTTCCACACCGTCTAAGCTACCCTTGTCGATGGTAATGAGGTTGTCGGCGCGGTTCAGGGTGTTTGACACCACTTTGGCCGGTATCAGCTTGTAGCGACTGAGGAATTCCAGTTCGTTGCGCTCCATGACGGTGGTGTCCTGCGTGGCTTCGGTATAGAGGCGGCGCAGCTGGTTCACCTGCCGCTCTAAGTAGAAGTTTCTGAGCGACAGCTCCTCGTTCACCCTTGTCAGTGAGAAGAACTGTGTGACGTCAGCTTCCTGCTCGTAGAGGAAACCAGCCACGTAGTTGGCTGACGATACCCATACGCTTCCCTGATAGCTGTTGTAACGGAACAAAAGCACAGCACTGGCCACTTCCAATAATAGGAAAAGCAGCCAGTGGTAGTACTTCGTCAGAAACGCTATCAGGTTCTTCATCAGGCGTTACCTCTCACCTCATAACTCATAACTCATACCTCCCCTCATCACCTCATCAGGAACGAGAAGCGGTCAACGTTCTTCAGGGCAATGCCGGCACCCTTAGCCACACAATGGAGCGGGTCTTCGGCTACGATGAAGGGAATGTTGATCTTGTCGGTCAGGCGCTTGTCCAAGCCGCGGAGCAGGGCGCCGCCGCCGGTCAGGTAGATACCGTTCTTCACGATGTCGGCATACAGCTCGGGCGGTGTGCTCTCCAAGGCCGACAGCACGGCAGTCTCAATGCGGGCCACGGTCTTGTCGAGGCAGTGGGCAATCTCCTGATAGCACACGGGCACCTCCATAGGCAGTGCCGTGATGCGGTTCGGGCCGTGGACAACGTAGTCGTCGGGAGCCTCGTCGCCCAGGTCGGTCAGGGCGGAGCCAACGCTGATTTTGATGCGCTCAGCCATACGTTCGGACACCTTCACGTTGTGCTGGCGTGACATATACTCCTGAATGTCGGAGGTCAGGTCGTCGCCGGCCACCTTGATGGAGTTGTTGGCTACAATACCGCCCAGGGAGATGACGGCAATTTCGGTCGTGCCACCGCCGATGTCAACAATCATGTTACCCTCGGGAGCCTCCACGTCAATGCCGATACCAATGGCGGCGGCCATCGGCTCAAAGATCAGGTAGACGTCGCGGCCCTCAGCGTGCTCGGCAGAGTCACGCACGGCACGCAGCTCCACTTCGGTCGAGCCTGAAGGCACGCCGATGACCATTCTCAGGGCTGAGGGGAAGAGGCGTGAGCCGGTGTGGACCATCTTGATGAGTCCGCGCATCATCTGCTCACAGGCAGAGAAGTCTGCAATAACGCCGTCCCTCAACGGGCGGATGGTGCGTATATTGTCGTGAGTCTTTTCGTACATCATCTTTGCCTCGTTACCCACGGCAATCATCTTGTCCGTGCGGCGGTCGAGGGCAACGACCGAAGGCTCATCCACGACGATCTTGTCGTCGCTGATAATAATCGTGTTGGCAGTGCCAAGGTCCATGGCTATCTCATGGACAAAACTGAAAAATCCCATCTTTCTTTTTAACTCTTAACTTTTAATTCTTCACTCTTACCTTTTACGGGCGGCAGCAAATTATTCACTAATCACTTTTACCTTTAACCTTTAACAAACCACTCGTGGATGGCAGTGTCATAGTGCGAGCTGACACCGAAAGCCTTGGTGGCAAACATACGGCGCTGCTCAATGGTAGTCTCGGCGCCCTGTTTGTTCAGGATGTCAAGCAGCACGGAGTATTCTGCCTTCGATGGTACGATGACCACGTCCTTGAAGTTCTTGGCACCGGCGCGGATCAGTGAGATGCCACCAATGTCAATCTTCTCGATGATGTCAGCCTCCGAGGCACCACTGGCCACGGTCTGCTCAAAAGGATAGAGGTCAACAATCACCAGGTCGATCTCAGGAATCTCGTACTTGGCCATCTGCTCACGGTCGCCCTCGTTGTCGCGACGTCCCAGTATGCCTCCGAACACCTTCGGATGCAACGTCTTCACACGGCCGCCCAGGATGGAGGGATAGGTCGTTACCTCCTCCACTTTCTGGCACTCGTAACCAAGTGACTCAATGAATGCCTGCGTACCTCCGGTAGACAGGAACTTCACACCCTCCTCGTTGAGCTTCTTGAGCAGTTCATCGAGGCCGTCTTTGTGGAAGACCGACACCAAGGCGGTCTTCATCTTCTTTGCTTCTGCCATTGAAATATTTCTTTATAACGTTATAAAATGAAAATGGACTGCAAAGGTAATAAAAATCTCCCGACTATTCCATCTTTTCCCCCTTTTTTTTTCATTTTCCTCCTTTTTTATTGTCGGATGTCAAAATTATTATGGCAAGTGTGCCTGGCAGAAGTTAAAGCATTGGATGAGTTTCAATAGCGACCTGCGGCCGCTCCTGAGTATGAACCGCCGTACCTTTACGCCGCAGGAGGTAGGGCTGATATTCCATATACTGGGAGAACCCTAAAGCGCCACTCTACGAGCAGGGAGTGCCATTTTTCATGTCTAAAATGGCACACTGCGTAATGAAAATGCCGTTATTTCGACAAATCGACAAATCAACAAATCAACATTTTGCATTTTTCTTTTTATAAGAGCTTTTTATAGATATATATATTATTATAATTATATATATATCTATAAAAAGTAAGCATAATAAAAGCAAAACTGCAAATACAGCAAAAAACATAAAATGTTGATTTGTTGATTTGTTGAAATGTCTTTCCCTGTATAGTGTTGACTCCTTTTAGGCCTTGATTTGATACTGTTTTGTTAATTACTGTTTATTGTACTGATTTTGTTG
>ONKY01000064.1 GCA_900318585.1 uncultured Prevotellaceae bacterium
GTGCGCCTGACAGGACTCGAACCTGCACGTCGTGAGACACCAGATCCTAAGTCTGACGCGTCTACCAATTCCGCCACAGGCGCCTGTCTGACCGGGCATTTTAGCGTTTGCGGGTGCAAAAGTAATACTTTTTTATGAAACGGCCAAAGAAAAATGCATTTTTTATTTCCTGATTGGCGAAAAAGCCCTGCTCAGTGGAACGAAAAGCTTATCTGGCCAACAGTTTCCGTGCGAACTCAATAATCGTATCGCGCCCTTGCAGGACATCGGCTTCGGAAAGCTGCACCTGATAGTCTGGTTCAATGCCAAACTCAATGGACTGGCTGTGATGGTCGTACATGGGAACAGCCGAGAAGCGTACCGTCCACCCACAGGGCAGCGACGAGCTGAAGGGCATTCCTGCGCCACCACCCGTATGGTCGCCCACAATCTTTACCTGTGGCATGGCCTTCATGTAGGACGTGAACTCGTTTGCTGCGCTGAACACTCCTCGGTTCGTCAGTACGCAGACGGGCTTGTACCAACGCAGGTTGGAAGAGGGCTCAATATACTTCGCCTCCATCTCAGAGAAATCGTTATGCCCTTTGCCTGTCTTATGCCTGATATAGCCCACAAGGGTCTTCTCTTGGCAGAAACGGGAGGTCAGAACGTCTACAGTGTTCAGGTTGCCACCGCCATTATCGCGGATATCAATAATCAGGCCACGGCAAAGCAGCAGGTAGGAGAGCATCTCTTCCAGATTACCTTCACCCACGGAGCTTTGGAAGGAGTCATAGCGGACGTAGCCAATGTTATCGTCAAGGATACGGTATTTCAGTCCTGCGGCAATACGATAGTCGGTGCCGAGATAACGGCGTTCCAGGGAATCACTGAAGTTGGCAGGATAATTCTCGCTCCATTGCCAATAACGGGAATAGTCGTGAGCGGCAGAGAGGTTGACATGTCCATCACGAAGCTCGCCAAGCATCTTGCCAAGCACCTCAAAAAGCTGTGTCGTCGACATGTTGTCGTCTACGCGTACCTTATATTTCTGATATACCTGCTGCCAGTCCAGTCCATATTCATGCTGCTTATAGTCGAAGAAGCAGTAGTGCTCGTCGATAATCTTCCATAGTGCCTCAAAGTTACCCTGTGGCGTATCATCGAACTGCTCCTCGTCCACACAGCCGTGGAGAGGCAGTAATATCAACAGGTATAGGAATATGCGTTTCATAAGCGGTGGTTGATAATGGAGAACTGGCGCACGATGCCTACCATGAGCCGGTGGCTATAGATGTGCGACTTCAGATTGTTCACCTTCGCCTGCTGGTAGTCGCCCAGATAACCCACACTGAGCATGGTCTGGGGCCAGAGGGCGTAGCTAACCGCCAGATGCTGGCGCAATGAGGGGGCAGAGGCGAAAGTGGTAGCCACTAAATTGTGGTCATATTGTCCCAAGGAGAAAATCTCATAGTACGACTGCCCGTAGTTAGGACTGAACATCATACCGGCCAGCGGCAGGTTCAGCTCATAGGAAACGCGGCAGGAGCGGTGGAACAAGGAGAAACCTTTGGAGGCCGTGACAGTAGGCATTACATTGAGTGAGAAACGGCCCTGTGCTGGGTTGTTGGAATTGGCCGTGTTATAGATAAATCCCAGATTTCCCGTCGCCATAGCACCGGCCTGCACTGTCCATGATGCGTCAAACTGCCAACGGAACAGCCGACCGTAGAAGAATGTATAGTCACCTTGCAGCTCATGGCGTGAGCCGGAACGGTCTTCCACATCGGAGTAATGAAGCTGATGCTCTAATCGTGTGGTCCAGCGGCTGTCAGGTTGTTCTCTCTCTGTCGTGGAAAGGAATGAAAGTCCGGTGCCATGGAATTTTTCCTGAGAGAGGTACGTGTCAAGAACGTCTGAGTAACCCATGCCAAGCTGATAAGTGACAGTGGTTCGCGGCAAGTCCTGGGCCAGAGAGACGAGAGGCGAGAGGCAACAGGCGAGAGACAAGAGGTATGGGTATATCCTATTCATATCAATTATCAATCATCTTCATGGTATGTCAGAAGTCATCGTCGGAGAAAAGGCTGATCTGTCCTGTAATTTCGTCTATGATCTGCTGCTCCGACTTGCCTGCATCAGGGTCGAGTATTTCTTCTGGAACTTCCGGATTGTCCTGATTGTCGGGACTGTCAGAGTCATCAGGAATCTCCTGTTCTTCAGGTTCTTCCGGGAAACGCGTGGGCTCCAGCTCCACGATGCTCTCAATCTGCCAGGTAGAGAGGCGTTTTCCCTTGGCCCTGAAGCCCTTGACGGCGATGAACTGCTCAGCGTCAATCTCCTCGGACCCACGGAACTCATCGGCTCCACCATAGTTGACCTGCAGTCGCGGATATGTCTGGTCTGTCAGCAGAATGAGCTTTGAGGCGGGGTTGTCGCCCAGGAGATTCTGCTTTCGCTTGGCTGCTTCCATGAGGAAGCGCTTCAGGTAAGGATAGCCTTGGTTGTCAGCATCCCACAGCACGGCAGTCCACACCTTGTCCTGCTGGTACTTCTCTATGCGCAGGATATTGGCTTCGTAGTGGTTGTTCACGTCGAAGTTAGACAGGTAGAAGTCGCCGTTATCGAGCACCACCAAGATCTGATCCTCATCAAAGAACTCGCCAAGCAAGCGTCCATGCTCATCATGGTTCAGGCGGTTCACGTCAGGGTCGTACCACACCTTGCGGCCGCCCAGCGTGGAATGGCCACGGCTCTTCAGACCGATACGATGGACGGAATTCTTCGTCAGCAGGTTGCCTTTCGAGGCGCGGCCTTTGATCATTACCTCTGAGAAATCCTTGTCAATGAAGATTTTCTTCAGCTTCGGGTTCGGGTCGAGCGTCACCTTGATGACCTCTGCCTCACCATTGGGGTTGGCCGTGAAGTACATCACCTTGGAGCCGGGCACTCCCTGCGTCAGGTCATACTCCTTGTCGCGGGTCATGCTCGTCACGTTGAAGCGCTTCATGTAATAGGGGCCTTTCTTGCCGTCACGGTAGACAACATTGTAAGTGGTGCGCACATCGTTCTTCTTGAACACCTGCAAGTACAACACATTCTTGCCGACGAATATCTTCTCGGCCACGCGAATGACCTTGTACTTACCGTCCTTATAGAAGATGATGATGTCATCAATGTCAGAGCAGTTACAAACGAACTCGTCTTTCTTTAGGCCAGTGCCGATGAAGCCGTCCTGACGGTTGATATACAGTTTCTGGTTGGCCTCGGCTACCTTCGTGGCTTCGATTGTGTCAAAGTTGCGAATCTCAGTGAGACGCGGATAGTCCTTTCCGTATTTGTCCTTCAGGAACTGGAACCAATTGGCGGTCACTTCCACCATGTTGGCCAGGTCGCGGTCTATCTCGTCAATCTCCGCCTTGATACGTGCCATCAGCTCGTCGGCCTTGTCCTTATTGAACTTCAGGATGCGTTGCATCTTGATTTCCAAGAGCTTCAGGATGTCATCCTTCGTCACCTCACGTACCAAAGAGGGATAATAGGGCGTCAGGCGCTCGTCGATATGCTCACAGACGGCATCGATATTGGGGGCCTGCTCAAACTTCTTGTCCTTATAGATACGCTCCTCGATGAAGATTTTCTCCAAAGAGCAGAAATGATACTGTTCCAGCAATTCTCCCTTGCGGATTTCCAACTCCTGACGGATGAGGTCCTTGGTGCGTTCCACACTGTGCTTGAGCACGTCAGAGACAGTGAGGAACTGCGGCTTCTGCCCGTCGATGACGCAGCAGTTGGGAGAGATGTTGATCTCGCAGTCGGTGAAGGCGTAGAGGGCGTCGAGCGTCTTGTCACTACTGACGCCTGGTGACAAGTGTACCAGGATTTCTACTTGTGCCGATGTGAGGTCGTCCACGTGACGCGCCTTGATCTTTCCTTTCTCAATGGCCTTGGTGATGCTCTCACAGAGGGAGCTGACAGTCTTGGAGAAAGGGATCTCGCGGATGACAAGGGTCTTCTGGTCCAGCTTCTCAATCTTGGCACGTACCTTCAATACCCCGCCACGCTGGCCGTCGTTATATTTCGATACGTCGATGGAGCCACCTGTCTGGAAGTCAGGGTACAGTTGGAACTCTTCACCATGCAAGTACTGGATGGCGGCATCGCATATCTCGTTGAAGTTATGGGGCAGGATTTTCGAGCTGAGGCCTACAGCGATACCCTCGGCGCCCTGTGCCAACAGCAGCGGGAACTTCACTGGCAGCGTAATAGGCTCCTTGTTACGACCGTCGTAGCTGAGCTGCCACTCTGTGGTCTTGGGGTTGAACACCGTGTCGAGTGCAAACTTGGAAAGCCGGGCCTCGATATATCGGGGGGCAGCGGCACGGTCGCCGGTCAGGATGTTTCCCCAGTTACCCTGTGTATCCACTAACAGGTCCTTCTGTCCTAACTGTACCAAGGCATCGCCGATAGAGGCATCGCCATGAGGATGGAACTGCATGGTATGGCCGACAATGTTGGCTACCTTATTATATCGTCCATCGTCCATGCGCTTCATGGAGTGCATGATACGGCGCTGGACAGGCTTGAAACCGTCCTCTATATTGGGAACGGCGCGCTCTAAGATGACATAGCTGGCATAGTCGAGGAACCAGTTCTGATACATGCCGCTCAGATGGTGTACGGCAGCTGCATCGAACCGGTTCACAGGTTTATAGTCGGAATGAGCCTCCGAACCTCCCGGAATGTCAAGTGCATCCGGAGATTCCGGGAGTTGGGTGTCTTTTATTTCGTCGTCCATGATATAGTTTTAAGTTTTCATTTCTTCCTGGAACCGCTTAGCAGGGAATCTCAATCGTGAAGCACGAGCCTTCGCCCGGTACAGAATCCACAGCTACCGAACCGCCAAGCGACTGTGCCATCGTGCGGCAGATGGGCAATCCCAAACCTGCACCTGGAACGAACTCGTCAACCTTGAAGAAACGCTCGAAAATCTGCTCATGCAGCTCCTGGGGAATACCTTTTCCCGTATCCTTCACCCAGATACGTATACGCTTGTTCTCTGGTAAGTCATATCCCACAACAATAGAGCCTTGGTCGGTGAACTTTGCCGCGTTCGTTACCAAATGGTTCATCATTTCGGTGAGACGGCTCATGTCGGTGGAAATCGTCAGCTGTTGCTGCGGGTACTGTGTGGTCAGCTCTACTCCCGGCTTCAGCCTCTGCTTCTGCCTGTCTATCACTTCTGTCAGCGTCATGTTCAAGTCGAAGGACGAGATGACAGGATCAACGTCTCCCGCCTCAATCTTAGAGATGTTCATCACGTCATCAATAATCTGCAGCAGTTTCTTGTTGTTTTCCTGTATCAGACCTATCAACTCCCGGCGTTCCTCATCACCCGTCACGTCGGGCAACAGGCTGGTGAAGCCGATGATGGCATTCAGCGGCGTGCGTATCTCATGGCTCATATTGGCAATGAAGGCCGACTTCAGACGGTCGCTTTCCTCTGCCTTGTTACGAGCATCAACCAGAGCTTTCTCCATGTGCTTGCGCTCGTCAATACGCATGGACGTTCCCACAATACGCAAGGGCTTGCCGTCAATGTCGCGGTCAGCCACAATGGCAGAACTCTCTTCCCAGTAATATTTCGACGTATGAGGAATCTTCACCCTGTATTCCTCATGATATTCCTTCGCCTTGCCTGAGCAGATGTTTTCCAGGGCTTTCGATACTTGGGGCACGTCTTCTTCCAGCAGCAGCTGTTCTCCGTCCGAAAGCTTGGAGCCCTCTCCAAGGACGGCCCAGTCAATACCTTTTTCGCGGAAATCATAGTCGTATGTCACCGACCCTGTTTGGGGGTCAATGTGCCAAGTGGCCAAATGCATGGCCTTCAGGACGAACTCGAACTCCACATTGTTCTCGTTCATCTTGGCTAATTGGGAAAGCTCATACTGCAGTTCTTTCGTGGTACGGCGCTGAACAAAGATCATCGCGAGCGCACCCAAAATCAATAGTCCTCCCAGTACCCAGAAGAGCACTACGGAAAGGCTCATTTGTCCGTCTATGGCTAATAATAATTGTAACATCCGCGCAAAATTACACATAAAAATCGAGAAATCGAAATATTTTTGTGATTATTTTGTAAATTCTTCACTCTTCACTCTTTACTTTTCACATTTAATTCGTATCTTTGCAGCAGAAATACGTATTTTGTCATACAATGGAACAAACTTTTGAAATCATCGCCAAGACCTTTATGGGGTTAGAACCCGTCTTGGCGAAGGAGCTGACCCAACTGGGGGCTAACGACGTACAAATAGGAAGACGCATGGTATCGTTTACCGGCGATAAGGAGCTGTTGTATCGTGCCAATTTCCAATTGCATACTGCTATCCGCATTTTGAAACCCATTCGTCATTTCCGCGCACTGTCTGCCGAGGACGTCTACGACGAGGTGATGAAGATAGACTGGAGCGAGTATCTGGACCTGGAGAAAACCTTTGCCGTAGACTCCGTGGTGTTCTCTGAGGAGTTTCGTCACTCCAAGTTCGTCAGCTACAAGGTAAAGGATGCCATCGTCGACCAATTCCGCGAGAAGACGGGTAAGCGTCCAAACATCTCCGTCAGCAATCCTGACCTGCGCCTGCATATCCATATTGCCGATACTGCTCCAGGAGAGAGCTCCTGCACGCTCTGCCTCGACTCTACTGGTGAGTCACTCCATCGCCGCGGCTATCGGCAGGAGTCGGTAGAAGCCCCGTTGAATGAAGTGCTGGCCGCCGGTATCATTCTGTTGACAGGGTGGAAGGGTGACTGCGACTTTATCGACCCCATGTGCGGCTCGGGTACGTTCCTGATAGAGGCTGCCCTCATAGCCCGCAACATGGCGCCAGGACTGTTCCGCAAAGAGTTTGCCTTTGAGAAGTGGCCTGACTTTGATGCTGACCTCTTCGACCGCATCTACAATGACGACTCGCAGGAGCGTGAGTTCACCCATCACATCTATGGCTACGACATTGAGATGAAAGCCGTCAATACGGCTCGGCTGAACGTGAAGGCTGCCGGACTGACCAGTTGCATCTCCGTGGAGCAGCAGGACTTCAAGGACTTCACTCATCCTGCCGAGAAGAGTATCATCGTGACCAACCCGCCCTACGGCGAGCGTATTTCCACGCCCGACCTGCTGGGTACCTATAAGATGATTGGCGAACGCTTCAAGCATGAGTTCCAGGGCAACGATGCCTGGGTGCTCTCCTATCGTGAGGAGTGCTTCGACCAGATAGGTCTGAAGCCCAGCCTCAAGACACCGCTCTACAATGGCTCACTGGAGTGCGAATTGCGCAAGTACCAGATGTTCGACGGCAAGATGAAGGTGTTTACCCAAGAGGGGAATACCGTCAAGACCGAGGAGGAGAAACGCCTCATGGCCGAGAAACATCGCTTCAAGAAAAACCGCGAGTTCAAGCAGCGCTTGGAAGAACAGGAGGCCAATGAGGAGGGCGACATCCGTTCGTTCACCTTCCATCGCCACGATCTGAAGGAAAAGAGAGAAGCAAGGGGCGAGAGGAAAGACTTTAAGCGCGACAGTCGTCAAGGCGGCTTCAAACGTGGTGACGGTCGTAATGAACGCAGCGACCAACGAGGCGGGAAGCCCGGCTTCAAGGATCGTCGCAACGGAGGCAACCGTTTCGACCGCAACAGCCGCACGGACAAGCGTGGCTTCGGCAAGCCCGGCATGGGAAAACGCAACTTCGGCAAACAGAATCAAAACTTCGACGATGATGAAGATTAAGAACCTGCTCATATTGGCACTATTCTCATTATCACTCCCTATGGCAGCCCAAGACAAACTCTTTACGCTTGAGGACCTGAACTTCGGAGGGACGAACTACAGGAACCTGCAGCCTCAGAATCTGTGGCTCACCTGGTGGGGCGACCAGCTGATCCAGACCGACGTGGAGGAATGCTATACCATAGACACCAAGACAGGTAAGAAGAAACTGCTTTTCACCCTCGACCAAATCAACCAATGGGCCGAGAGCGATGACAGCATACGGTTTGTGCGCCACCTGATGAACGCCACCTTCCCCTATCCCGACAAACCGCTCGTGGCTGTCGGCAACCGTAAGGCGTACATTCTGGTAGACTTCAAGGCGCACCGGCTGGTATGGCAGGACAGTATCTCTTCCCAGACGGCTAATGACTGGAATCCGCAATCGAGGGCTACGGCCTACGTCAAGGAGCTCGGTGAAGCCAAGGGCTGTCAGCTCTATGTGGCAGATGGCCAGGGCAGGGAGCGCCAGCTGACCACCGATGGCAGCCGCGAGATTGTCTATGGACGGTCTGTCCACCGCAACGAGTGGGGCATTGACAAGGGCACCTTTTGGAGCAAAGATGGTCAGCGCTTAGCTTTCTATCGCATGGACCAGTCGATGGTGACCGATTATCCGCAGGTAGACATTTTCCCCCGTTCAGCCACCTACGAGCCCGACAAATACCCCATGGCCGGCATGACTTCCCATCAGGTCACCGTTGGCATCTACGACCTCCCCACAGGTAAGACCGTCTACCTGAACACCCCCGCAAGCCCCAGTTCCGTTGTCAGCGATTCTCCCGCCGATACCGTTCCGGTATATTTCACTAACATTGCTTGGAGCCCTGACGGCAAGACGGTCTACATGTTCGAGCTGAACCGCGACCAGAACGACTGCCGCCTCGTCAGCTACAGTGCCGAGACAGGCCAACTCCTTAAGGAGCTGTATCGCGAGACCTCCGACAAATACGTGGAACCCCTTCACCCCATTGAGTTCCTGCCGTGGGACGCTACGAAGTTCATACTCCAGAGCCAGCGCGACGGCTATAACCACCTTTATTTATATAATACCGAGGGGAAACAGCTACGCCAGCTCACGAGCGGGCCTTGGGTGGTGACCAGCGTGCTGGGCTTCAACCGGAAGACCCAGTCCGTCATCATTGCCTCGAACGAGCTGAACCCCTTGCAGCGCAACCTCTTCGCCGTCAACATCAAGACGGGCAAGCGCACGCTGCTCGACAATGGTAAGGGAGTCCACCGCGGCACGCTCTCTGAGTCAGGTGCTCTGCTTTACGACCGGTACACAGAGCCTGACGTACCCCTCAACTATGACCTTGTGAACACCGTCAACGGGAAGAGCTTGCGTCTGCTTACCTCTGAAGACCCGTGGAAGGACTACCGGCAGCCGCTGTTTGAGAACGGCACACTGAAGGCTGCCGACGGCACGACCGACCTCTACTGGCGCATGGTGAAGCCCCACGACTTCGACCCTACGAAGAAATACCCCACCGTGGTCTACGTCTACGGTGGTCCCCATGCCCATAACGTAGAAGCCTCCTGGCACTGGGGCAGCCGCTCCTGGGAGACCTATATGGCACAGAAGGGCTACATCCTGTTCATCCTTGACAACCGGGGTTCTGAAAACCGTGGACTGGCATTTGAGCAGGCTACCTTCCGCCAGCTTGGCCAGATAGAGATGCAGGACCAGATGGAGGGCGTGAAGTACCTGAAGTCGCTGCCATACGTTGACACCGAGAGAATCGGTGTCCACGGGTGGTCGTTCGGTGGTTTTATGACCATCTCGCTGATGACCAGCTATCCTGACGTGTTCAAGGTGGGTGTGGCCGGCGGTCCCGTCATCGACTGGAAATGGTACGAGGTGATGTACGGAGAGCGATACATGGACACGCCGCAGCAGAACCCCGAGGGCTACGAAAAGACCTCGCTCATCAACAAGGCCAAGAACCTGAAGGGACGTCTGCAGATCATTACCGGCTATAACGATAACACCGTCGTGCCCCAGCACTGCCTGTCGTTCCTCGATGCCTGCATCAAGGCGGGCACGCAGCCCGACTTCTTCGCCTATCCCGGCGAGGAACACAATATGCGCGGCCACGCCAGCGTCCACCTGCATGAGCGTATCACGCAGTATTTTGAGGACCATCTACGGTAAACAATTAACAACAACAGTAACCACTCATAATCCTACACACAACGATGGCACTGAATCTGAACAAAAACCTCAAGCTCTACTACTCCATCAAGGAAGTGGCCAAGATGTTCGACCTGAACGAGAGCACACTGCGCTATTGGGAAACGGAGTTCCCCCTGCTGAAGCCCAAGACCAGCGGCCCGGCGAAGGTGCGCCAATATCAGGAAAAGGACATAGAACTCATTAAGCTCATTCACAACCTTGTGAAGGTTCGCGGCTTCAAGCTGGCCGCCGCCAAGAAGATGATTAATGCCAACCGCGACGGCGCCGACCATACCGCCGAGGTGCTGACACGACTCATCGGCGTACGCGACGACCTCCAGGCGCTGAAGAAACAGCTCGACTACCTGCAATAGCTGGCGCAACTTGAGCCGAGCTACAAGGGAAACTATCTTTTTTTTTTTCAACTATCAATCTGCCTATGATGAAAATCCACCGACTCGCTCGACCTTGGTCGCTTTCTTGCGCTCCGTGGGTGCTCAGGCGCTTTGCGGAGGTCTCGCAAAGAACCATTTCGGCAGCCCTGCTGCTGATGCTATTGTCACATCTCCAAACGAAAGCAAACCAGGTTATTACCCTTTCCGACGGCTGGCGCTGCCAGTCATCGGCCGTTACCGACGGCACCTGGTACGAGGCCACCGTGCCCTCCACTGTCATGGGCGTGCTGACCACCCAGAAGGGAAAGAAAAACGAGTATCCCAACCTCTTGGAGGGAATGAACTATAAGGGCGTGGACAAATCACGCTTCCGCGTGCCTTGGATTTACGAGAAGGACTTCCGTCTTGACGGGCTGAGTCCACAGGAGCATGTCACCCTACTCTTCGAGGGCGTCGGCTACAGTGCCAACATCCGCCTGAACGGTCAGTTAGTGGCCTCACGCGACAGCGTGCGCGGTCCCTTCCGCACTTACGAGCTGGACGTCACCCCCCTGGCCCGTGAGCACAACACCCTCTCCGTGGAGGTCTTTGCTGCGCAGCCGGGCGACCCCAACATTGGCTTTGTAGACTGGAATCCCTGGCCGGCTGACGAGAACATGGGCATCTGGCGCCCTGTCAGCGTAAAGCGCTCAGGTGCCGTCACTATCAGTCATCCTTTTGTCAAGACACGCTTGAACCTCAGCACGCTCGACGAGGCGTGGCTCACCGTGGAGGCCGACGTGCGTAACCTCAGCGGCCAGGCCTGCTCCGGCAGTCTGAGGGGCGAGATAGAGGGCAGCACCTTCTCCGTTCCCTACACCCTGAAACCATACGAGCAGAAAACCTTGCGCATCACTGCTGACGATGCGCCAGCCCTCTACGTCAGGCATCCACGCCTCTGGTGGTGCTACACGCTTGGCAAGCCTGAGCTGTATACACTCCGTCTGCACGCAGGCAGTGGCCAGCAGGTGTCCGACGAGACCACTGTCCGTTTTGGCATCCGCGAGACCTCCAGCTTCATTACCAACGACGGCTACCGTGCCTTCACACTCAACGGAAAGCGCATTCAGATTCTGGGGGCAGGCTGGACGGACGACCTCTTCCTGCGCGACACTCCTGATCGCTATCGGCAGCAGTTGGAGCTGGTGCGCCAAATGAACCTCAACACCGTCCGCCTGGAAGGGTTCTGGGGCACGTCACAGGCTCTCTACGACCTGTGTGACGAGATGGGCATCCTGCTGCTGGCCGGCTGGAGCTGTCACTGGGAGTGGGAGGAATACTTAGGAAAACCTGTCGACCCGCACTTCGGCGGCATTACCTCGCCAGCTGACATCCGCCTTGTGTCCGACCAGTTTGCGGACCAGCTGCGCTACCTGCGCCATCACCCCTCCATCATCGCCTGGTTCACTGGCAGCGACCGTCTGCCCCTGCCGGCCTTGGAGAGTGAATACATCCGTATCAAGAACACTGTCGACGACCGTCCGCAGATTATCTCTGCCAAGCAGATGGAGAGCGACCTTACCGGCACCTCCGGCACCAAGATGGAAGGTCCCTACGAGTACGTGGCACCCTCCTACTGGTACCATAGGGAGGCACCCGGCGGTGCCTTTGGCTTCAACACGGAGACCTGCACCGGTGCCAACCTTCCCGTCCGGGAGTCCATCGAACAGATGATAGGCCCCCACTGCTGGCCCATCGACTCCGTATGGGATTACCACTGCACCTCGTCGGCATCAGCCTTCAACAACCTGCAGGTGCTCAGCCAGACCATTGCCGGACGCTACGGCGAGGCCACCAGCTTCGACGACTACCTGCGCAAGGCATCGATGGTGGGCTACGACGGCACGCGGGCTATGTTCGATGCCTTCCGCTACCGTTTCCCCACGGCCACCGGCGTGGTGCAGTGGATGCTCGGGGGCGGCGCACGTCCGGGGCTCTACTGGCAGCTCTACGATTACTACCTGCGACCCACCGCCGCCTACTACTCTGTCAGGAAAGCCTGTGAGCCCGTGCAGCTCATCTATGATTACCTCAACCGCGAGGTGCGCGCCGTGAACAGCCTTCTCCACTCCGTCACCGTCACCGCACGGATGAAGGTCTACGGCGTCAGCGGCCAGCTCTTGGAACAGCAGGAGAAGCAGCTCACCATTCCCGCCAACGGCCATGCCGACGCCTTCACGCTGGCACCCCTCGCTGAAGCCAATGCCTATCTCTTTCTGTTTCAGGAACGGGCTGGGGGAGAGGCTTCTTCTCCTAACGTTTACACACTTTCCACCGACGAGGACCGTTTCGACTGGGCGAAATCAGACTGGACGGGGACACCCATGCTCCACCATGCCAGCCACCACGCCATCGGTGCTGCCCGAGTGGACGGCTGCCGCATCAGCGAAACCCACCGCACGGCCTACGGCAGGACGATCGTCACGCTGACCGTCAGCAACCCCACCGACCGAGTGGCCTATTTCCTCCGCCTGTCGTTGCGCACGCCAAAGGGCAGGCTCATTGACGGCGTCACCTTTAGCGACAACTATATCAGCCTTGAGCCTCACACCTCCCGCACCGTTACCTGCGAGTTCTGCGGGCAGCAGAAATTTCGGGCGGTGATACAGTAGTATAAGCAGCAGTATAAGTGGGGAGTAAAAAAGAGGGAGTAAAAATGAAAGATATGAAACGCAGTATTTTCTTTATCCTTTATACATTATTATTTGGCCACGCAGTGGCGCAAGTGAATTACCAGGTAGTACCTCTGCCCAAGAGCATCCAGCTCACCAAGGAGCAGCCGTTCCAGCTCGACTCCACGTGTATCATTGTCTGTGCCGACGCTGACGCCCAGATGCAGCGCAACGCGCAGTTCCTCAAAGCCTACATCTATGAGACTACGGACCTCAGCCTTGCCGTAGCCGACAAGGCACCCAAGAGGGGCAAGGTCATCCGCCTGCAGGTCACTCCCCCGTCAAAAGGACAGGAGTGGGCATCCAATGCCGAGGGTTACCGTATCACCATCAGCCCCAAACGTGGTGTTCTTATCGAGGGCGGCAGTCCCCGCGGCGTGTTCTATGGTGTGCAGACCCTCCGTAAGTCGCTCGCCACCCTTCCGCTCGGCGACGTCAGGAGACGCTTCGCTTGCGAAGAATGTTCCGCTCGACCTTGGTCGCTTTCTTGCGCTCCGTGGGTGCTCAGGCGCTTTGCGGAGGTCTCGCAAAGAACGTTTCCCTTCCCTGCCGCTGTCATCACTGACGAACCACGCTTCTCCTATCGTGCTATGCACCTCGACGTGTGCCGCCACTTCTTTTCTGTGGAGCAGGTGAAGGAATACATCGACATCCTCGCCCTTCACAACATGAATACCTTCCACTGGCACCTTACCGACGACCAGGGCTGGCGTATCGAAAGCAAGAAATACCCGCGTCTGCACCAGATAGGCTCGCAGCGCCGTCACACCGTCATTGGCCGCAATGCCGGACTCTTCGATGAGACACCCCACGGTGGCTACTACACCCAGGAGCAGCTGCGCGAGGTGGTGCGCTATGCCGCCGAGCGCTGCATCACCGTCATCCCGGAGGTGGAGCTGCCCGGCCATGCCCTTGCCATCCTTGCTGCCTATCCTGAGCTGGGCTGTACGGGCGGTCCATACGAGGTGGAACCCACTTGGGGCGTTTTCAACGACATCCTCTGCGCCGGCAACGACAAGGCTTTTGAGCTGCTTTGCGGCGTCATCGACGAGTTAGTAGAGATATTCCCCTCCAAGTACATCAATATCGGTGGCGACGAAGCCCCCAAGAAACGGTGGGAACAGTGCCCCAAGTGTCAGCAGCGCATCCGTGAACAGGGCATTAAGGGCGACGGCAACCTCACTGCCGAGGCTAAGCTGCAAGGTTACTTCACCAACCGCATGGAGAAACACATCAACTCTCTGGGACGCAGCATCATTGGATGGGATGAGATTATGGAAGGTGACATCTCGCAGAGCGCCACCGTGCTCTGCTGGCGCGGCATAGAGCATGGCATCCGTGCAGCCCAGGAGGGTCACGATGTCATTATGGCCCCTACCGCCTACTGTTACTTCGACTACTACCAGCTCTCCGAAGACAAACACTGGGAGAAACCCTTCCTCATTGGCGGCTATGTGCCCTTGGAAAAGATATATAGCTACGAGCCTATTCCCGATAGTCTCGACAAGGTCACCCGTCGCCACATCATCGGCGTGCAGGCCAACATCTGGACGGAGTACATAGCCTGGCGCTCCCTGCTGCTCTACCAGATGCTCCCCCGTGCCGCCGCCCTTGCCGAGGTACAGTGGGTCGCTCCCGGGCGGAAGGATTTCCCAGCCTTCCGTCGCCGTCTCTCCTCCCTGCTTACCATCTATGACAGTCAGGGCTATATCTATTGCGCTGACGACACCAAGGTTTGAAGCCCTTTGATAAGGGGCTGGCCTAAGCCAGGGTTATGTCTATTCCTATTTCCAATCAAGGAAGAAGGCGTAGTGATAGGGTTTGTTGCCGTCGATGGTGTATTGTGGCAGCGTGCGCTGTCCCCAGGTATCAACGCCTCCCACACCGTGTACGTTGAGATCGATATTGAGATTGACGAAGCGGCCACGCTTTATCTCATTGGGATGCTTGGCGGGTTCAAGATCCTCCTCACCATAATCCCAAGCACGGATGCAGAGTGGCTGAAGACCGCTGATGAGGAGGAGCCTTCCCCCATCCCCCTCCAATTGGAGGGGGCTACCGGAGGTGCCGATGCTGAACCAGCGTACATCCGTGCGGCAGCCATTGTCCTGGGGATGGATATACTCAGTCTCGTATTCAGAGAGCGGCATCTTGTACTGGCCCATAAACGCACTACGCTTGCGGTCGGGGTAGTTTTCCCACGGGCCTCGACCAAAGTATTCGATATTGGTGAAGGTGGCAGGGATGCGCATCCGCATGCCGAACTTAGGAATGAGCGGGATATTTGTTGCTGTGGGCTTATAGTCTGCCTCAACCTTCACTTCGCCTTTTTCATAGAATTCGTAAGTCAGGGTATAGTCAGCCCCCACAGGGAGAGTGCAGTCGACCGTGATGGTGACAAGGTTAGCATTCTTGCTTGTCTTGATGGAGCGGACAGTACGCTGGGCTGCCGCATCGCGCCATACACCGAGGCGCTCGGCAAAGTGTGCAGCATGCTGGTTGTCGTTCTCTGGCTTCCAAAAGTAGGGCTCCAGCGGTGCTTTGAGCATCTCTGCACCATCTACTATCCAACTGGCAAGGGCACCAGTCCTGTCAATCGTGATGACGTTGTTGCCTGTACTAACGATAATACCGTCAGAGCTTTCTTTCACCTTTGGTGCAATCCCGTCGTAAATCCTCACGCTTTTGAGTCCCTTAGATAGCTGGAATTGCTCGCTGGCCACAGCAAAGCCTTTCTTGGCCCAAGGCTTGTCTTCTTTCAGGCGGGCAGACACGTTCAAGTATTTTTCGAAAGATACATTGATGGTGTCGTAGGTGATGTCGTACTCGCTGGGATTGGTGAAGCAGTCGTGGTTGATGATGCTGATACGGCCATCAGACTCTCTGACGAACTGCAGGGGCTGATACACGTGCTGCACCTCGTAGTAGTGAGGATGAGGCTTGCGGTCGGGCGCAATGAGTCCGTTGATATTGAATGCGCCGTCGTTGGGCTTGTCACCGAAGTCGCCTCCGTATGCGTAATACTCAACACCATTCTCTTTCTTCAGCAGACCTTGATCCACCCAGTCCCAGATGGCAGCACCAGCGATGCTGCTGTCAGCATAGATCACGTCCCAGTATTCCTGGAAGTTTCCCATCGAGTTGCCCATGGCGTGGGCGTATTCTCGGGCAATGAGGGGTTTCTCTGTCTCCTTTTCAGCCTCTCTCTTCAGTACATCCGGTGTGGGATAGCCAAAGTCGTGCAGAGCCGAGTAGCGGGGATGACAGTCGTAGAAGGGCAGGCGTGTGCTGTCCAAGCGGCAGACGGCATCATACATCGCCTGGATGTTCGGACCCACGGCGCCCTCGTTGCCCAGGCTCCATAAGATAACGCTGGGGTGGTTTTTGTCACGCTGCACGAGCGAGACCGCACGGTCCACGTGGGCTCTTTCCCATTCCCTGTCCTCGCCCATCTCCTCGTTGGCATAGCCATAGCCGTGGCTCTCCTGGTTGGCTTCGTCCATGACATACATTCCCCAGCGGTCGCACAACTCATAGAGGTATTCGCGGTCGGGATAGTGGCTGGTGCGCAGGAAGTTAATGTTGGCCTGTTTCATCAGCGCGATATCCTTTTCGTAGGTCTTGTCATCGACATAGCGGCCCGTGACGGGGTGATGGTCGTGACGGTTCACACCGCGCAGCTTCACGTTCTTGCCGTTTATTTTGAAGACCTCACCCACACATTCTACGCGCTTCACGCCGAAATGGTTTTCGAAGTGCTCATCGTTCTTGGTGTCCTTCTTGCCAAGCAACTCCAAGGTATAGGGATAGAGCCAGGGTTTCTCTGCCGACCACAAATGATAAGGCACATTGGGAGAATCGTAGTTAAATGTGAGCTCGACTGTTGTAGTATCGCCTGCAGGAAGCTTGGGTATACGGTGATTGGTAACACGGTAAGCGTTTGGATTGGTACTGACACCCTCAAGCTCAGGGCTGGCGATAATCAATTGCGCCAACAGATTCTTAGCGGTTTTCTTGCCAGTATTGCAGACAGATATCTTGGCCTTGACGGTGAACCGCGAAAAGTCCTGATTGGGTACAGCTTCCACCTTATAGTCAGCGATATGCACCAAGGGGCGCACCCACAACTGCACTTCGCGGAAGATGCCGCTCAGACGCCACATGTCCTGATCCTCGAGATAGCTGCCGTCGCTCCAGCGATACACCTCCACGGCGAGTCGGTTGCGACCTTCACGGACGTAGTTCGTGACGTCAAATTCTGCGGGCGACATGGAGTTCTGACTGTAGCCCACCTTCTGTCCGTTCACCCAGACATAGAACGCAGAGTGGACACCGCCGAAGTGCAGAATCAGGTTCTTCTGCAACATCTCCTTCGTCACGTCGACAAACGTCACATACGAGCCCACAGGGTTGCGGTTCTCGTAGGCGGTCCAGTCCTTCGGTGGCTCAGTGGTGACGCTGGGGCGGTTCTTCACAAATGGGTAGTTGATGTTGATATAAATGGGAACGCCGAAGCCCTGCAACTGCCAGTTGCCTGGTACGGTAATTTTATCCCAATGGCTCACGTCGTAGTCCTCACGATAGAAGTCGGCAGGGCGCGACTCAGGATCCTTGCTCCAATGAAACAGCCACTGTCCGTCAAGACTTACTATCTCCTTACACTCCTTCCATTTTGATGGCAACTGGAGCGTGGCGTGATATGGTAGTTTGTTGATGCCTAGCACAGTTGGGTTCTCCCAGTCGTGTTTGTCCTTTGCCGCTGCCATTGTTGTGGCACACAGTATTATTGCAGTAATGAATAGTCGTCGCATAGTTGTATATGTATTATTGATAGGTAATCTTCTGAATAATCTGGCCGGGATCGATGATTGAGAGCGTGATAATGTGCTCGTGACGGGTAGTGTTAAGCGGCAGCGTGAGCACAAACTCCTTGCGGTTCTCCAAGACCTGTATTTTCCATTCCCGGCTCCATTCCTTGAAAAGATTCTCACAAACCTCCGCCTGTCCATGATCTACGCTGACGGAGAAACGGTTACTGCGATCGGTGGCCACGGGCCACATCGGAACAACAGAAATGCAAAGCGAAATAGAGTCGGCATTCACATGGAGTGTACTCGCTGGAATGGCTATGTCGATGCTGCCCGTTGTATTCAGGTTGAGCGGCTGCCCCATCTGGAGTGCCTTCCAGTCGGTGCCGATGCCGTCAAGCAGGCGAAAAGGTTCTGACACCGTGAGCGACGCGAGGTCTATCATGTGGCGGAACTCCGGGTGGCGCTGATTGTCGGGCAGTCGGTAGGCTTCTGTTGGCTTGTCGGTGTATTCCGGCATTTTGTGGTAGAGTGCCGTATAGCCAGGTGTCACTTCCGATATCATCTGGTTCCATTTGCCGTCTAATTGCGTGTTGTAACGCTCTAGCAGACGGTCTATCTCACGGCAGGCATCCTTCGACAGCTCGGCATAGACGGCATTGCCCGTCTCGTGGTTAGCCTGTGCATAGAGGAACTTACGGTTCATCTGATAGGCGGAATGCACTGCATATCCCAGCATCTCGAAGAAAGCCGGACGCTGTTCGGGTAACAGCTCCCGTTCAATGGCATCGTAGGCAAAGCAGATCTGCTGATAGTCCGTGAGCCGCTTCTGTGCCGTACCAGTCTGGAAGGAGAAATCGGTATCATAGAGCCGTGAATACTCAGGCGAGTCCCATTCCATCTCGTAGCCCATAAACTCTGGCTTGCGGTCCCACGCCAACCGATAATAGTTGTCCAATATATAGTTTAGAGTGGAGAGCTTTGAGTTTAAAGAGAACACCTTCGCCAGCCATTTAGCCTGGTATTGGTTTGCGTTATCGTAGCTGAACTCATTGAAGTCATAGGCCATATCCATGAACATCTGCATCTCTATCTCCATCGGCTTGATGTCACCCACGTTCAACAGCCAGTAGCGGTCGGCTCCTGCAGTATAAGCTTTGAGCAGCTCCTCGTACATCAGCATGGGTGCAGTGGTCGAGATCCAAAGATTGTCGTGGGGCGTTCCACAATAGCTGAGGTGATAATACACGCCACTATGTCCACTGCGCTGCTGCTCAGCCAAGTTGCTGATGCGCTTCATATAGCCATAGTTGTCGTCGGGCCATACGAGGGTGATGTCATCTGGCACGCGCAGGCCGGCATCGTAGATGTCGAGCGTCTCCTTGTAGGGTACGAAGATTTGCAGGATTTTCCCGGCCTTCCGATGCTTGTGCTTCTCGAGGATGGCACGCTGTTCGGCCATCACCTTTTCCAGCGTACGCGCACGCACCTTTGGATCTTTACTGCCCTTCATCGCCTCGTCGTGCAGACCGCGCATACCCATGGTATAGATATTGTCATACTGTGCCGTCTCTCGGATGCGGCTGTCGAGTTTCTTCAGGATGGTCTCGCTGTTAGTCTCATAGTTCCACTCACCGTCACGTGCCTTGTCCCATTCTGATGTTGAAGCATTGTTGAAGAGTAGCGGTTCGCAATGGCTGGTGGTGATCATGATGCCCCATTTGTCGGCTACCACCTGACTCTTAGGGTGTGAATAGAAGGCTCCCGTGCAGCTGTGCATGGCCGGGGCGAGCATATTGCCCCTCAGACGGAGAATCAGTTCGCAGACGCGGTCGTAAGTCTTGGGTCCTATGTCGCCCAGTTCCTTCTCGTATGTCTTCTCAGCCCATGTCTTCAGCCCCCAATCCTCGTCGTTGATGAAGATACCGCGATATTTCACGCTGGGTGACTGGCTCACGTAGTTCTCTGCATATTGATAGACACGCTTATTGCTCTTGTCAACAGGCACGTCGGCCAGCCAGTACCACGGACTGACGCCTATAGCTTCACTCACATGAAACACTCCGTAAGCCAGTCCACGCGCATCTGACCCAGTGATGCAGATACTGCCGTTACGGGTATCGATGGCATACCGCTCCCATGTGCCTTTCAACTCGCGGTGACGACCGGTACTCTTCGTGGTACCAACAGTGATGGTAGGGCCACGGCCCTGATGTGTGCTTACCCTCGGTCTGGTGCCCGATACCCGTTCAATGTCGTCGGCCATGACCTGCGCCATGTGCTTCACCAACGGTGCGTCGCTCTCATGATAGACAATGGTTGCCTGTGTCAGGTTCACCGAGGCTGCCTGAGCCGTTATCGTAGGTCTCGAAGCCTGAGACGTTATCGCCAGCAGCGTGGTACACAGCAGTATGAGATGTCTTTTGTCCATTTTTTTTACTCCCTATTATTCTCCCTATTTCTTCTCCCTTCTTAACTCCCACTTCCGCTCGAGCTTTCGAGAGAGTGTATATATTATTGTGTTACTACTTCAAAATCGCCGAAAGCCATGCGGCAGCCTTCAGCCAGACGCTCGGCATCGAGACGGAGGATCTTGGCCTTCACGGGCTCGAACTTAATGGTTTGCCAGATGGGGTTGTTGACTATGTTAGAGAACTCTCCCGAGGCCACCTTCGTCCACCTCCCCCCTCTACAGGAGGGGTCGGGGGAGGCTTGGGTGGAGGCCCAGAGCGTGTAATGCGTGACGGTACCCTCGCGGGTGGTTTGCGGCGGCAGGTAACGGAACGAGGTAACAGTCTGCTCCGTTTCCCAGTCAATCATCATCTGCATGGGGCTGCTGAAGAAGTAGTGGAGATTACTACTGAACTTTTCGCCGCTGTCTGGAATGTCGGCGGTCAGCTCTGGGGCAAGATAAACGGAGGTGCGTTTGATGATGGGGTGGCATTTGGCCTCAATAACAGTGAAGCGCAGGCGGGTGGCGGTGACGGTGGGGAAGCAGATGATGCGGCGATGGCCGATGGTGGTCAGACCGTCGCCATTCGTTCCCGAAGTACCGTCGCCCGCTCGTTGCCTTGCTACGAGCTCATCCTTCAGGGGAACCCATTGACCGTTGACCTCGGCTTCCAGCGAGAACTTCTTCACGCGCTGGCCGTAACGGATGTCTTCCTCAACCACAAAGCGGTTGAAGGTTGTGGGCTTCTTAAAGTGTAGAATGATGGACTTACCATCACCTCCCCAAGCCTCCCGGCCTCCCCCTCTACAGGAGGGGGTTGGGGGGAGGCTTGGGAGGGGGCTTTTAAACACCTCATGAATCATCTTGTTGAAGGCGATGCCACGCAGAGAGTCTGTGGGATGGATGCGGCCTCCCCCCTCTACAGGAGGGGGTTGGGGGAGGCTTGGGGAAGTTGAGCAGGAGCGTGGAGTTGCGGCCTACACTCTTGTAATAGGTATCCATCAGCTTCGAGAGGCTTTTTACGTGTTCATTCTACGTTTCGTGATAGAACCAGCCCGGACGGATGCTGGTGTTTGTTTCGCCAGGCACCCATGAGTCGCCGTCTTCCAGTCCGTAGTGCAGCATGGGCCACGTCACCTCGCCGTCGTGGTTGAGCAGGCTCCAGTTCGTCTCGCCCACGTTTCCGGCCTCGGTGCCCACCCAGCGCAGGTCGCCGCGGTCGCTGCCGTCGTTCCAGATGAGACAGTTGGGTTGTAGCTCACGTATCATCTTGTAGGTCTCGGGCCACTCGTAGTAGGTCGTGCGGTCAATCTTGCGCACTTCATTGGCTCCGCCATACCAGCCGTCGCCACCGTTGGCACCGTCAAACCACACCTCGAAGATGTCGCCATAGTTGGTGAGCAACTCGCGCAGCTGGTTGCGGAAGTAGGTCACGTATGCCGGTCGGCCGTACTCAGCGTGGTTTCTGTCCCACGGCGAGAGATAGACGGCAAACTTCAGCCCCTCCTCGCGACAGGCGTCGGCCAGCTCGCGCACCACGTCGCCCTTACCATTCTTCCATGGCGTATTCTTCACAGAGTACTCGGTGTAGGCACTGGGCCACATGCAGAAGCCACAATGGTGCTTGGCGGTGAAGATGATACCCCTCATGCCCGCCTGCTTGCAGACACGTGCCCACTGGCGGCAGTCGAGGTCGGAAGGGTTAAACAGCTGCAGGTCCTCGTTGCCGAAGCCCCACTCCTGGTCGGTGTAGGTGTTCATCGAGTAGTGGATGAACGCATACATCTCCATGTCCTGCCAGCGCAGCTGGTTCTCTGTGGGTACGGGGCCGCAGGGGGCAGGAAGGCTTTGCCGAGCTCCGTCGCGACTCGGCCATTCCCAAGCGAGCTTGGATGGCTCTCGCTGCTCCGTCCCTTGGCTCTGCCGAGCTCCGTCGCGACTCGGCCATTCCCAAGCGAGCTTGGATGGCTCTCGCTGCTCCGTCCCTTGCGCGGATACTTGAACCATCGCCAGCAACAAGGCACAGACAGTACTGCACGTGTGGCGGTACAACTTCGGGAAGCAGTTCTTAGTTATTCGGTTCATTTCGGTTGCAAATTTACTAATTATTTTTTCAATTATTGTATGATTTCTTTCCCTTTCACTGATCACTTCTCACTGTTCACTTTTCCCTCTTCCCTTTTTATCGTATGTATTTTTTCCCGTTCATAATGAATAGACCACTGTCTGGGATGCTCGTCAGCAGACGGCCCTGCAGGTCGTAGACGTAAGACTCATCTCCCCAAGCCTCCCCCCAACCCCCTCCTGTAGAGGGGGGGAGGCAGGGGGTGATGCTTGATACGGGCCACTTGACGGAGGCGCAGCCATCGATGATGCCGTCGAGGGCTTTTTGGTTGAATACAGTGAGCGTCTTGCGGTTCAGTACGTCCATTGAGGGACGCTGGCAGTTGTTGGTGTCCCACACGAAGGGAACAACACCGTTGTAGACGGCATAGCGGCAGAGGGTGTAGTACCAGCTGTAGATGCTGGCATCGTGCTTCTCCTGGCTCTCGCCCTTAGGCATAGTGCGCCACAGCGTGCCGAACTCACCCATGATGACAGGGATACCCTTCGAGGTATATTTGGTGCGCATCTGCCGCATCTGAGTCTGCATATAGGCTTCCTCACCCCAGGTGACGTTGTGCTTCGATCCGCTGAAGTGGTTGCCTGAGCCCCAGTAATACGCCTGATTGCCCCACGACTCGTCCTTGGTCATCATCGTGAAGTTATAGGGGGCGTAGAAGTGTACCTCGAGCATCATGGCATTGGGCACATTGTCCTGGGGCATCACGTCGTAGTTTGTCGCCAGGTCAACGCTCGTACTCGGCGCTTGTACGATCAGTACACGTGAGGCATTATTGCCGCCTGTCTGCCGCACGGCGTTGACAAAAGCCTGCTGGTAGCGTATCAGTGTGGCTATGTCGCCAGCCTTGTCCTTGCTGTTGTCGCCAGCGGCGTCAGGCTCGTTCATGCCAGCGAAGAGCAGGTGGTGGTCGTAGTTACGGAAGCGGTTGGCAATCTGCTTCCACAGCATACCGAGGATAAAGCAGTTCTTGCTGACGGAGGATTCCGTACGTTCGGCAAACGACTTCTCTATCCAGCCGTTGTCATAGTGGTCGTTCAGGATGACGTAGAGACCGTCGTTGATACAATAGTCCACAACCTGCTGCACGCGGTCCATCCATTTCGTGTCGATGTTATAGTTCGCATCGCAATGCACATACCATGAGCAAGGTATGCGCACGGAGCGGAAGCCCTGCGCCTTGACAAAGTCGATAATCTCCTGCGTGGTCTTGGAACCCTGCCACGCCGTCTCCCATTTGATGGGGTCGCTGATCCAGTCACAAGGGCCGGGCTCCATCGTGTTGCCGAGGTTCCAGCCGGGATACATGTCGGCAGCCATCTCCGTAGCGGTGGGCTGTGCTACTGCGTAGATAAGTGATAGGTGATAAATGATAAGTGATAAGAAAATAGCTCTAAAGGTTTTCATCGTCTGATATTTTTGCTGCAAAGATAACACAATTATTTGGAATGGAAGGGAAACTGTGTGCAATAATGTGGAAAAAATGTTTCCTGTACCACATTTCTGTTGGTGGCGAAACATATTTTCGCCTATCGGAAACATTTTGCCGCCTGTAAAGGGCGAAAAATCCCTACCTTTGCCGCAAGAATACTTAGGCGACAAGCCGGTAGTCGAGCGGCTCACCACGCTCATCGCCAACAGCCAGGCGCTCATTGACGAGGCAGACATCTACAGCGGGTATATTGAACAGCTGAAGGCTGACATTGCCAAGGCTGACGAACTGTTAGGCGGCAATGATACGGGCGCACAGGAAAACCTCTTCACCGCCTTCCTGGCCGACTATGAAGAGGCTGTCAAGAACAAGGAGAACTACAAGGCAGCTGCCGAACTCCTGAAACAGGCCTTCGCGGCACTCATGCTCGGCGAGTCGGAACAGATGGATATGCTGTCCGACTATATCTACGACAACGATCTTCAAGTCAAGATAGAGGAACATGCTTACGGCAACGAGACGCTCGACGAGGTGATTGACACGCTGGCCGAACTGGTGGAGAAGGCAAAGAACTCAGTCATTGCGGCCGGTGCCGACGTGACCAACCTGCTGGTGAACGGACGGTTTGACAGTGTGGGCGGATGGACGGCCACCCTTAACGATTTCAGCATCGACACAGGCAAGCAGGTGCTGGAACGCTGGTGGGGCGACTGGAAAGCCGAGCAGGTGGTGGAGAACGTGCCCAACGGCACCTACCGTCTTGAGGTGCAGGGCTTCCAGTGGTGCTCGTGGGACTGGGGACAGGCTGAGAGCGACTGGAACGGCGGTGACGGCAGCCCCACGTACAAGGTGAACTCGAAAGTGCGCCTGAACGACAGCGAGGTGACCATCCACAACGTATTCGCCTGCGGAAAGACCGACATCAAGGAGGGCTATCAGGCTAACGACTACTGTGTTCCCAACGATGCTAACGTGGCCGTGAAGTTCTTTGACCTGGGCTTATATAATAATGTGGTAGAAACCACGGTGACCGACCACCGACTGAAGGTGGAGTTCGACTGCTCGGCAAACGGCTTCTGGAACTGCTTCCGTAACCTGCGCCTCTATTACATAGGTGCCAACATGGAAGAGGCTACCAATAACCTGAAGAATGCCATAGCACAGGCTGACCAGCAGCTGCAGCAGAAGATGGAGGGCAGCATCCGCAAGGCCCTGGAAGAGGCGAAAGCCACAGGCTTTCGCCTCCTGGCCGACAGCGGAGCTAAGTTCGACGATGTGAACGATGCCGCTTCCGCCCTTCTGACACTATTGGAGCAGGCTGCCGTGAGCATCACGGAGTATGCACGACTGGCTACCGTTCTGGCCCGTGCCGAAGAGACACTGGCCAATACACAGACCGCTGCCACCGAAGCAGGTGCGCAGCTGAAGGCGCTCTACGACGCGACATGGGCTGACTACCAGTCGGACTACCCCGCACTCGCTACTGCTAACGTAGGAGCAACCATTGAGCAGATAGAAACCCTCATGTCCGAGGCATTGATTGGCGGCGGCATCAAAGCGGGCGACGATATCACCAGCCTGTTGGCCAACCCCAGCTTCGAGAATACCTACGGCAACGATGTGTCGGTGGGTAATGCTGCCCACACCGTGCCCTACGGATGGGCAATGCGCATCGAGGGCAAGGAGTGCCACAGCGCCCAGGAACTGACCGATGCCGGCATCAACAGCTGGACGGCCATCGAGGAGAATGACTACACAACCGACGGCAAACACTCCTACTGCCTGCTCTCGGCACCCGTGCCCGACAGCTATCTCTATCAGCGTGTCAGCGGACTGCCCGCAGGAACCTACCGGGTGACTGTCGACATGAACGTGACCTACGACGGAGGATGCTCGCGTCTCACCGGACAGCGCCTGCTGGCCAACGACCACGCACAGTACTACGGCAAGGAGGAATACTCCATCGCTTCCGAGCTCGACCGTCTGCATCCTGAGGAGAAGGGTCGCTCCTTCGCCGGCTACGAGGAGGTGAACACCAACGAGACAGGCGCCTCGGGCGACATGGGCAACATGTCGACGCTCAGCGTAGAGGTGACCATCGGCAGGGGCGAGGTGCTGGAACTGGGTGTGCGCACCGACAACAACAAGGAGGCCATGAATCGCAACTACGAAGAGAACTGGTGGGACTGCACCGGACGCTTCAAGATTGACAACTTCCGACTCTACTGCGTCAGCATTGATGCTACGGGCATCAGGGCAATGGATAATGGACAATTGATAATGGATAATGCAGTCTACGACCTGCAGGGCCGACGCGTGTATTCCATTCCCGAGCAGAACTCGCCCGCTCGACCTTTGGTCGCTTTCAAAGAAAGAACCCGTAGCCTTTCACCCTTCCCCCGTCACTCTTCACTTAAGTCAGGCGTGTATATCAAGAATGGTAAAAAGTATGTGAAATAAGCTGCTATTTTCGGATTTATTTCGTATCTTTGCAGCAGAATGAAGCACAGAAGGCACAGAGGGCGCAGAGAATACAGAGGACACAGAGGGCTTTTCCTCTTGTGGGTACTCTTCTCTGTGCTCTCTGTCTTTTCTGCGTCCTCTGTCTCATCTGCGTCCTCTGTGCCCACCCTGTTCAGAACACTGGGCATACGCGATGGTCTGCGCAGCAACTCGGTGACGAGTCTGCTGGCCGACAGTCGCGGTTACCTGTGGATAGGCACCAGCCAGGGCCTGAACCGTTACGACGGCCATGAGGTGAAGACCCGCTTTCCTGAGAGCAATGACCCTCGGCTGCGCGAGGTATTCAACAATCCCGTGACATCGATGGAGGAGGATGCCGAGGGACGTATCTGGATAGAGTGTGAAAGCGGTGCCTGCTATGTCTACGACACCCGTATGGCACGGTTCTTTACAGAGACCTCCGCGAAAGACTACGATTGGACGCGTCAGCGGAATTGGAGCCTGCGTACCGACGGAGCGCAAGAAAGCGGCAGTGCCGGGCGCAGCGACCTGGCGGCGGAACTGCTGAGGGACATCGGCATCACGTGCGACGGGAAATATAAGGTCAAGGTGGGAAACAAGGGAACTCTGTGGGTGCTCACCCGCGACAGCATCTGCCGCTACGACTGCATCGCCCGGGAACTGAAGACGTGGAAAATCAGTCTTTCACCCATCACCCAACACCTATCACCCAACGCTATTGTAGAGGTGTCCGACGGTTTGTATATCAGCTCTGACCATGCCGTGTGGCACTTCATCAGCAGCACGGGCGAGCTGCAGCGTCAGACACTGCCCGATGTCATGCAGCGGTCGATAGGCGAGCACAGTCTGATGGCCGATGCCGACGGCACGCTGTGGGTCTATAGCACGCGCGAAGAGCACGTCTGCCGATTCATCGTCGGCGGACGATGCGTGAGAGAGATGATCAGCCTGCCTCAGACAACAGGGGCTTCGCAGAACAATGCCATCCGCGACATGATGGACGACGGACGGGGCAACATCTGGATAGCCACCGACCATAAGGGACTGTTTGTCTATCATAAAAAGGACGGCAACATCACAGCCATACGTAATCAGCGCGAGAAACTGCTCTCATTGGCTTCCGACAATGCCACCTGTCTGGCCGCCGACCGCGATGGAACTATCTGGGTAGGCCACATGAAGGCGGGACTCTCCTATACCAGCAGTGCCAACAGCATCATGCAGCCCCATGCCCTACAGTGCGGCGACATTCTCACTATGGAATACGACACACAGGGGCGTCTGTGGATGGGCACCGACGGCAACGGCGTCTACATCCAACAGACTGACGGTAGCATCGTGAAGACGGCACTGCCCAACATCACAGTGATGGACCTGCTCAGCGACGGACATGGAGGCGTATGGGCAGGAACCTACAACCAAGGGCTTTACCATCTCGCTGATGCTCATAGGTGGGAGCATTTCTCCGTAGATAACGGTTCTTTCCCCATTGCAGAGGCATGGACACTGGCTGCCGACGACGAGGGAAACATCTGGGCATCGTCGCCCATCAGCAAGACCGTCATCTTTACCCCCTCTGCGGTTGGGGGACAGGGAAAGGCTTACACCATCCTCACCACAGATGACGGCGGCAACATTCACGGCAACAGCCTCCTGTACGACGGTGCAGGAACGATGTATATTGCCTCGGTCTACGGGCTGTGGAGCTTTGACCTAACGGGACGAGTCGCGAAGGAACTTGGCGGAGCCAAGAGCGGAAAGCGCAAGGTGGCTTTCGGCAACAGGAAGGGAACGCAGCAGTGGCTGAGCCAGATGATTACCGACGTGGCCATTGACCGCCGGCAGGGACTGATGGTGCTCACCCACTACGAGGGTGTCACCGTCTTCGACATGAAGCAGGACACGCTCTACTATCTCCGTTGTCCGAGCGGTGACGTCATCAAAGGTATGGCCCGCGACCACGACGGTACCTACTGGCTCTGCACCACAAGCGGCAGCGTGGCCAGCATACTGCCAGTGAAAAACTCTTCTCTCTTCACTATTCACTATTCACTCTTCTCTCCCAGCGTAGGCATACCCCAGTTCTATTTCAACGGCGATGCCATGACCTGTTCTCCACAAGGCGATATACTCATGGGCGGCACCGAGGGATACATGAGCATCAATCCCCGGCTGCTGATGTCGGCTAAGCACGAAGACCGCAACCTCATCATCAGCGAGATTGCCGTCGGCGACAGCCTGCTCAACGAACAGACCAGCGTCGTCAGCCTTAGCCACGATGCTGCCCACCTCACCGTGAAGTTTTTCCCCGGCTGTTTAGAGGGTATCCAGCGTATGCACTACGCCTACCGCTTGGTGGGGCAGATGAGTGAGTGGGCGACGACCGACCACAACTACGTTTCGTTCCATGCCCTGCCGCCCGGCGACTACACCCTCCAGCTGTGCATCTGCCAGGAGGACGGCACCATGAGTACGCCCCGCTCACTGCGCATCAGCGTGTCACCCCCGTTCTACCGTTCTGTTCCTATGTATATCGTCTATGCACTGATGCTCATCGCCATTGCCTTCCTCCTCTTGCACAGGATGCGCAAGCGACAGCAGGAGCGCACCGAGCAACAGCGGCAGCTCATGGAACGCCAGAAGACGGAGCAAATCACCGAGATGAAGTTGCAGTTCTTCACCAACATCAGTCACGACCTGCGCACGCCGCTCACACTGATCATCTCGCCCCTCGAGCAGATCGTGAAAAAGATGAAGGAGGGGAAAACACCCGATAATCTGTCTGTCCAGCTCAAGAACATCCATAAGAACGCGCAACAGCTGCTGGGTGAGGTGAACGCCCTGCTCGACTTCCGCCGCCTTGACGCGGGGGGCGAGACGCTGAACTTGCAACGCGGCGACATCGTCGACCACCTGAACAGCATCCTCATTTCCTTCGGCGACTACGCCGAGGAACGGGACATCCGCCTCAGCTTCGACCACGACACCGACAGCTTCATCATGGACTACGACCGTGAGAAGATGAACAAGGTGGTCTACAACCTCTTCTCCAACGCCTTGAAGTTCACACCCGCAGGCGGCAGCGTGACCCTGTCGTTCCATCACGACCACGACAGCGTGACCATCGCCGTTGCCGACACCGGCAAAGGCATCCCCGACAGCGACAAGCCCAACATCTTCCGCCGCTTCTACCAGTCGGCCTCCAACGATAGCTCACAGACAGGCAGCGGCATCGGTCTCCACATCGTTAACGAATACGTCCGCCTCCACAACGGAACCATCAGCGTCAGCGATAATGACCCCGTAGGAACGGTGTTCACCATCAAACTAAAACCCATCTCCATCCCCATTCCCGAGCAAAGCTCGCCTACCCGTAGTCTTTCCCAAGGGGAGGAGAGTCTATATAGCTCTGGAGCAGAGTCTAACCAAACGCCCCTCCCCTTGGGAAAGGCTACGGGTGGGTACACTCTTCTTATCGTCGACGACAACCAGGACATGCTGTCGTTCATCAGGTCCTGCATGAAGGAAACCTACCAGGTACACACTGCTACTGACGGGGCCGCTGCGCTCGACATCCTGCAGCGTGAGCAGATTGACCTGATTGTCAGCGATGTGATGATGCCGGGTATTGACGGCTTCGAGCTCTGCCGGCGGGTGAAGAGCGATATCAACCTGTCGCACATCCCCATCATCCTGCTCACTGCCCGTGATACGGACGTGAGTAGGATAGAAGGCCTACAGCTCGGAGCCGACGACTATCTCACCAAGCCGTTCAACATCGAGGTGCTGCGCCTCCGTGTCAGGAAGTTCATTGAGTGGGAGCAGAACAACCACCGGCAGTTCCGGCAGAAGATGAACATCGAGCCCAGCGAGATCACTATCACCCCCCTCGACGAGCAGTTCATCAAGAAAGCTATTGCGCTGGTAGAGCAGAATATCAGCGACTCCGATTTCTCCGTCGAGACGCTTGCTTCCGACTTAGCTATGTCGCGTACTACCCTCTACAAGAAATTCATGGCCATTACCGGACTGGGGCCGGCAGAGTTTATCCGCACCATCCGCATCAAGCGCGGCAAAGCACTCTTGGAGAGCTCGCAGAAGCAGATTTCGGAGATAGCATACGCCGTCGGCTTCACCACCGTCAAGAGCTTCACGATGAATTTCAAGTCCGAATACGGCATGACTCCATCCGAGTTCCTTGCCAAAAGGAAGGGCATTTGAAAAAAATCCTAAATGTGCGTAGAAGGATTGCTGTATTTCAGCAATTATTCGTAATTTTACCGCTCGAATTCATTCGCTTCCCACAGAGTAAAAATAGAGAAATAATGAAAAGAACGGTGAAATTACTGATGGCGGCAACAGCCGCAATGCTGACAGTCGCCACGAAAGCGCAGACAGAGGGCAGCATCACATTTGTGGTAGACGAGGACGTCACGCCGACAGAAGGGCGCTTCAGATATCTCAATAACGGAGAACGCACTGCCCGTTTCATACTCAACGAAGAAAGCATCCCCTCCGATGCTCATAACATCGTTGCCACCAGCTTTGACGATGCACAGAACATGAGGCTGTCGACCAAGGATGCCTTCTACCAGTGCATCGTCGATGCCTACGCCAACCACTTGTCCGTCACACTGTCGCCCGACATGATATGGCTGCTCATCTGTCAGGGCTTCGCACGCTACGTCAATGCCCACGCCGAGGAGGTGCGCCCCATGCTGGTTAGCCACAAGGACAAAATGGACTTGGTCATCGAGACGAGGCAGGACTTGCTCTCGGGCAATGCCGACTGGCCAGAGCTGATAGGGACGTTCGCCTCGCAGATTGACCGCCACACCAAGGGCGACATCGCCAAGACCATCACCGCCGACTTCACGACAACTGGCATCACGGAACGTGTCGCATCGCAGATAACGCTGATGGAGAGCGTGAAGGCTTACTTTGAATATGTTGTCATGCGCGTAGCCTGCGGCATTCCCAGCATCACGCTGAAGGGGACGCCCGACGACTGGCAGCAGCTTATGGAGAAGACCAGGCGCCTGAAGAGCTATGGGCTGGAAGAATGGACGGAGAGCTTGGAGCCGATACTGGCGGAGTTCGTGCGTGCTGCCAAGGGGAAGCCGCGGCAGAGGTTCTGGCAGGACATCGTGAAGAAGAGACGGGTGAACAAACTGAAGGGCGGTGGTTGCAGCGGGGACAAGCCGACAGAACTCGACGGCTGGCTGCTGACGTTCTTCCCTGACGAGAACGGGAAGACCCTTGACCGTGTTCCCAAGACGAAGAGTATGCCTTCCGAGCGCGTGCGCGTGGGATTTAGATACCGTATTATCGACCCTGCGGAGGGCACCGTCATCAGCGAAGTGCCTTTGGAGCTATGGGCTGGCTTCATCGGTGCAGAGGAAGACACGCTCACAAACACACTCACCCCCAGGATCGGGTGGTTAGTGCGTAAGGCGCAGAGTGACGACGACGTGCTGGACGACCTCAAGAAGAACGATGAAGAGTGGGGCATAGATCTCCGCATCAAGGAGGTACCCGACATCCTTGCCCGTCTGGAACATATCAGGAGCCTGTCTCTTCACTTCACTGATGAGGTGGTCATACCCCAATGGTTCTACAGTCTCACTATCGACAACCTTACTATCTATGGAGAGACAACCAGAGAGGTGGAAGCGAAAATCATGAAGCACTTCCCCAATGCCCGCCTCAGGTAGGAATGCCATACCGTCTCCTCGCTGCAGCGAGGAGACAATCGTATTCACAGAATCGATGATACACTCAATGGAATAAAAGATAACAAGGTGGACCGCGCGCATACGCTACGTATATGCAAAACGGAAAAATGGTCGCACGTGTCGCACGTCCCGCACGTAAATTTTTTCTTAAACCGCTCGACCTCTGGTCGCTTGCCAGAGCAAGAACGGATTTAACGGA
>ONKY01000065.1 GCA_900318585.1 uncultured Prevotellaceae bacterium
ATGGGCTGGAAGGAGTCCTTGCCATAGTGAGCATAGTGTCCGCTGGTGACGTAGAGGTTCTTTGAGCCGATGTGCGGAGTAATCACCTCCTGATAGCCGAAGCGCTTCTGCACCTTGCGCAGGTGGTCCTGCAGACGCAGGCGCAGCTCCGTGCCCTTGGGCAGCCAGATGGGCAGACCCTTGCCCACCTTGTCGGAGAACATGAAGAGCTCCATCTCCTTGCCAATCTTGCGGTGGTCGCGCTTCTTGGCTTCCTCGAGCATGACAAGATATTCGTCGAGCATCTTCTTCTTGGGGAAGCTGATACCATAGAGACGCTGCAGCTGCTGCTTCGTGGCATCGCCGCGCCAGAAGGCACCGGCCACGCTGGTCAGCTTGACGGCCTTGATCTCACCCGTGTCGACGAGGTGCGGGCCGCGGCAGAGGTCGGTAAACGAGCCCTGCGTATAGGTGGTGATGGAACCGTCTTCCAAGTCCTGCTCAATGTGCTCGCACTTATAGGTCTGACCGTCAGCGGCGAACGCCTTCAGGGCGTCGGCCTTAGAAATCTCCTTGCGAACCACGGGCTCCTTCTTCCCTGCCAGCTCCTTCATCTTGGCCTCGATAGTAGGGAAGTCGCTCTCCTTGATCATCTGTCCGTCGGGCAGCAGCACGTCGTAGAAGAATCCGTTCTCCACGGCAGGGCCGAAGCCGAACTGCACGCCAGGGTAGAGCTCCTGCAAAGCCTCTGCAAGCAGGTGGGCTGAGGTGTGCCAGAAGGTGTGCTTGCCCTCGTCATCGTCAAACTTATAGAGGGCGATGGTGGCGTCCTCCATGATGGGGCGGTTAAGTTCCACTGTCTCGCCGTTCACTCCGCAGCTGACAACGCTGCGTGCCAGAGCCGGCGAAATGCTCTCGGCAATCTGAAACCCAGTGACGCCCTGCTCATACGAGCGAACAGAACCGTCCGGGAAGGTAATCTTAATTTCCATATCTACAATATATGTTTGGTTTTAAAATCTTCTTTGCATTTTTGCGCCGCAAAGGTAGTAAAAAGAGTTGAGAGAGAGAAGTGAGAGGTGAGAAGTTGTAAGTCTTTTCACATTATTTATCACTTTCGCTTATCACATATCACCTATTTGTTGTACCTTTGCAGGCAATTTAGAGAATCTTCATCAGAAATGAATAGGTTTTTGGTGGTCTTAGTAGCCGCAGCCCTGCTTCTCTTATCGTGTGGCAGGAACAGGCAGGCGAGTCCAGTTGACACGCCTGTCGACTCTGCCGACGTCGAGGTTGCCGACACCACTGAGGTGGACTCCTTGGAGCTGCTGGTCACTGACACGCCGATGCCGAAGGCTGCCGACGAGCTGTTCGACGATTTCATCTTCAACTTTGCAGCCAACCGTAAGCTGCAAATGGAGCGCATCCATTTCCCGTTGCCCGTTACCCGCAACGGACAGACAGAGGACGTGACCAGGGAGCAGTGGAAGATAGAACGGTTCTTCCTCCATCAGGACTACTATACGGTACTGTTCGATTCGGAGCGGCAGATGGCGCTGATGAACGATACGTCCGTACGCAGGGCAACGGTGGAGAAAATCTACTTCAACACGGGGGCTGTCATCCAGTATGCCTTCAGCCGCATTCACGGAGCATGGATGCTGCTTAGCGTCAAGACCGACCCCATAGCTGCCAACCGCAATGCCTCGTTCCTGGATTTCTACCATAAGTTCGTGACCGACTCCGTGTTCCAGTCAGAAAGCCTGCACGAGACCGTTCAGTTCACCGGCCCCGACCCCGACGACGACTTCTCGCAGATGGAGGGCGTCATCACCGCCGACACATGGCCTGCCTTCGCGCCGGAGCTGCCGGAGAAGATGATCTATAATATCGTCTACGGAGAGCCCACCAAGCCTACGGGCAGTATGATCTTCATGATGAGGGGCATAGCCAACGGCTTTGAGCAGACGCTGACGTTCAAGCTTCATAACGGACACTGGAAGCTGACGAAGCTGAATACGTAATGAAGTGAAGAGTGACAAGTGAAGAATTGGCTGCCGCCATCCCCAAGTGGACGTGATGACAGATAAGAGATGAGAGACGAAAGAGAGTATAGCCTGAAACAGCATAACACATTTGGCATTGACGCCAAGTGCAACCGATACTTGGAATATGCCGACGTGGAGGAAGCCCGACGGGTGGCTGCCATTCTACGGGAAGCCCACGAACCTTATCTTGTCATCGGCGGCGGCAGCAATCTGCTGCTTACCCGGGATTTCGAGGGAATGGTGGTGCGCTCTGCCATGCAGGGCATGACCGTTGACGGAGAACGGGTGCGCTGCGGCAGTGGCATGGAGTGGGATGCGGTGGTAGAGCAGTTTATCGCCCATGGCCTCTACGGGGCCGAGAACCTGTCGCTCATCCCTGGCGACGTGGGCGCCTGTGCCGTACAAAACATTGGTGCCTACGGCGTGGAGGCGAAGGACATTATCGAGAGTGTCAGCGCCGTGGAGATTGCCACGGGCGAGCTGGTGCAGCTGGCTGGCGAGACATGTGGCTATGGCTACCGCCAGAGCCGTTTCAAGCAGGAGTGGTGTGGCAGGTTTCTCATCACCGAGGTGACGTTCCGTCTGAGCCGGGAGTTCCGCCCCCATCTCGACTACGGTAACATACGCGCCGAGTTGGAGCGGCAGGGCATCAGCCAGCCGACAGCCCGGCAGCTGCGCGACGTCATCATCGCCATTCGGGAGGCAAAGTTACCCGACTGGCACGTCTTGGGCAATGCCGGAAGCTTCTTCATGAACCCCGTGGTGAGCCGTGCAAAGTATGAAGAGCTGGCGGCGCAATACCCGCAGATGCCCCACTATTACGTGGACGAGGAACACGAGAAGATACCCGCAGGATGGATGATTGAGCAATGCGGATGGAAGGGACGTCCCTTGGGGCGTGCCGGCGTCTATGAGAAGCAGGCATTGATTCTGGTGAATCGTGGCGGTGCTACCGGCGCCGAGATTGTTGCCCTCTGCGAGGCCATCCGAAACGACGTGCAACAGAAGTTTGGCATTGACATAAGGCCGGAGGTGAATATTATTTGAGTGAAGAGAGAAGAATAAAGAATGAAGCTGACATTTCTTGGAACGGGAACATCGACGGGCGTGCCTACCATAGGCTGCCAGTGCGAGGTGTGCAGCAGCTCTGACCCCCACGACAAGCGGCTGCGCTGCTCCGTGCTGGTGGAGACGGAGCGCACGCGGATACTCGTGGACTGCGGCCCGGACTTCCGACAGCAGATCATGCAGCAACCTTTCCGGCGTATTGACGCTATTCTCATCACTCATTCCCATTACGATCACATCGGCGGCATGGATGACCTGCGCCCCTACTGCCAGTTTGGAGAGATCAACGTCTACGCTGATGCACACTCCTGCAAGGAGATGCTACAGATGCTGCCATACTGTTTTGCTGAGCACCGCTACCCCGGCGTGCCTGCCATCGGGCTGCACGAGATAAGACCGCATGAGCCGCTGCGGTTCGGCGACATCGACGTCATGCCCATCGAGGTAATGCATGGCAAACTGCCAATCCTCGGCTATCGCTTCGGACGCTTAGCGTACATCACCGACATGAAGACCATCGGCGAAGCGGAAATGTCCTATCTTGATGGCGTGGAGATACTTGTGGTGAACGCCTTGCGCTTCGACAAACCTCACCACTCCCACCAGCTTGTGGACGATGCTGTCGGCTTTGCACGTAGGGTAGGGGCGCGGCGTACGCTGCTCATTCACTCCAGTCATCACATCGGACGTCATGAGGAGGTGAACGCCCAGTTGCCCGAGGGCATTGAGATGGCCTACGACGGACAAGTGCTGACTGTTGATAATGGATAATGGTCAATGATAACTGAGAATTGAGAATGATAATACTGAAGTCAAAGCAAAGAAAGGGAGGTAAGGCAATCGCTATGCTCTTGTGCCTTTTTACCTTCTTACCTTTTTATATACACGCGCAGGAGAAGATTTCCTTGGAGGGAATATGGGACTTTTATCAGGACAATGGCAAGTTCCAGCGTCCGCAACACAATTATTTCTCTGATTACGTGAGTCTGCCCGGCTCCATGCTCACCAACGACAAGGGGAATCCCGTCACGGTGAACACCCAATGGACGGGCTCGCTCTACGACTCCAGCTATTATTTCAACCCCTATATGGAGCGCTACCGCCAGGAGGGGCAGATGAAGTTCCCGTTCTTCCTCACGCCGGAGCGTCACTACGTGGGAGCCGCCTGGTACCGACGTAACGTCTATGTGCCCGAGGACTGGAAGGATCGCCGCATCATCCTGTTTCTGGAACGTCCCCACATCGAGACCACCGTCTTTGTGAACGGAGAGGAGGTGGGACACAATATGTCGCTGTCAACTCCCCACCGCTACGACATTACCAAGCACATCAAGGCGGGCGGGAGGAATACCATTTGCATCCGCGTCTACAACGGCATTGAGAACGTCTGCGTAGGACAGGACTCCCATTCCGTTACCGACCAGACGCAAGGCAACTGGAACGGTATTGCGGGGCGCATAGAACTGCAGGCCCAGTGGAAGAAACTCAGCGTCAAGCACATTACCATACGCCCTGGACATCAGGTGATTAAACGGGTGAAAGGCAAGGTCTTACGCAACGACGAGGGAGATGTCCTTCCCAAGAACATCAAGGAAGATCAGCGGTTACGCACTCTTCAGGTGACGGTCGATTTGGACAATCACCTTACCAGCATCCTGCCAGTTTGGGATTATTACTGTAGCGCGTCCATCGCTCCCCTGAACGATGGGGCTCCCGGTGCCATCATCTTGAAGAGCGAGGTTGAGGTGAAAGGTCGTGAGCAGGTCAGCTTCACCTTCTATCTCTTTGATAACATCAAGATGTGGGATGAGTTCACGCCTCAGCTCTACAGACTCTACGTCCATGTGGGTGACGAGCTGGTAGAGAAGGACTTCGGCGTTCGCTATGTCACCATCAAGGACCGCCAGTTCTACATTAATGAACGTCCACTCTTCCTGCGCGGTACGGTGGAGAACTGTTGCTTCCCTGAGACTGGCTACCCGCCGACTGACAAGGAGTCGTGGCTCAAGGTGCTCAAGAAGTGCAAGGATTACGGGCTGAACCATGTGCGCTTCCATAGCTACTGCCCGCCCGACGCCGCTTTCCAGGCTGCCGACGAGCTGGGCGTCTACCTCCAGCCTGAAGGACCGTCGTGGCCTAACCACGGCGTGAAGCTGCGTAGGGGACAGAATATTGACCAGTACCTCTTGGAGGAGTCGCGCCGCATCGTCGACGAGTACGGCCACCATCCGTCGTTCCTGATGATGGCAGCAGGCAACGAGCCGGCAGGTGACTGGGTGAGCTATTGCAACGACTGGGTGAAGCAGATGCATCAGTACGACTCCACCCGTGTCTATTGTGGTGCCAGCGTCGGCGGCGGCTGGGCGTGGGATGACGGTTCGCAGTATCATGTCAAGGGGGGTGCACGCGGACTGGACTGGGACAAGCGCGCCCCACACAGCGATGATGACTACTACGACCAGATAGAGTACCCCCGTAACTACAAGCCCCTCACTCCTTCAGGAACGGACGGGAAGGGCCTACCCAACCAGTCGCCCATCATTGCCCACGAGCAGGGGCAGTGGTGCGCCTTCCCCGATTTCAAGGAGATACCCCAGTACACCGGTGTCTATAAGGCCAAGAACTTTGAGATATTCCGTGACCTGCTCCGCGACAATGGCATGGAGTCACAGGCTGAAAACTTCCTCATGGCAAGCGGCAAGCTGCAGGCACTCTGCTACAAGTATGAGATAGAGCGCAATCTGCGAACCAGGGACTACGCCGGTTTCCAGCTGCTCAGCCTCAACGACTACAGCGGGCAGGGCACCGCCCTCGTCGGACCGCTCAACGTTCACTGGCAGGAGAAAGGCTACACCAATGCCGTAGAGTGGCGTTCGTTCTGTGGGCCTCTCGTATCGCTGGCCCGTTTCCCGAAGTTTGTCTATACCAACAGCGATACGCTTGAGGTACCCATTGAGGGCTACAATGCCACCTTCGCCACCCTGACAGGCATCAACCTTACCTATTATATTAAGAACGAGAAAGACAGCGTCTGTACTCAAGGGGTGCTGCCAAAGCCTGGGAAGATGCCCATCGGCAAGAACTTCCCGTTCGGCACCATCCGCTTCCCCCTCGACAGCATCAGCGCCCCCCAGAAACTCACCCTTGCCGTCCAGATTTCCGGCCGGTTCCAGAACACGTGGGACTTCTGGGTGTACCCGGAAAGGGAAAAGGAAATAGTGAATAGTGAACAATTACACATTACCGACACCCTCGACCAGCGGGCACTTGACGTGCTGGCCAAGGGCGGCGACGTGTTGCTGCTGGCTGCCGGAAAGATCAAGTTAGGCAGTGACGTGGTGCAGCATTACCTGCCCGTGTTCTGGAACACGTCGTGGTTTAAGATGCGGCCGCCCCACACCACCGGTGCCTACATTGAGAAGTCGCACCCCCTCTTCCGCCACGGCTTCCCCACGGACTCCTGGTCGAACCTGAATTGGTGGGAGCTGCTGAACCGCGCCCAGGTGATGAACCTCCGCGAGCTGCCTGCCGACTACCAGCCGCCCATCCAGCCCATCGACACCTGGCATGTCTCCCGAAAACTCGGAATGCTCATCGAGGCACGTGTGCTGAAAGGTCGCCTACTGATGACAACGATGGACCTGCAGACTGACCTCGACCGCCGTATCGTAGCCCGTCAGATGCGTCACGCCATCCTTGACTACATGCAGAGCGCCGACTTCCAGCCGCAGCTTACGCTTCAGCCCGAGGTCATCACCCATTTCTTCACTCGCCAAGCACCGCCGGTCAATATGTTTACGAACGATTCGCCCGACGAGCTGAAGCCCAAGCTCAAATAGTCACTTGGCATTTTACTCCTTTCCGTGGGTTCGTGCCTGTCGCTGTACAAAACGTTTGCCTTGGAAGCTAAGAGGGAGAAAAAAGAAAAATAAGTGGCGAAAAATTTTGTTAATTCACTGAAAAGTAGTAATTTTGCAGCCGATTTTTGAAAATCAAACTAATAATAGTTGATGAAGAATGACAAAATAAAGAACCAGTACCGCGTAAATGAACAGATACGCGTACGTGAAGTCCGCATCGTCAGCGAGGGCGGATCGACAGTGATGCCAATCCGTCAGGCGCTCGACTTGGCGCGTCAGCAAGAGGCTGATCTCGTGGAGATTTCGCCCAATGCCAACCCGCCTGTTTGTCGCATCATCGACTATTCAAAATTCCTCTACCAGCAGAAGAAACGAGCCAAGGAAATGAAGGCTAAGCAGGTGAAGGTGGAGGTGAAGGAAATCCGCTTCGGCCCCCAGACCGACGAGCACGACTATCAGTTCAAGCTCAAGCACGCTAAGGAATTCTTAGAGGACGGCAACAAGGTGAGGGCATACGTGTTCTTCCGTGGTCGTAGCATCCTCTTCAAGGAACAGGGCGAAGTGCTGTTGCTCAGGTTTGCCAACGATCTGGAGGAGTGGGGTAAGGTAGAGTCAATGCCGTCGCTTGAGGGCAAGAAGATGTTCCTCTACTTGGCTCCGAAGAAGACTGGCGGCTCCACGAAGAAGAGTCAGCAGGCACGCGACCGCGAGAAGCTGAAGGCTGGTGAGGGTGAGGCCAAGGAGGCTGGCAAGCAGTTGGCAAAGCCCGAGATGGAAGAGATTGATGTAGATACGCCTGCTAACGGCGGTCTGTTCGCCAACGCCAAGATCAGTGCCGATGCCCTGAAGAAGCTGACGGAGACGGAAGGGAATGAAGATTAAAGCCGAAAGGTTAAAGTTGAAAAGAAAAGATGGCGCGCCCGGTATATGCGTAGCCGTCGGGTATTTAAAATAAATATTAAACATTAAAAATTAAAAACAATGCCAAAAGTAAAGACAAACTCCGGAGCGAAGAAGAGATTCACGTTCACCGGAACAGGTAAGGTTAAGAGACATCACGCTTACCACAGCCACATTCTCACAAAGAAGACGAAGAAACAGAAGCGTAATCTGGTGCATCAGGCTATCGTTGACAACAGCAACATGAAGCAGGTGCGCGACCTGTTGTGTCTCCGCTAACCCTATTGTCTAACATTTAAAAGTACAAAGAAACTATGCCAAGATCAGTAAATCACGTTGCATCAAGAGCAAAGCGTAAGAGAATTTTGAAGCTCACCCGTGGCTACTTTGGAGCTC
>ONKY01000140.1 GCA_900318585.1 uncultured Prevotellaceae bacterium
AAAGTGCACTTTTGATTTTTGACAGCAGTGACGTATTTCAGATTTCAGTTTTCAGTTTTTATTTTCCTACCCCCACCCAAGGCCTGATAAGAGTATTATTATATATAATATATATATTATATATAATAATAAAATATTTTTACATTTTCTGGACCTCTACCACCCACCCATTTTAAAAACTGAAAACTGAAAACTGAAATCTGACAAAGTGTCTTTCCCGTACGGATTTGGTTGACTTGTCTCTCTGAGCTGGTTGTCTGCTTTCCTGCTTTTTGTTGTCCCTTTTCCCGGGTTTGTGGACTTCGTCGCTATTGGCAAACGATGCTTTTTTGTGCTCTGCGGTGAACAGAGCAGAACAATTCGGAACAATTCGGAACAATTCAGAACAAGTCAGAGCAAGTCAGAACAGCCCACTCTGAAAACCATTCTACCGCCAATATTATTACGTATCTTTGCATCGTCAATCCGACAAAGAAGCGCAGGCGGTGAGGCTTCGGGTAGCGGTTGACAACGATAAAATGCAAACAAAGATTTTAAAAGTAGTCAAGAGTGGAGAGATGTTCTCCGTGAAGAGTGAGAAGAGCGAAACGGGTCAGCTGAACAAGCGCAACCTGGTGCTGAAGGAACTGGGCGGAAAGTACGAGAACGAGTACGCTGTATCGGTGCTGGGTAATGCGGCTGCAAATTTACGAAATCTTTCGGAAAAACATTCATATTTGGACAAAACAGCAGCAATATAAATGTTAAATATGGGTTATTTTTTATTCAAAGGTATGTAATTTCGGATTATTTTTTGTTTCTCGAATAAAAAGTATTATCTTTGCATTCTAAAATTCTGTCAAAATATGATTTCATTTGTAGTGAGCCTGATGGCTCTTATCTTGGGTTACTTGCTCTACGGACGGTTTGTGGAGCGGGTGTTCGGGCCTGACAACCGGGTGACACCCGCTGTCAGCAAGGCCGACGGAATGGACTACATCGTCCTGCCGTCGTGGAAGATCTTCATGATCCAGTTTCTTAACATTGCGGGCACAGGTCCCATCTTCGGTGCCATCATGGGCGCGAAGTTCGGCCCCGTGGCCTATCTGTGGATAGTATTCGGCTGTATCTTCGCCGGCGCTACGCACGACTATCTGAGCGGTATGCTGTCGATGAGGAACGGTGGTGCTGGTCTGCCCGAGCTTATCGGCAAGTACCTGGGTAAGGCAACGAAGTCGGTCATGCTGGTGGTCACGGTGCTGCTGCTCATCATGGTGGGAACGGTCTTTGTGTATTCGCCCGCCGAGATTCTGCACAGCATTGGCGGTGATACCATGATGTGGGTAGTCATCATCTTCTGCTATTACATCATCGCCACGATGCTGCCCATCGACAAGATTATTGGCAAGATATACCCGCTGTTTGCTTTCTCGCTGCTGTTCATGGCTGGCGCGCTGATGGTGTGGCTGATCCTGCACTGGCCAACGCTGCCCGAGCTGTGGACGAATTTCTATAATATGGGAGCTGCTACAGAGCCCGACAAATGGACGGATGCCATTTTCCCGGCACTGTTCATCACGGTTGCCTGTGGTGCCATCTCAGGCTTCCACGCTACGCAGAGCCCGCTGATGGCTCGCTGCGTGAAGAGCGAGAAGATGGGACGCCCCATCTTCTACGGTGCAATGATTACCGAGGGCATCGTGGCGCTGATTTGGGCTACCGTCTCGTCATGGTTCTTCTATGGCAATCCCGCTCCTGGCTACGAACTGATACAGGGTGCCACCGCGGGATTCCACACCTCGGCACCTGCAGTGGTGAACTTGGTGTGCAATGACTGGCTTGGCGTAGCTGGTGCTATCCTGGCTATGCTCGGCGTGGTGGCAGCGCCCATTACCAGCGGCGACACCGCCTTCCGCTCGGGCAGACTGATTGTGGCTGACTGGCTGAAGATGAACCAGCGCCCCATTGTGAAGCGTCTGATGATTTGCATACCTATGTTTGCCTGTTCCATCGCCATGCTCATCTGGCAGATTGAGAATCCTGACGGCTTCAACACCATCTGGCAGTACTTCGGCTGGTCGAATCAGGCACTCTCGGTGTTCACTCTCTGGACGCTCACCGTCTACTTGACGCGTGAGAAGAAGTGCTTCTGGTTGACGCTCATTCCTGCGCTGTTTATGACCACCGTGTGCTCCACCTGGTTCTTCGTATCGAAGCAGGCGCTTGGTCTGGGTGATTCCGGCTATTGGTACGGTCTCATCTGCTTACTCGCTGCCATCATTTGGTTCTCGGTGTGGTATAAAAAAAACAATTCATAACTCATAATTCATTATAAGTATAAATAATAATTAATCATTGCTATGAAAAAGATTCTCTTAACCATGATTCTCGGCCTGGCGGCCGTTACAGCTGCCAACGCCCAGTACACTTACGACACGCCTCCCTTCGGACAGGGGAAAGTATTCGTCGGTGCCTCCATGTCGGGCTTCGACATCGGCAGCGCCAACAAGACCTTCCACGTGGATCTCAGCGCCAAAGGCGGTTACATGCTGATGGACAATATCCTGGCCTACGGAGAGCTGGGCTATAATTATTATGAGCACTCCGACGGCGTCCTTAATCTCGGTGCGGGCGCTCGCTACTACATCGAGCAGAACGGTGTGTTCCTCGGTGCTGGTGTCCGTTTGGCCAACATGACCAACGACCTGGACTTCCAGCCTAACGTGTCGGTGGGCTATGCCTTCTTCCTGAACCGTACGGTCACCGTGGAGCCTGAGCTGTACTTCAACCTCTCGACCAAGGACTTCGACTACTCCAGCTACGGGCTGCGCATCGGCGTGGGCATTTACCTTTTTGATGAGTAATGGTCAATGCACAATGCACAATCATCAATGCACAATGCATAATGCACAATTCGTAATTCATAATTCGTAATTCGTAATTCGTAATTCATAATTCGTAATTCGTAATTCATAATTCGTAATTCATAATTCCTAATTCATAATTCATAATTCATAATTATTCTTATGTTGAGCGTTGACGAACTGGTTGACAGGCTTATCGACCTGTCGTTTGCCGAGGACATCGGCGACGGCGACCATACCACTCTCTGCTGCATCCCTGAGGATGCTATGGGCAAGAGCCACCTGCTCATCAAGGAGGATGGCATACTGGCTGGCGTGGAGATAGCTAAGGAGGTGTTCCACCGTTTTGACCCTGAAATGCAGGTGGAGGTGCTGATGGGCGACGGCAGCCGCGTGAAGAAAGATGACATAGCGATGGTGGTCAGCGGAAAGGTGCGTTCCCTGCTTCAGACGGAGCGCCTGATGCTGAATATCATGCAGCGCATGAGCGGCATCGCCACGATGACAAACAGATATGTTGAGCGGCTCAAGGGTACTGGTACTCGGGTGCTTGACACTCGCAAGACCACTCCTGGTATGCGTATGCTGGAGAAGCAGGCCGTGAAGATTGGCGGTGGTTGCAATCACCGTATCGGTCTTTTCGACATGATTCTCCTGAAGGACAACCATGTGGATTTCGCAGGAGGCATCACCAATGCCATTGACCGTTGTCATGCGTATCTGAAAGAGCAGAACCTTGACCTGAAGATAGAGATTGAGGTCCGCTCCTTCGACGAGCTGCAGCAGGTGTTGGATCATGGTGGTGTGGATCGGATCATGCTCGACAATTTCTCTGTTGCCGATACGAAACGGGCCGTTGAAATAGTTGACCACCGATATGAGACGGAATCGTCCGGCGGTATTACCTATGATACCATCCGCGATTATGCCGAGCAGGGAGTAGACTTCATCAGCGTTGGTGCGCTTACCCATTCCGTAAAAGGGCTTGACATGAGTTTCAAGGCATGTTAAGTATCTTAGGCATACACGAGGCATGTTAAGTACTGTCTTAGGCATACTTCTCAGCATTTTCAGCCCGCCAGTGGATTATCCGATTTCACTGGCGGGAAACTTCGGCGAACCCCGTCCCAACCATTTTCATGGAGGGCTTGACGTGAAGACAGACGGAGTAGAGGGTAAGCACATCTACTCTATTGCTGACGGATACGTCAGCCGTGTCACCGTAGGGCTCTACGGCTTTGGCAATGCGGTCTATATTACCCATCCGTCCGGCCAGACTTCAGTCTATTGCCACCTGAAGTCGTTCTCACCCCGTATCAAGGCAGCACTGCGACGCTACCAGTACACACATGAGACCTGTGTAGCCGACGCACGTTTTTCACCCCTTGACGTCCCCGTTTCGCAGGGGCAGTTTATTGCGCTCAGTGGCAATACCGGGCACTCCACCGCACCTCACCTGCATCTTGAAATGCATGATACCCGTACATGGGACATGCTTGATCCTTATCACTATCTGTCGGAATTTATTAATGATACCGTCCCCCCTCGGGCACATGGCTTTATGGCTTGCCCCACAGATGCAGGCAGCAGCTTCAACGGCGGGCGTGGGAAACAGGTATTCGGTTTCCCCTCTCATCAGCTGTCCCGCTCCTTCACAGCCTGGGGCAGGATAGGCTTTGCGCTCTATGCCGACGACTACATGCAGGAAAGCTATAATCATTACGGCGTACGCCAGACGATTCTCATGGTCGATGGGCGTGAAGTGTTTCATAGTGATATTGACCGCATTCCCGTGGAACTGACACGCCTTGTCAATTCCTGGGGCGACTATGATTACTGGCTGCACCATCGCGTCTGGTATATGCGCTCTTTCGTTGAGCCAGGCAACGGTCTGCCCATTCTCCACGCTGATGAGCAGCGCGGTGTGATTGATTTCTCTGAAGAGCGTGATTATCACCTGGAATATATCCTCCGTGACTACAAGGGAAATGAGTCACATTACTCGTTTGTCGTTACAGGAAAGCCGTATCCAGCTCCTACAGCGGGGAATGTGGGCACCCAAGGGGAAGGTCCCGTCTTCCATTGGAATCAGACGAACACCTATAGCCAACCTGGTATGCAGCTTGTCGTCCCATACGGTTCGCTGGCTCGTGACTTCTGTCTGCGTCCCTCTGTCAAGGAGTGTAACCAGCTGAATGCTTTTTCCGACATGTATTGCTTCCATGATTGCTCCCTGCCACTTATTACGGATGGAAAGGTATCAATCTATGTGCAATGTCCGGTAGAAGATTCTTCAAAACTATATGTCACTTCAAACGGAAAGTTCATGGGCGGTGATTATAACGACGGTTGGGTGACTGGCCGCCTGCGTGAATTAGGCGAATGGTATGAGCTGGCATACGACGACAAGGCGCCACGCATAAATCCTATCTCTCTTGGTGAGCGTATCGTCATCAGCAGCTATGATGCAGAGTCGGGAATAGCCTCGTGGACAGCTTCCATTGATGGGCGCTTCGTGGTGTTCGATGCTATCGAAAAGTCTTCCTCCTTTGTGTGCGACCTGCGGGAGACGTGGCTCCCCAAGACAGGGAAGAGCCATCAACTGGTCTTTTCCGTAACAGATAATCGGAATAATACTCAAACTTACGAAACAACAATTACCTATTAATATGAAACGACAAATTATCCTTTCTTTCGTGCTGATGGCAGCAACGGGTGCCATAGCATGTACCAATTTTATCGTAGGCAAGAAAGCCTCCGCCGACGGTTCCGTCATTTGTTCGTATAATGCCGACAGCTATGGGGCTTTCATGTATCTTTACCACTTCCCGGCAGCGAAGCACCAGCCTGGAGAGATGAGAAAGATTTATGAATGGGATACAAACAAATACCTTGGTGAAATACCGGAAGCTCCTGAGACCTATAATGTCATCGGTAACACCAACGAATGGCAAGTCACCATAGGAGAAACTACTTTCGGTGGTCGTGAGGAGATGGTGGATACGACAGGCATCATAGACTATGGCTCCTTAATCTACATTGCCCTGCAGCGCTCCAAGACGGCTCGCGAGGCTATCAGCGTGATGACTTCGCTCGTAGAGCAGTACGGCTATTGCTCTGAGGGCGAGACCTTCACCATCTGCGACCCCAACGAGGCGTGGATCATGGAGATGATGGGCTGCGCCTCGGACCGTTCCGTCTCGAAGGAACGTACAGTATGGGTAGCCATGCGAGTGCCCGATGACATGATCTGCGGTCATGCCAACCAAAGCCGCATCACGAAGTTCATGCCCCAGAAGAAGCAGAAGAAGGGACAAGAGACTGTGCTGTGGTCGAAGAATGTGGTGAGATACGCCCGAACAATGGGGTGGTTTGATGGTAAGGACGCCGATTTCAGTTACAACGCCGCATACGCTGCACCCGACTTCTCCGGACGCCGCATCTGTGATGCCCGTGTGTGGCAGTTCTTCCGTCGCTATGCCGACGGCATGGACCTTTACCTGCCTTGGGCAGAAGGTATTGACGCTGATGCTGAGCCGCTGCCCCTGTGGGTAAAGCCCAACCGTCTGCTGACCGTACAGGATGTGCAGGCAGCTATGCGCGACCACTATGAGGGCACACCTTTTGATGTGTCGGCCTCTTCTCAGCAAAAGGAAGACATTGGCGGTGGTATCTGGCAGATGCCCTATCGTGTGACGCCCCTCTATTTTGAGGCAGACGGCAAGAAGTGTTTCAATGAGCGTCCCACTTCGACGCAGCAGACAGCCTGGACATTTGTATCCCAGATGCGTTCGTGGCTGCCACGCGAGGTGGGCGGCTGCTTCTGGTTCGGTAATGACGACGGCAATATGGTAGCCTATACGCCTGTCTATTGCTGCACTACCCGTCAGCCCGACTGCTACAGTGGTCGTGGAGCTGACGACGTTACCTTCTCAATGGACAACGCCTTCTGGGTGGAGAACTGGGTGTCGAACATGGTATATCCCCGCTATAGCGTTATGTTCCCTGACTTGCAGCAAGTACGCGACTCATTGGAGCAGAGCTATTTCGCCCGGCAGAAGGCAGTAGAAGATGAGGCAGTGAAGATAGATAATCCTGCAGAACGTACAGAGTTCCTCACGAAATACACTTGTCAGAAGGCCGACGAAATGCTGAAACGTTGGAAGGAGCTGGCCTATTACCTGATTGTCCGCCACAATGATATGGCCGTGCGTCCCGTTGACGGCAACGGCAGTTTCCTGCGCTCCAAGTATGGTCTTGGCGCAAGGGTGACACGTCCCGGTTATCCTGAGGCTTTCCGCCAGCAGCTTGTTCGTCAGACGGGCAGCAAGTATCTGAAGCCGGAAGAAAAGAAATAGCTTATGAGATGGTGCCTCCTGTTTTGTGGTCTGGCAGTATGTCATGTTACCCACGCTGCCGACTATAACATCCTTGACTATGGTGCAAGGAACGATACTACCGTGCTGAGCACGACGGCCATCCAGCAGGCAATAGACGAATGCTCGGCTCATGGCGGAGGACGCGTACTTGTTCCTACTGGCAGCTACAAAATCGGGACTATTGTCCTGCGTAGTCATGTGAATCTTCACTTGGAGTCAGGGGCTGTCCTCTATGGCAGTACCCGTCTGAGCGACTATCAGCCTCAGGTCTCTACCTATCGCTCCTTGCGTACGGGTGGTGCCACCGTTCAGCTCATCTATGCCGACTCTGTCTGTGACGTGTCACTCACGGGCTTTGGCATCATCGACGGTCGTGGGGCAGCCTTCCCGAAGCTCTCATGGAACGATGAGGGCATTACCCGTCCACATCTGTTGCGCTTCATCCAGAGTCAGGATATTCGCATCCACGACCTCACTCTTCGCAATTCCGGATGCTGGATGCAACATTATCTGGCATGTGACCGCTTGCAGATACGAGGCATCAAGGTTTTTAACCGTAATAACTATAACAACGATGCCCTTGACCTCGACGGCTGCCACGACGTGACAGTCAGCGAAATGCTGGCTGACAGCGACGACGACGGGATTACCCTCAAGAGCACCTCTCCGCGCCTCTGCGAGAACATCTCCATCCAGAACTGTATCATCAGTAGTCATTGCAATGGTATCAAGCTTGGCACGGAGACCAACGGTGGATTCCGCAACATCGTCATTCAGGGCTGTGTGGTTAAACCCTCCAAGGATCAGAGCAGCCAGTTCTTCGGTCATGAATCCCGTCGCGGCACTTCTGCCGTCTCTTTGGAGATTACTGATGGCGGCATCTTGGAGAATGTGCTTGTGCAGAACATCTCGGTGGAAGGTACTGAGTCGCCCATCTTCATCCGATTAGGCAATCGTGCCCGTCCATACGCAGCAGATGTCCCAGTCACTCAGGTAGGAACCATCCGTGGCGTCCGCCTTTCCCAGATAAGCATTATCGGTGCAGGGCCTACAGGCTGTTCCATCACGGGGTTGCCAGGTCACCCAGTGGAAGACATCAGCCTTTCCGACATTACAATTCGACACGCGGGCGGGCAGCAGGCCGTCGCTGTTCCTGCAGATGAGAAGGAAAAGGATTATCCAGAGGCCATCATGTGGGGCATACTGCCTGCCCGTGGCTTTTTCGTTCGTCACGCCCGCAACGTGGAATTCCGCAATGTCCGTATTGTCACAGAGAAACCTGACGGTCGTCCGGAGTATGTAAAGATAGATGATGAATAGAATGGAGTTTTACAAAAGGTTGGTTGTCGTGCTGGTGGCTTTATGCCCATTCACCGCCTGTTTCGCACAGCAACAGTCTTTGCGCCAGCAGCTTGACTCGCTCTCCCGTGAGATCAGGCTGCATCCGCAGTCAACAGACTTGCGTTTGAAGAAGGCTGCGGTCAACATTGAACTGGGGCAATGGGATTATGCGGTAGAGGAATACGGAGAAGTTCTCAAGCTCGATGCCCAGAACCTCGCAGCACTGTTCTTCCGTGCATACTGCTATACCAACCTGCGCCGTTATCCGCTGGCTCTTCAGGACTATCAGGCCCTTCTTCGTCTACAGCCCCGTCACTTGGAAGCCCGCCTGGGGCTGGCTATGGTCTGCGAGAAGATGGGGCGTTCCATGGATGCACTCGACCATTATAATCTTCTTGTCCAGCAATATCCTGATTCCGCAGTCTGCTATGCTGCCCGTGCTGCCTACGAGACCTCGCGCAGACAGTATGATGTCGCACTCTACGATTGGGACGAGGCCATCTCCCGCCGCCCCCTTAATGCTGACTACGTCGTTTCCAAGGTGGATGTCCTGCTGACGCTCCGTCGCAATGATGAGGCGCGCCAGACATTAGAGGAGGCTGTCAAACGAGGCATTCCCACAGGAATGTTCCACGAATGGTTTGAGAAGACGCGTTAAGACCTATTTCGCCTTATTGTCTGCCAGCTCTTTATAGAGCAGCTCGTACTGTTGGGCTACTTTCAGGTAGTCATGGTGGCGGCTGACGTACTCTATGCTTTCCCGCTTCAGCCTTGAAATGGCTTCCGGATGCAGTATGAGCCGTTCCAGCTCGTCGTAGACGCTCTGGTAGTGTGGCTGGACGTTGATGATGGGACGCAGTTCTTGTTCGCCAAGTATATCGTAGTTCTCCTGTTCGCCTCCTCCTATGCAGATAATGCCTTTCGACATAGCCAGCAGAGAGTTCATGGAGGGGGTATAGGAGTAGAGCTGGTCGAGGATGGCGTCTGCACCGTCCATCATTTTCCTGTATTCCTCGAAAGGCACACCTTCTGCCACACGTAGCTCCACCCGGTCAGCATATTTCTTCTGGATGTCTTGGGCAGCACGTAGCATGATGTCTGTACCCTTATATGCAGAGCGCCCGCGGCTGATGCCGACGAAGAGCTTGAGAGGAAGCCGTTCTGTTTCTTCTTCAGTTCCGACTCCTTTCTGGGGTTTAATGGGGAATGGGATGAAGCGGGTCTTCGCCGGGTATTTCAGGGTGTAGGTGGCATGATACTCATAGAGTCCTGACACGATGGCGTCACAGTCCTCAGCCATCATGCGGTTCAACCGTTCCTTGTGAGTACCGATCCAGTCTTGTCGTTCCCGCTCTGCCGTCTCATCGTGGCGGATGGTGTCGCCGATATTGAAGTCGCTATAGCGCAGGGGGCGTTCGTCGGTATTGACAGCCGCCCAGTAATAATCCATGCCGAAGGCACCTAATATTGCAATCCGGTTGTGCCGGCGCAGATAGCGGTAGACGGGGAAGAGGCGTTCGGCTTTGAGTTCAAGGAACATGGGGTTGATGAACTGTACGACGTCGTAACCCCGCAGGCGGGGCAGGAGTGCGAGTATACGTGCCAAGAGGCGCAGTCCGCCGAGCTTTCCGGGTTGCCGGCTGACATCAATGTCGCGCGGATAGTCCTTCCAGAAGTCGCCGTTCGAGATGACGGTAACCTGATGACCCCGCTGGCGCAACCCTTCGGCGAGCGTCCAGTGTACGTTACTGTATTCTCCTATCAGTAGTATTCTCATCGGCTGTTACCTTTCTTTGCTCATCTTAGGTAGTACACGTAGGAGCAGTGCGCGTCCCATGCTGCTGTTTGTGAGACGCCTGAACCATTGGTATTTCAAGGTGTAGTCGCGGTCGGGCAAGGGAAAGAGTCCTTCACGCTGCAGACTGCTGAGCTTTCGGTCTAAGTAGTGTTGCGACTTCGTCTGGACAATAACGTTATAGATATAGTCCATAGTCAGTTGTGCCACCCGTCTTTGCAAAGCTTGACGCTCAGCCACGGGCAACTTGTCGGCAAGATTAGCCAGCTTGCTGATGACAAGGCGGCAGTCGCCAAGTCGTCGAAGGGTGGTACGGACGTCGGTGGCAGAGGTGATGGACTGCGGACGCTGGCGGTAGTAGTAGGCCTTGGTGTCGGCAGAACAGATGCTTTCGGCTCGCAGTAGCAGCTGTGGCGTAAACTCCTCGTCCTCATGGTATATTCCGGGGGTGAAGCGAAGCCCGCCGAGGATGGACCGCCGGAATAGATAGCCACAGGCCGTGGAACGCAGGTTGTTGTGAGCCAGGTATTCGGCACCAGACGTTGGAGTTTGGAGCTTGATGTCTGCCCCTTGCTCCGTATTCCTGTCAATAGTAGTGAAGTCGAACATGACGACGTCGGGATGTTGCGTTCGCATCAGGTCGAGACATTGTTCGTAGGGATGCTTCAGCAAATAGTCGTCTGCATCCACAAACTGGATATATTCGCCTTCGGCTATGCGCAGGCCTGTATTGCGTGCCTCGCTAAGTCCACCATTCTGCTGGCGTATGTAGACAACCTCGTCCAGATAGTCGGAGATACTTTCGAGTGGACTATTGGGCGATCCGTCATCAATGATAATCAACTGGCGCTCGGATGTCTCCAAGGCTAAAGCCAATATGCTATCCACGCATTGGCGCAGCAATTGGGGTGGTAGGTCGTAGTAGGCAACGATGAAGCTGACTAACGGCGCAGCTGGTGTATGGTTTTGCTGATGCTGCATATCTTATTGATTCCTAATAGATTTTGGGCAAATGCCTTTAAACGTTGCTTACTGTTGAGGTGTTGGCTCATCAGCTTCACGTGGCGGAAGGGAAGTCGAGGGGGCTGTCCTGTCAGTTCGCAGACATCCATCTGGATGTTGAGCAGGTGCATGTAGTAGCAGTCATCCATCGGCATTCCGCTGCTCAGATGCGCGTCAAGTAATTGAGCCAGCTGTGGTCCTTGAGCGGTAGCTGTGATGCCCATGGGGTTATGGGTATAGTGGTAAAGCCCGCGAGTAGTGGTAGCTATCCGTGGCTGCTGATGAAGTAGGCGAGGTAAAGTGTAAGCATCCTCGAAGATGCGTCCCACAGGGAACCTTACGCTGCGGAATAGGCTGCGGCGGTAGATTTTGTTCCAGGCATAGGTGTGTAGGTAGGCCTGCCCTTCGAGCCAGTAGTCTGTGGGGGAGGAAAAGATCCTGTCTGTCAGCATCAGCATTTCTGGCTTTGGAGAACCGTCGTGTAGCAAGGCCGGATATTCCAGCAGGTCGCTGTCACCGATAGCTTCCATAATGGTGGGTAGCGTGTTCTCATCCAAGTAGTCATCCGAGTCAATGAAGGTGACATATTCGCCCTCAGCCAGTTCCAAACCTGAATTGCGGGCGTCGCTCAGTCCCCCATTCTCCTTGTGTATCACCTGGATGCGCGCATCCCGCTGTGCCCATTCGTCGCAAAGCTGTGGGCAGTTGTCGGGCGACCCGTCATCAACGAGCAACACCTCCATGTCGGTCAATGGCTGACTGACAACACTCTGCAGGCAGCGGCCTAAGGTGGCCTCTGTGCGGTAGACGGGGATGATGACGCTCAGTTTCATTTTCTAACCTCTCACCAGATGGTACTCCCGAAGGCGCTCGGCTTTGCCGCTTGCTACCAGCTGGACGCAAGGAATTATTCACTATTCACTTTACCCTTTAGCCTTTTGAGCCTTGCTTGCTGCTATGGTGACAATATAGGCACTGAGCAGGACGAGGATGCCCGCTACGGGCTTGTCCCATGTCAGTATGTCCTGCCCAATCATAATGGCTACGAGCGAGGCGATGACAGGTTGCAGATTGGTATAGATGCTGACGGTGGTAGCCTGCAGGTACTTCATGGCAAAGGGAATTAGGAAATAGCCTAAGGCGGTGGCACCGAGAACGATGAAGAGCATTTCAGCCACGCCGTCCCAGGCAACAGCCGAGGTGAAGAGTGCATTCTGCGGCAACTCTGGCAGGGCCAGGGGTACGGTGACGATGGCGGAGATGAGGAACACGTATTTCATCTGCGTGACAGGCGAGTATTTCTCTGCCACGTGGCGCGTGATAATCAGATAGATGGCCCAGGTGAGCACGCTGAGGATAGCCAGCGAGATGCCCAAGAGGTCGTTCGAGCCGGAACCCAGCGTCTGGCTCATCATCACCATCAGCACGGCGCCGCCGATACCAAGCAAAACGCCGACAAACTTCAATGACGTGATCTTCTCCCCGATGAATAGTGCGGCTACAAGCATGGTGGCCACAGGTGTCAGCGTGGCAATGAGCGAGAAATAGACGGGACTGGTGTAGTTGAGTGCCTCAGCCGTCAGCGTCTGCGAAACGACAAAGCCAAGCAGACCGCCTAACAGGATAGTGATGAGGTCTTTGCGCTCTACCCTCTCCTTGGGAAGGAAAGCGGCGATGATCCAGAATACTAAAGCTGCGCCAAGCGACCGTGAGGCCATGTAACCCATGGGGGTAACCCAATGGTCAAGCAAGAGCTTGGTGACGGGAACGCCGAGGCCGAAGATCGTGTTGGCGAGGAAGATGGCCGAGTGGGCATGAAATTTCTTGTCCATTTGCTATGATGATGTTCTTTTTGTATTTTTGGCGCAAAGGTAATTACATTTTTTGAAGCGTCCAACTTTTTCACCGTTTTTTTCTTCCGTTTGCAAACCGTAGATAACAAAAGTGGAAGGGTTAATGGGCTCAAATGTACTTTTTTATGCACTTTTTGACTTAAATCAATACTTTTTCGTCTCAAATGCTTTGAACATATCGTTTTTCTCCCTATCTTTGCAGCCAATTAGGACAAGATAGTACAGAATTCAGAAATAAATAGATATTTTTTTGATTTGTTTTAGTAGATTAGTTTTTAAGTAGTTTGTTTTTTAGGAAACCGATTGTCGGGAGACAGTCGGTTTTTTCTTTCGTAATTCGTAATTCGTAATTCATAATTATTTCGTAATTCGTAATTCGTAATTCATAATTATTCCGTAATTCGTAATTCGTAATTCGTAATTATTTCGTAATTCGTAATTCGTAATTCATAATTATTTCGTATCTTTGCAGCATGATGAGAAAATTGGTTATTCTTCTGTTACTCCTTGCCTCCTTGATATCCTTTGCTCAGCAGCAGAAAGTGGGCGACTTCATTGAGTCTACGTCCTATAACCTTGACAAGATAGGCATGAGCCGCACCCAGCAGTACTATCCTGAAGGTGACGCCTTTGTCTGTGTGAACGGTACGAACCGCTACACCCGTGCCCTCTATGGAGGTTGGACTGACTGGCGGCTAGAAACGAGCGACCGTCCTGTGTTTGCCGTAGTGAAGAAGAACCATCACAGAAATGTCAGCTTCTCTGTTAATCATGTACCGCTCGACTCTACCGACTATTGTAAGGCCAGCTATGTAAACGGTATGCGCATCTATAGCCTACGTGATAAGCGTTGGGGTGATCAGGCTGAGCTGGCCTTGCAAGTGGTGGCGCTGCCTGATCGGGAGGGGGCGGTTTGGCTGTTCGACGACCGCCATTTCCCCACCCCACCACTGTTTCAGGCTGAGGTCTGTGCCATTGCCAATCCTAAGTTGCACCGCAACGGTGACATCGGTGCGGATAAGCCGGGCGTGTTCGAGGCAGCTGCTGACAAGAGCGACTTGAAGACTGCCTCGTGGAAGGGCGGTCACGAGACGTTCTTTGTCATTGACAGTATTAATCAGATAACGAATTATAGCGATGATGAGGCAAGAGCGTTGTTCATGAAGGCTGTATTGTATAACGGGCAGCTCTCCGAACGCATCAAGTTTGAGACCCCTGATCCCTATATCAATACCCTGGGCCCCGCTCTGGCCTTTGCCGCCGACGGCGACTGGGACGGAAAGACCTGGCTGCACGGCTGCGTTGGCTGGCGAATGCCCTTGGCCGGTTGGAGGGCTGCTTACGTGGGCGATGTCTTGGGATGGAACGACCGTGCCGTCAGCCATTTCGATGCCTACGCCAAAAGTCAGGTGACCAACGTTGAAGCCACCATCCCGCATCCCGCGCAGGACTCAACCCTGAACCTTGCACGGGCTGAGAAGCGGTGGGGCACGCAGATGTATTCCAACGGCTACATCTGCCGCAACCCGGAACGCAACGACCAGATGCACCACTACGACATGAACCTTAACTACATCGACGAGTTGCTCTGGCACTTCCAGTACGATGCCGATTCTGCCTATATGCGTAAGATGTGGCCCGTCATCACCCGTCATCTGGCGTGGGAGAAGCGTAACTACGACCCTGACGGCGACCATCTCTATGATGCCTACTGCTGCATCTGGGCTTCTGACGCCCTCTATTATAACGGGGGCGCTGTCACCCACTCCTCGGCATATAATTACAGGGGCAACAAGCTGGCCGCCCGCATTGCTGAAATCATCGGCGAGAATCCGGAGCCCTACCGTCAGGAGGCAGTGGCCATCCTTCAGGCCATGAACCAGCGGCTATGGATGAAGGACAAGGGCGTGTGGGCAGAGTATCAGGACGCTATGGGTTTGAAACGCCTGCATGAGAGTCCTGCCGTCTGGAGCGTCTACACACCTGTCGACTGTGGTGCCTGTAGCCCAGAGCAGGCGTGGGAGGCTACCAAGTGGGTAAAGACCCACATTCCCCAGATCCGTGTGGAAAAGACAGGTCTAAAAACCATAGCGACAAGCAACTGGATGCCTTATTCCTGGAGCATCAACAATGTGGCGGCTGCCGAGGTGATGCACACGGCGCTGGCTTTCTACGAGGCTGGCCATCCTTTGTGGGGCAACGAGCTGCTGAAGGCCAACGTGATGGATCAGATGTACTACGGCCTGTGCCCAGCCAACTTCGGACAAATCAGTTACTACGATGCGGCGCGTGGTGAGTGCTACCGCGACTTTGGCGACTGCATCGGCATCTCCGCCCGCACCATCATCCAAGGTCTTTTCGGCATTATCCCCCAGGCGCTCGACGGCCGTTGCATCATTCGTCCGGGCTTCCCCAGCGAGTGGGACAGCGTTGCCGTCCGTACGCCCTACCTCTCATATAAATACACGCGTAAGGAAGGAGTGGAGCGCTACGAGATAACCCAGCACTTCCGCCAGCCGCTGAAGATAGTCATCCGCCAGGACTGCGGAGAAGGCGGCTATCGTGATGTCGAGGGAACCAGCGAGCAGCATCAGGTGATTGAGGCGCAGCTGCCTGAGTTCAGGATGAGGCTCACCGATCCTATAGTGAAGGGAGGACGACGCCAGCAGGGGCTCGAATGGCAGCTCAGGGGCGACGAGGTCTCTTCTCCTCAGGCGCTCGACAAGCTGTTCAACGCCAACGTTTCAGACATCTTCAAGAACCAGTACCTCTCGCCTCGTCCGCAGACCACCACACTTCAGATTCCCGTGCAGGGCATCGGCGAATGGTGTCATCCGCAGCTGACGGCCGACATTAACGACAGCGTCTTCCGTTCCGTCATCCACAAAGACGCCATCGTCCTTTCGGGCATTCCTTTCCGCACACCGAAACATGGCCGCAACATTGTCTACACCTCGCTATGGGACAACTATCCCGACAGCGTTGTCATTCCCGTCAGCGGCAATATTCCCCGGCAAGTGCGCGCTTCGGTGGCTCATCTGCTGATGGCAGGCTCAACGAACCACATGCAGAGCCGCATTGACAACGGCCTTGTCATTGCCACCTACGATGATAATACCCGTGACACCCTTGCGCTCCGCAATCCGGACAACTGGTGCCCCATCGAACAAGACTACTATATTGACGGTCATGCCTTCTATGCAGCCAATCCGCGACCCCTCCGCGTCTGCTTAGGCAAGGCCGGCAGCGACGGACAGCCCCTCGTCAGCCGCGACCTGGGCAGCGAACTGCATATCACGGGCGTCTATGGTCGCGAGATTCCCGGTGGTGCCGCCCAGATACTCTCCATGCCGCTGAACCCACAGAAGAAGCTCCGTTCGCTCACTCTGCGCACTCTCTCCTGTGATGTCGTCATCGGTCTGATGGCAGTCACACTACAGTAACCGCCTCAATTGGAGGGCGATTTCGGGACTGATTCACCGTGTCGAACACGGTAGATACTATTTGCTCGATGAGGCTTCGCTGCACTCGGATTACTGGATACTGAGGATGACGCGGCGATAGGAGACGAGGTGGAAGGGACCGTCGTCGTGGACTTCGCAGATAACGTGGGCGGCAGTTCCCCTGCCGTCGGCGGGTATCCGGATGTCGGCTACCGGCTGGTCAGCATTGTCTATGGTCACCTTGGCAGTCCCTATCTCCGGCTGCTGCCACCAGTGGAATGTGAGGCCGTCGCCGTCGGCGTCCTTCGTCTTCGAGGCATCGAGGCGGACGGTAGTGCCAGGCTTCGCCGTGAGACGGACGGGTTGCAGCCCTTTCAGACCGTTCACCACGACCTGCGGGTTATGGTTGCCCTGCCCCTCGGCGGCCCACTGCATACGGGCCATGAAGTCGCTCAACTCGTCAGGATAGAAGCGGGTCTTGTAGCCGACGCTGATGCTGCGCACAGGCTCCTGCCAGCTCGTCCAGGCGGTGGTCAGCGAGTCAGGACAGAGGCCTCGCTCGTGATAGCCTGCCCAGCCAGCCTGACGAGGGTCTTCGGGATCGTTCAGACCGTTGGGCATGACGTAGAGGAAGCTTGGCGTGTCGCCCTCCACGCCCCACTTATAGTTAGGATACTCACTGCCCAGCGCACCCTTGGTCTGGATGTTTTGCTGATGCAGAGCCCAGTGCTGCTTACCCAGCTCACACTGCTCCTGCCAGGCGCCCTCGTCCCAGACAAACTGCAGGTCGTCCCTGAACTCCTGGCGCAGCCATTGATGGGAACTGCGGGCACGGTCCATGCGGTGAGCGTAGTCCATGTCCTGGTCGGTGATGGTAAAGATGCGGAACTTGCGCACAAAGGCTTTCAGCTCCTCGGCCGTACGTGTCTGCTTCACGCGCCAGATGGCCTGCGCCAGCGTGTTCGCCCCACCCCATGCAGCCACGTAGATGGGCCGCGGGTCATCCTCGTCGGCCAACCGTATCAGCAGTTCGCTGCCCTGCGAGTCATTGCGCTCGCCGATGGAGCGTATACCGCCATACATGCTTCCCATGACGGCACGACTGCGCATATAGTCAGCACAAGGCCAGTAGCCTATTTCCTGACATCCGTTTTCCTTCTTGGGAGAGAGGAACCTCTTCTGTCCGGAGCGTTTCATCAGGTTCGGGAGGTCCTTCTCGTATGCATCAATGACACGATACATATACTGTGACCATTCCAACGGGTACGGGTCGCAGTTCCACCCCACGGTAGTGATTAGCGCCTCTATCTCGAAGAGGTCGGCGTAGGCCATGAGCCTCACCATCGACTCCATATCGTCGGGTTCCACGTCGGCCGGAGCAATGTCCGTACAGACGACGAGCCGCGGCTTCCACTCCTTGCCCTGTGCAGCAACGGTGGCTGACAGTACTGATAATAATATGACTACGATTCTTTTCATGCTGCAAAGGTACGAAATAATTATGAATTACAAACGACAAAACGACGAGTATTCCTAACTTTTTCTGCCTCTTTTGCTCGAATTCTCAGAATTATTTGTAATTTTGCAGCCAAATTGCATTATAAGACACAAACAACAAATTTACTATGTGTGGAATCGTAGGTTATATCGGAAAGAAAGACGCATATCCCATCCTCATCAAGGGACTGCGCAGGCTTGAGTATCGCGGCTATGACAGCGCAGGCGTTGCCCTGATGACGGCTGACGGCGAGTTGAACGTCTACAAGTCGAAGGGAAAGGTAGACAATCTCTGTGAGTATTGCAACGACAAGGACGTGAGCGGCACCGTAGGCATCGCCCACACCCGCTGGGCCACCCACGGCGAGCCATCGTCGCGCAATGCCCACCCCCACTACTCTGAGAGCCACAACCTCGCCATTATCCACAATGGCATCATCGAGAACTATGCCGACATCAAGTCGAAGCTGGTGGACAAGGGCGTGAAGTTCGTCTCCGACACCGACACGGAGGTGCTCGTCCAGCTCATCGAGTATATCAAGGAGCACAAGCAGCTGGACCTGCTGACGGCTGTCCAGGTGGCCCTCTATCAGGTCATCGGCGCCTACGCCATCGCCGTCATTGACAAGCGCGATCCCGACCAGATCATCGCCGCCCGCAAGCAGAGCCCCTTGGTGGTAGGCATCGGCAAGGATGAGTTCTTCCTCGGCTCCGACGCCAGCCCCATCGTGGAGTATACCGACAAGGTGGTCTACCTTGAGGACGGTAATATCGCCGTCATCCGCCGTGGCCAGGACCTCCACATCTTCAGCATCCTCGGCGAGGAGCAGGAGCTGAAGGTGAAGACCGTTGACATAGACCTGGGACAGATTGAGAAGGGCGGCTACCCGCACTTCATGCTGAAGGAG
>ONKY01000066.1 GCA_900318585.1 uncultured Prevotellaceae bacterium
GCACAATTGGCTGCGCCGTCCTTGTTTATTTAAATCATTCTGTCTCATCTATATAATTACGAATTATGAATTACGAATTATGAATTACGAATTACGAATTACGAATTAATACTGTTTGTCCTATCTCCCCTCTCTGCCGTAGGCTCCCCCCCTTCCGGTAGCCCCCTCTACAGGAGGGGGTTGGGGGAGGCTTGGGGGCAGGGGGTGAGGCTTTAGAATTTCAGGTTCACCCCCACCTTGACGGAACGCGGAGCGGTGGCCTTAGCATAGTCCACGCCCTGCATGAGCGGGCTGTAGCTGTAGGAGAACTCGGGGTCGAGACCGAGGTACTTCGTGAAGCAGAGCAGGTTCTGCCCGGTGACGAAGAGTGTGCCGCCCTGGATGAAGTTCCACAGGGGCTGCTGCCAGGTGTAGCTCAGGGTGACGTCGCGCAGCTTCAGGTAGCTGGCATCCTCGATGAAGCGGTCGCTGAAGGCATTGTTGCCCACGCGGTCGTTCCAGCGCACACGCGGCATGTCGGTCTGCTGCCCCTCCATGAGCCAGCGGCGGTTGACGGAGGTGGCCTGGTTGGCGAAGTCGCTGCCCGACTCGGTGATGCGGCGCACGGCGTTGTAGGCCTCGCCGCCGAGGGAGTAGGCGAAGGTCATGTCGAGGGCAAACTCCTTATACTCAAAGCGCGTGAAGAACGAGCCGAAGAGGTCGGGTGTAGAGGAGCCGATGATCTCGCAGTCGGCAGCGTCGATGACATGGTCGCCATTGAGGTCGGCATAATGAACATCGCCAGCCACGAAGGGCTGACCGTTGGCACTCAGCGCGGCTGCCTCGGCCTCGGCGGTGGTGGAGAACACACCTAACGAACGGAGGCCATAGAAGGCGTAGGGGTTCTGGCCGGTACGGGTGATGACCTGTGCGCCTTCGTCGAGCGTGCTCACCAGCTCGCTGACGGAGCCTAACGAGGTGACGGTGTTGGAAAGCGTAGTGAGGTTGCCGCCGAGCGTCCATCGGAAGTCCTTGGTATAGACGGGCGAGAAAGCCAGCGTCAGCTCTAAGCCTTTCGACTCAAGCTCCCCTTCATTGTTATAATAGAGGCCGGAGCCCATGACTGCGGAGCGGTTGCCGGCAATGATGACGTCGGTGGCCTTGGTCAGATAATAAGCCAAGCCGAGCTGCAGGCGGTTGCTGAGCAGCGACGCCTCAAGGCCGGCATTGAGGGTGGCATCGCGCTCTGCCTTCAACCGGGTGTTGGGCACGTTGGCACGCACCAGTCCTGCCACGGTCTGATAGGGCAGCGACGTGTAGTAGTACTTGCCGAGCTTCGAGGAGTAGCGGCTGTTGCCTGCCACCGTATAGTTGGCAAAGACGTTCAGCTTGTTGAGCCACTCCACGGCGGCGAGGGTCTTAAGGTTCTTGGCCATCAGCACCACGTCGGCAGCGGGATAGAGGCTCATGCGGGTGGCGTCCGTGCCGATGCTGGAGGCACCGTCGAGCGATGCGGTCAGCCCTACCTTCAGCAGGCTGTTCCACGTCCAGTCGGCATGGGCATAGAGGTTCATCCAGTTCCACTTGTTGTTGTAGCCGGAGAAGTGCTTGCCCAGCTTCTGGGCGTCGCCCAAGGTCTGGTAGAAGTCATTGTTGGAGTTGCGGCCAAAACCGGCGTCGTACTCATAGCTGGTGGTCAGCGCCTGCCAGCCGGCGGTGACGTTGAACGTTGAACGCTGCGCGTTGAACAGATAGGCGGCATTGAGGTTGTAGTACATGTTGAACGTGTGGTTGGCGCCCACGCGGATGGTGTTGCGCGACTCACCGTACTGGTCGAACAGCGGTACGATGTCCTCGTTGTTGATGCCGGGGATGAAGGCCTCCTCCTGGTTATAGTTGTAGTACATGCCCACGATGCCGTTGACGGTGAGGTTGCGCATCGGCGTATAGATGAGCTGTATCTTCGTGTTCATGTCGTACTGACGGTTCTTGCCCGTCATGGTATTCACGAGAGAAAGGGGATTGGAAATGTAGAAGTCGCTGTTGTCAATGGCACCGAAGCGGTAGCTGGCGTAGGAGCTGATGAGGTTGCCGTACATATCGCTCTGGTAGGGGCTCAACAGCGGTGCGCGGCGATAGGCAGCCAGCAGCGGGTTGGTCTCGTAGCGTATGCCCTGCTCCTGATACTGGCCCTTGAGGTAGGCGGTGTTGATGTTGGCCCGTATCTCGAACTGCTTGCTGACGAGCACCGAGGCATTGATCTGTGCCTGGTAGCGGTCGCTGTTGGTATTCTTGAGCGTTCCCTCGTCGCGCAGGTAGCCGAGCGAGATGTTGTACTTGGCAATGTTATCACCACCCTCCACACGGAAGAGGTAGTCCATGGTGGTGCTGTTGCGGTAGATCTCATCCTGCCAGTCGGTGTCGTACTGATAGAGGTACGACTTGTTGGCTTGCGGGTCGCTCATGAAGTTGAAGTCGTTGAAGAATGCCTCCATGTTGGGATAGTAGGTCAGGCCCATGTCCGACAGGTAGTTCTTATACTCCGTAGCATTCATCAGGGGTATGCGCTTCGAGTTCCAGTTCGTGCCGGCGATGGCCGAGAACGAGATGCGGGTGTTCATGTCGGTGGCGCTTGCCTGATCGGTCTCAATCATGATGACGCCATTGCTACCCATCGAGCCATAGGCCGCCGCGTCGGCACCCTTGAGTACCGTGATGTTGCGGATGTCAAGGCCGTTGAGCGCCTGGAACAGCGAGCGTGAGTAGCCTCCGACAATCTGGCTGAGGTTGGCATCGGGCAGGTAGGGCACGCCGTTGATGACGATGAGCGGTGCATTCTCAGCCACCAACGAGCGGACACCGCGCAGCTGCATGAAGGCACCCTCGCCTGTCATGCCGCTCTTGTTGACCACCTGCAGGCCGGCCACCTCTCCCTTCAGCACATTGTCGATGGACAACGAGCCGAGGGCGAAGTCCTTGCGGTTCAGGTTGACCAAGCTGCTCTGCGACTGGTCGTTCTGGCGGACGGCAAACGGTGTGACGGCCGTCTCATTGTAACGCGTGCGGCTCTCCTCGACCATGTAGATTTTCACAGTGGGCAAAGAGGTGACAGAGGTCACAGGGATGGTCCGCTGGAAGTAGCCGTCGTGCCAGACGGTCAGCGTGTTGCCCGCCGTCACACCCTCCATCACGAAGCTGCCATCAGCTGCCGAGCGCACCGTCTCGCAACCCGGGCTGGAGATGACAGCCTCAGCTATCGGGTCGTTGGCCGACGTGAGGATGTGTCCCCGCAGCGTCTGCGCCAGAGAGGTGAGCGGTGAAAGGGTGAAGACAATGCACAATGCACAATGCACAATGCATAATTGGCTGCGCCAGACAATTTTATTCTTAATTCCTATCATATCCTTTTCTATTGCTAATCATTTTTATGTATTCTTGCTCTGTCAAGCGTCTTTACCGCTGTCGCCGAGCGATGAATTGTGCATTATGAATTGTGCATTGAGCATTGTGCATTATTAATAATTGTTCTCCGTGGGGCGCAGGCACCAGTGGTGCAGCTTGACATTGCTCTTGCCTGCCCAGTTGTAGCAATCTATGCGCAGGATAACCTGCACGGCCGAGCCGTCGCCCTTCAGGTCGGGAATCGTCACCTCGTCCATCATCAGGCCGCCGTCGGTGTCGTAGTTGTCAGCCTTGCTGCTGCCTCCCATCTCACGCACGTAGGCAGAGTTGTAGCCCTCGGCGTGACGGTTGGGCAGCGTGGTGCCGCGGTCGTAGTGGTAGGCGGTGCTGGTGCCCCAGGTACGGACGGGCGACTTGGCCACCTCCTGACCGTCGGCCAGAACGGTACACACCACATCGAAGCCCGCATTCTGGACGGAGCCCATAGCCAGCCGGTAGGAGCCGGGGGGAATACGGAAGGGGCTGACGGTGCCCTCGTCGGCATTGAGCTTGATGAGGGTGAAGTCGAGGCGGAAGCCGTCGCTGTCGCTGATGCCTGACGTCTTGTTGAACTGGATGATGCGGTTCTGGTGCAAAGGCCAGACACCGGCCCACGGCGTCCAGGCGTCCACGTCGGTGTTGCAGTTATTGAACGTCAGGTTGGTACTCCTGAAGTACTGCTCCTTCTGCTCTGACGTGCAGTTCTCGTAGTAATAGAAGTAGTCCTTCAGGCGGTACATCACCACGTTGTTGGGGATGTGGAGCTTCGTAACGTTATAGACCACGCCGTTCGACAGCTCGACGGGGTTCTGCGTGTCCACCTGCTGGATGTTGGTGCGCCACTGGCGGCTATAGATGCTGCTGAGGTCCTGCACGTCGGTGCTCACCATCTCGGCAGGCGTGTACTTCTTGCGGTAGAAAGCGGCCTCGAGGATCCACTGTCTGACAATGCTGTCGTTGCAGCCCTGCAAGACGGTGTTGCCACTGGCGGGGTTGCGATGCCCAAGGTTGGCATCGGTAGCCTGCCACTTCTCTAAGCGTGCCTTCACGTCGGCCAAGGCCTCCTCAATCACCCGGTTGGAGGGCAGGAGCATGGTGGCCGTGAGCGACTCGGAATTCATGTCGAAGTCCACGGCGTCGAAAAACGTGTTGGTATAGATAAACACGGAGTCATAGACGGTGTTGCCCTGCTCGTTGATGCCGATGGCCTTCGAGTTGGCACGGTCGAACTCCTTGCCGCCGGAGGCCAGCACCATCTCACGAAAGATGGAATAGTCGTCGGGCAGGTTGTCGATATAGTCCTTCAGCGAGGTGGGCGTCTGAATCATGTCGGAGATGACGTAGATGTATCCCGTAGTGGTCTTGACGACCTCCTTCACCGCGCCGTTGTTGAACAGGATATGGTCAATGATGTTGCCCTCCTTACCCAGATCGTCGATGCTGACGTTGACATACTTGCCGTGCCACATCATCAGGCGTGTGCCGTCCTCAAGGTTGGCGGGCGAGATGCTGATGTCGCTCACGTGGGAACGGGTAATGAACTCCGTCTTCTCCGTCGGCTGCTGGAAGTGGTCGTTGGTCACCACGAGGAGCGTGCTGAGCTGACCTTTCTGGTGAAGCTCGTCGTAGATGCCCTGCTGCTGGAACAGGCTGTTCATACCCGACAGGTCGCTGCGGCTCTTCATGTAGTCCTCCGACGTCATGTCCACAATCTTCAGCTCGTCGTTGGCTATCTGGCTGTCGGACTGGCCGTAGTGGTCATCATCCTTCAGCTCGGAACAGGACGCAAGCATCATGACAATGCACAAGGCACAAGGCATAATGCAAAATGCTAAATGCACAATGCACAATGCATAATGCACAATGCACAATTGGCTGCGCCGTCCTTGTTTATTTAAATCATTCTGTCTCATCTATATAATTACGAATTATGAATTACGAATTATGAA
>ONKY01000070.1 GCA_900318585.1 uncultured Prevotellaceae bacterium
AAGTCCTGTGGGACGTACTCCCCGAAGGCAAGAAACTGGGCGGTGCCCCTGCCAATTTCGCCTATCATGCAGGACAGTTCCTGGGTAGTGACAACACCATCGCCATTAGCGCACTTGGCAACGACAAACTGGCCGACGAGACTATCGCAGCCCTGAGGGAGCACAATCTGAACGACCTGCTACCACGTGTGCCATATCCTACAGGCACAGTGCAGGTGCAACTCGACGAGCAGGGTATACCTACTTACGACATCAAGGAGAACGTGGCGTGGGACAATATCCCCTTCGACGAGGACATTCAGCAGATAGCCCGCAACTGTCGTGCCGTTTGTTTCGGTTCACTGGCCCAGCGCAATGTCGTCAGCCGCGAAACTATCCATAAGTTCCTCGATGCCACACCTGACGACTGCTTGAAAATTTTCGACATCAACCTGCGTCAGCAGTTCTATACCAAGGAGATTATCAAGGAGTCGCTGCTGCGTTGCAACATCCTAAAGATCAACGACGAGGAGCTAGTACTTATCGGCCGTATGTTTGGCTATCCTGGCTTGGATATTGAGAACAAGTGCTGGCTCATCCTCGGCAAGTATAATCTTGATATGCTCGTGCTCACCTGTGGTACCAACGGCTCTTACGTCTTCACACCAGGTCAGATGTCATTCCAAGAGACGCCGAAAGTAAAGGTTGCTGATACCGTTGGGGCAGGCGACTCCTTTACAGGTTCATTCGTTGGTTCTATCCTCAACGGGAAGTCTGTAGCCGATGCCCACCACACAGCAGTGCAGGTTTCTGCCTTCGTCTGCACGCAGAACGGTGCCATGCCGACACTGCCCGAGCATCTGTTGAGCTAAAACTGCGACACCCTTACAGGCTGACCTCGCAGCCGATGCCAATGACGCGGCTGGTGCGGGTGAAGCTGTCGCTGACACGCGGCTCCAGGGAAGTGACGCGGTTGTAGGTGTCGTAGTTCGTCTGGAAATAACCGGCCTTCAGGGTAAGCTTGTCGGTGGCCTTGTAATTAAAACCGAAGCCGAGGCTATAGCTGTTGACAACGAATGACATGTCGTTCATGTACTGGTCGCTCAGGCCGTAGCGTGTCAGCTGGGCGCCGCTGCTGATGGTGAGGCGGTCGGTCACATCCCACTCTGCGCCTGCCAGGTACTCGTTGGAATCGTGGTCGAGCAGATCCTGAGCGTTGTTGTACCATGAGGCATCCTTATCGAAGAAATGGTGGTAGCCGACGTTTACGCGTACATTGTTAAGAGGTGACCACTGTGCACCGATAGCCAGCTGGGCGGGTACGTCCTCGTTCACCTCTTCACCGTCGCGAAACTTGTTGACGGCGGGAATCTCGCTGGCCTCATTGACCGTTGACTCGTTCTTCATGCGTATCTGTGTCTTGAACTCGTACTTCGCAGCGAAGTTGAAGCGGCCCGTCTTGTAGTCCACACCGATAATAGGGGCTATGCCCACACTCGACTGGTTACACAGCAGGTTGACGCCCTGTGAATATTTCTGCAGCTGATTCAGCGTTGTGCTGGTGCCCTGGAGCGTCTGGGCCGAGCCCTCCAACTGTGCCTTCGTGGCAAGGAGCGTGGCCTGCTGCGTGCTGAGCTGGGCTGGCACGGGAGCACCTGCAGCCTCGTACTGGACAATGCCTGCATTCACCTGCTCGAGTCCTGCATTCACCTTTGTCAGATTCTCGTCCACGTAGGTGATGCCACCGTCGACCATGGCCGTGGCCTGCTGCATGAAGCTGCCGAAGTCTACGTAGCCGTTGGCCGTCTTGACCTGAATATTACTGATCTTGGCCTTATAGGTGGCCGTGCCGTAGAGCAGGCGCATACCGCCATAGACGGCCAGGTGGTCGTTCACCTTATAGGCCGTACCGAGCTGGAAGCCGAAATAATATTGGCGGCCCTGCATATAGCCGTCCATGTCGTAGCCGCTGACGCCGGGAGCCTGCTGGCCAAGGGCTGCGGCTATCTGGTCGAGCTTACCCAACTGATAGGCGATGCCGCCTACGACGCTCTCGAAGGAGCCCAGTCCGTCGGCAAACTCACAGGAACCTCCACCACCGGGCACTGAGAGGTTGAGCTGCCACGACCAGTTGCCTGTGTTGTAGGCGGCTTGGAGGCTGGGAATGAACGGTGCGTCAGCCACGCCCTCGAATGTCTTTGTCTCCAAGCCTCCGTTCTTGCGCCCCAGTGCGAAGTAGGGGCTGGTGCTCTCGATGGTGCGCCTCTGGTGGGCATACTGCCAGTTGAAGCCCAAGTGGAAGCCCTGTGGCAGGAAGGCCACGCCGGCGGGGTTGCTGTAGACACCGTCTAATGAGATGGCAGCGTCGCGCGCGGGGTTGCGAAGGAAATCTATACTCTGGTTTGTGTTGGTGAGAATGCCACCGGCCATGACGGTCTGCGTGACGGTTGCCAGCACAAGGCTGGCCAACAGTTGTTTCATTGCTTTCATATCCGTTAAAAACATTTATCTTTTTACCTTTTCTCAAAAATGTGGCTGCAAAGGTAGATAATTTGTTCCCAAATTCCCTGTTAAGGTACACAAAGTTAAGAAAGATTAACGGAAGATGCACAAAACGGTGCACAATTGTGCAGTTTTGTGCAGAAAAGGAGGAATTCTCCGCCTACTTCTTCATTTCCGGGTAGCTAATGCGGGTATGATAGATGGTCTTGAGTTTTTCGATGAGCACGGTCTTGGCATACTGGATGTCGCGGAAGGTGATGGGGCACTCGCGGAAGTAGCCCTCGCTGACCTGGGTATCGATGATGCGGTTCACCAGCTCACGGATGCTCTGCTCCGTATAGTCGGGCAAGGAGCGGGAGGCGGCCTCCACGGCGTCGGCCATCATGAGGATGGCCTGCTCCTTGGTGAACGGGTTGGGACCAGGATAGGTGAAGAGCAAGTCGTCGACGAGCTCGTCGGGGTGCTCGTTCTTCTGCTTCACATAGAAGAACTTGGTCTTGCCCTGCCCGTGGTGCGTCTGGATAAAGTCCTTGATTTCCTTGGGCAGGTTGTATTTGTCGGCCAACTTGACGCCTTCAGTGACGTGGCTAATGAGCATCTGCGCGCTCTCCACGTAGGTAAGGCTGTCGTGGGGATTGACACCCGCCTGGTTCTCGGTGAAGTAGGCTGCGTTCATGATCTTTCCGATGTCGTGGTAGAGGGCGCCGGTACGGACGAGCAGGCTCTTGCCGTCGATCTTGCGGGCTATCTCAGCCGCCAGGTTACCCACCTGTGTGGAGTGCTGGAATGTGCCGGGTGCCACCTCGCTCATGCGGCGCAGCAGCGCCTTATTCATGTCGCTCAGCTCAATCAGCGTGATGCTGGAGGTGAAGCCAAAGGCTTTCTCGATGATATAGAGCAAGGGGTAGGAGCAGAAGAGGAGCACGCCATTGATGAACAGGAAGTTGTACTCGCCGAAGTCTATGAGCTTCCAGTCTAAGCTGTTGGCGCGCAACCATCCGATGGAGAGGTTCGTCAGCATGGCAGCTCCCATGACGAGCACTGCCGTCCAAAAGAGCTGCGAACGGCTGCTCAGCTCGCGGAGGGTGAAGATGGCCACCATGCCCGCCACGAGCTCCACTGCAATGAACTCGAAGGGATGCTGCAGGACGGAAGCGCAGATAAGTATCATCACGACATGGGCCATGAAGGCTGTCCGGGAGTCCATAAACACGCGGATGAAGATGGGCACCATGGCGTAAGGAATGAGATAGACGTGCATAAAGGTGTGGCTCACCATGAGCGACGTGATAACAGAGAAGAGGATAATGAGGGCATAGAGCATAGTCGTGGTTCGCATCTTCTCGAAATAGTCGTTGCGGAACAGGGAAAGGAAGAAGGTGAAACAGAGGATGAGGAGTGCCACGTAGACTATCTGTCCGAGGATGGTGGTGCTCAGCTGTGAGTTGTTCTGCTGGCGCCGGTCGTTCTCGCGGAAGAAAGATTCCAGGATGTTATAGGTTTTCTCCGAGACGATGTCACCGCTGCTGATGATCTTCTGTCCGTTCTGCACAATGCCCGTGGCTAAGGGAATGTTGCTGAGCAGGTCGCTCTGGCTGGCCTCACTCCGCTCACGGTCATAGATAAGGTTCGGGGCGATGTAGTCGTTCAGGTTACACTTCTGCAGCTGTTCGCGATGGTTGGCCAGCATGGGGTCTGCAAAGAGCTGTTCGTAGGCACTGACGGTAGAGTAGACATTGGTGATCAGGACGTTCACGGCATTCTTGCCGGTAACGATGCGGATGTTCTTAGTCGTATCTACGCTCAGCATATTATACTCTCCGCTCTGCATGATGCCCGCCTGATACAGACGGTGCAGGCGGTTCGCAATGATACTGATATAATCAGCAGACAAGCCAGGGATGCCGTCGCTGTAGTCCTTCACGAATTGCCGCACCTGTGCCACCTCCATATCCTTTTTCAGGTTATAGTAAGGTTCAAAGTCCTTGAGCAGGCTGTCGCGCTCTGCCTGCACCCTCGCCTCGCTCTTGTAGACAGGGAAGTCGAACGGTGCCGTCAGGTCGGCGTAGCGCCAGGGCTTGCCCACCTCGGCCTTGAAGTTTATGCTACTTGCCTCGCGGGGCATGGCCCACACGATAATCACCACGCTCACTACCACCAGCGCCGTTTTCACTAGAAGGTCGCGCCACGATATATTCTCTAACCAACTCCAGTTCATCACTTATCATTTTTTGTCACCACCGTTTTTCACCTGAAGGTATGGCGGCAGCAAATTCTTCACTCTTCATTCTTCACTCCCTTGCATTTCTCGCTAAGCCATGCCCGTTCCCCATCATTCAGATGAGGCGAGAGACTGTCGTAGACGCGGCGATGATAGTCGTTCAGCCATTGCAACTCCTCTGGAGCCATCAGCTCCGTGAGGATGGGTGCCGTGTCAATGGGACAGAGCGTCAACGACTCAAACTGTAGAAATTCGCCCGCCTCCGTTTTCATATAGGGAACGATGAGCAGCGTGTTCTCAATGCGCACGCCGAAGCGTCCCTCCAGATAAATGCCGGGCTCGTCGGTGACGGTCATGCCCGCCACCAGTGGTGCTGGCTTCCACTCCATACGTATCTGGTGAGGCCCTTCGTGAACACTCAGGTACGTACCCACGCCGTGGCCTGTGCCGTGCAGGTAACTATAGCCCTCACGCCACATGGCCTTCTTGGCCAGAACGTCGAGCTGCGTGCCACTGATTCCCGAAGGGAACTTCGCCAGCTCTATCTGTATGTGCCCCTTGAGCACCAGCGTGTATACCCGCTTCATCTCCTCGGTCAGCGGGCCGAGGGCAATGGTGCGGGTGATGTCGGTAGTACCGTCCATGTACTGTGCGCCGCTGTCGAGCAGCAGCAACCCTTCCGGCTTCAGGAGTACGTCGGTCTCAGGCGTCGCCTCGTAGTGGACGATGGCACCGTGAGCCCCATAGCCGGCAATGGTGTCGAACGAGATGTCACGGAACAGCGGCTGCTCCGCACGCAGCGCCGTCAGCTGGCGGTCGGCGGAAAGTTCCGTGACGACGGAGGCTCCGGGGTCTCCGGTTTTTCCAGAATCACCAGACTTTCCGGCCTTTGCGGAATACCCAGCATCCTCCAACCACTTTAAGAACTTCACCATAGCGATGCCGTCGCGCAGCATCGCCTCACGAAAACCCGCTATTTCCCGCTCGTTCTTGACGGTCTTCATCCGTTTCACCGGCGACTCACACTCCACGATGCGGCTGTCCTTCGGATCTTTGTTCCATAGCTCTTTATTCCGAAGCACCTCATACAGCGAGTAGTTCACCTCGTCGGGGTCTATCAGGATGTTATATTCAAAGTAGTCCCTCAGCCCCTGCACCACGTTTTCGTAGGCATCGGTGGCGACACCTTCCCGGCGCAGATATTCAGAGACTTCCGGCGTCAGCTTCTCCATATTAATAAATAGCGTGGCACCCGTCGACGAGATGAGCAGGTAGCTCACAAGCACAGGGGTGCAGTGGACATCCTGCCCGCGGAGATTCAGCGTCCAGGCAATATCGTCGAGCGAGGCCATGAGCATTCCGTCGGCGTGCTGCTGGCGGAGCGCCTGACGGATGCGGGCCAGCTTCTCCCGCACACTCTCACCGGCATATTCCATCGGGTATATCTCGGCCTTGCTGTCGGGCATCGGAGGACGGTTGTGCCATATCTGTCGCAGGGGGTCGAGGTTTGTGCGTAGCGTCAGCCCGCCTGCCGTCCTCAGCTCACTGATGAGCTGTCTCACTTCGTTGGCAGAACTGCACCAGCCGTCGATTCCCACCTCTGTGAAAGGGAGGCCCTGCTTACTTATAATCCACTCGGCAATGGTGGGCGTACCAGGCATCTTCAGCTTCATCAGCTGGAACTCTGTTCCCTTCAGTTGCTCGGCGGCGGCAATGAAATAACGGGAGTCCGTCCACAGGGCTGCGGCATCCAGGGTCACCACAGCCGTGCCCGCCGAACCGTTGAAGCCCGAGATAAACTCACGGCCCTTCCAGTGGTCGGCCACGTATTCACTCTGATGCGGGTCGGTGCTGGGAAAGATGAACGCGGCCAACCGCTCACGCCTCATCAGCTCCCTCAATTCAGCTAATCGTGTCATCATAATACCTCTACTCAAGAACTATGTCAACGCCTTCTTCATTTGCTTCCATAATCCTGTTGATTTGGTAATTTGTCATTTCTACTTGGCAAAGATACAAATAATTGGGCAAAAACCAACGTCATTAACTCCTTTTAACTCCCCGAAATCGCTTTACTCCCCAAAAAAACGTATCTTTGCACCACATTACGAAAAAACGATAAAAAAACTATTTTCAACTATGGCAACATTGACAAACGACAAACTGACCATCGTCGGCGCAGCCGGTATGATTGGTTCGAACATGGCTCAGACCGCACTCATGATGGGTCTGACAAGTGAAATCTGTCTTTATGACGTGTTCTCTCCCGAGGGTGTAGCCGAGGAGATGCGCCAGAGCGGCTTCGATGATGTGAACATCGTGGCCACCACCGACGCCGCCGAGGCATTCAAGGGCGCAAAGTACATCATTTCTTCAGGTGGTGCTCCCCGTAAGGCCGGCATGACCCGCGAGGATCTCCTGGCAGGCAACTGCAAGATTGCCGAGGAGCTGGGCCAGAACATCAAGAAGTACTGCCCCGACGTGAAGCACGTGGTGATTATCTTCAACCCCGCCGACCTGACGGGTCTTGTCACCCTACTGTACTCGGGACTGAAGCCCGGACAGGTAACCACCCTCGCCGGTCTTGACACCACCCGCCTGCAGAGCGCTCTGGCCAAGAAGTTCGGTGTGATGCAGAACCAGATCACAGGTTGCGCTACCTATGGTGGCCACGGTGAGCAGATGGCCGTATTCGGCAGCCACGTGGAGATTGCCGGTCGCAAGCTGACCGACATCATCGGCACCGCTGAGTTCCCCGCTGAGGAATGGGAGCAGATGAAGATTGATGTCACCAAGGGCGGCGCCAAGATTATTGAGCTCCGCGGACGCAGCTCCTTCCAGAGCCCCGCTTATCTCTCTGTCGAGATGATTCGCGCAGCCATGGGCGGCGAGCCCTTCCGCTTCCCCGTAGGCACCTACGTGAAGACCGACAAGTACGACCACATCATGATGGCTATGAAGACCACCATGACCGCCGAGGGCGCTAAGTTCGAGGTACCGCAGGGCACTGCCGAGGAGAATGCCAAGCTCGACCAGAGCTACGAGCACCTCTGCAAGATGCGCGACGAGCTGGTGACGCTGAACATCGTACCCCCCATCTCTGAGTGGAGCAAGATCAATCCGAATCTGTAAACAGTTCAATATTGTACCACACACCTTCATCCCCCCGTCAGGCAGCCGCCCTGACGGGGGGATGCTCATATACGCAACAAATGAATCATTTTCCATATAGATATTTGGTGGTATGGAGGAAAAATAGTAACTTTGCCGTGGAAATGTCAAAAACCTAATTACGATGAAGAAACTTATTACTCTATTTGTTGTACTGATGTCTGCCAGCCTGCAGGCACAGACAGTGGCACCTGATGCGTCGGGTATGGAAATGACGGCACAGGAGTGGACGCGACAGGTGAAGATGGGATGGAACCTCGGCAACTCATTAGAGAGTCAGGGAGGTGAGACAAACTGGGGAAACCCCAAGACCACTCAGGCCATGATCAAAGCCGTCAGGGCAGCAGGCTTCAACGCTATCCGCATTCCCGTGCGCTGGACGGAACATGTGGCCAACACCACCACCATGAATGTAGACCAGTCATGGCTTAACCGCGTGAAGGAGATTGTGGACTGGGCATTGGCTGAGGACATGTTCGTGATTATCAACACCCACCATGAGGAATGGCTCGACCGCAACCCGTTCTACAAGAATCAGGAGGAGAACAATCGAAAGTTGGCCGCCCTATGGACCTGCATTGCCACCTTTTTCCGTGATTACGGCGAGCGCTTGGCCTTTGCCGGCACCAACGAGACGATAGCCAAAGTGAATGGGCAGGAGAACTGGAGCGCACCCACCAAAGAGTGGCAGGAGGTACAGAACTCCTATAACCAGACATTCATCAACACCGTGCGTGAGACGGGCGGTAAGAACTACTACCGCAACCTGATTGTCCAGACGTATGCTTGCAGCCCCTGGCACGGGCTGTCGGGCTTCACCATTCCCACTGACAAGGTGACGGGACGCATGAGTGTGGAGTTCCACTGCTACGACCCCTATGGCTATGGGCTTTTGGATGCAAACTCACAGAACAACTATTACTACTGGGGTGACAAGTACAAGAATCTGGGCAAGCCCACGCCCAGCAGCAATGAGAAGACCATGACTGACCTCTTCGACCGCATACGCAACACATGGGGTAACAAAGGCCTCGGCGTGGTGTTGGGCGAATATGGTGTCACCTGCCATTACACTACCGACGACAAGCAGACACAGTTAGAGAACGAGCAGTACTTCATGAAGTGCATGACGGCAGCGGCTAACGAACGGGGCTTTGCCCCCTTCGTCTGGGACAACAATGGTTTTGGCAATGGCAACGAAAAATTCGGCATCTTCAAGCGTTCGCAGAACATGGCTGTGGGCAATGAGTATGTGCTGAAAGGCATCTGCGAGGGTGCTGGTGTGGAGTACAAGGAACAGGAACAACAATCTGGCGGCGAGACTTCAGGTGCGGGCGATGAGTATTGGTCGGGGGACGCCATTCTCGACTGGGACAAAGGCTTGCAGCTGAAAATTCCCGCCTCGACCTTTGAGCAGTACGGCAAGGACGTACTGCTTCTTCTTACCTATACGCTCGACTTTACAGACTACAACATGATCCAGTTTTTCTACGGCGACTGGGACGGGAACCAGAAAGTATCCTTCAATATCAATGGTAACAACTATGAGTTTGAGTATGTACCCAGCAACGTCCATGGGATAAATAACGGCGAGAGCTGCACCTCTACCATCAGCTTTAGTGAGCCTGTCTATAACCTAATCCTCAAGAAAGGCTTTATCTTACAGGGGCACGGTATCCGCATGAACCGCGTGGCACTCACCAATCTGGCCGCCCTTCATCCCTCAACCATCACCCATCAACAGTCACCCTCCAACACCCTCTATACCCTCTCCGGTCGTCGGGTCAAGGCTGAGAACCTGAAGCCGGGTGTCTACGTGAAGCCGAACGGACGACTGATCATAAAGAATTGACAATAATGATATGAAGAAGCAAATAATTATCATAGTATGTGGCATGTTGCTGGGCATAAACGTGGTAGCAGCCCAGAAGCTGAAATCACCAAACGGAAAGCTGACCGTACAGGTGAGTGGTAGTGAGTTGAACGTCTGCTACCAGAAGCAGCAAGTGATGAAGCTTCAAACGGTGCAGCTGCCTTTGGCGAAGAAGGCACCGAAGGCGAAACGCATCAAGGCCGATTACCAGATGCTGGAGGGTAAGTGTCTGCATTGTACCAACGAGGCCAACGAATACCGATGGCCGTTTTCCGACAGCCAGAACACCGAAGGCCAGTTCGTTCTCAGGCTCTACAACGACGGCGTAGCCTTCCGTTATGAATACGCGAACTTGCAGAACAGCAAGGCGCCAGCCGAGCAGACGGCCTACATCATCCCAGAGGGTATGAAGCGTTGGATGCAGCAATGGAGCGACGGCTACGAGGGATTCTTCCCGCCTTCTACCACTTCCGAGGTAAAAACATTGGGCGGCTTCGGCGGTTCGATGGTTCAAAAGGGAACAAACACCCACTGGGGCTATCCGTTGCTGATGGAGGCCTCCCCTACCCCCTCCCACGGAGGGGAGCCTGTGTTTGCCCTTATCACCGAGGCAAACATCGAGCGTCGGCAGAGCGCTTCGAGCCTCTTCAATGTAGGCGAAGTCTTTAACGTCAGACAAGACCAGAACGACCTGCTGCTGACGGGTGAGTGGCACACCCCTTGGCGCGTTGTCATCATCGGCAGTCTGGCTGACATCGTGCAGTCAACGTTAGTGACGGATGTCAGCGAGCCATCGAAGCTCGCCGACACCAGCTGGATTCATCCGGGCGTGGTGTCGTGGGTCTACTGGGCTTATAACCACGGCTCCAACGACTACAATATCATCAAGAAATATGTAGACCTGGCCGCGACACTTCACCTGCCTTATGTGCTCATTGATGCCGAGTGGGACGAGATGGACAAGGTGGCTTCCAACGAGGGCAAGACCATCGAGGATGCCATAGCCTATGCCAAAATGAAGGGCATCAAACCACTGATATGGTACAATTCGTCAATAGGTTGGGTGAATGGTGCCCCAGGGCCTAAGTATCGTCTGAACAAGCCAGAGGACCGTGAGAAGGAATTTGCATGGTGCGAGAAGATTGGTGTGGCCGGCGTGAAGATCGACTTCTTCAGCGGCGACAATCAGGCAAACATGGACTACTGTCAGGATCTGTTAGAGAGTGCTGCCCGCCATCATCTGGTGGTGAACTTCCACGGTGCCCCCATTCCCCGTGGCTGGCAACGTACCTACCCGAACCTACTTTCCACTGAGGGAGTCTACGGTGCTGAGTGGTACAACAATGTACCTCACTTTACGAAGAAGGCGGCCAGCCACAATGCCACGCTGCCTTTCACCCGCAACGTCATCGGCCCCATGGACTACACCCCCTGTGCCTTCAGCGATTCGCAGCATCCGCACATCACCTCCCATGCCCACGAGCTGGCACTGACGGTGCTCTTCGAGAGCGGCTTGCAGCACTTGGCCGACCGTCCGGAAAGTTTCCTGGCCCAGCCACAGCAGGTGCAGCAGTTCCTGTCCGAGCTACCTGCTGCATGGGACGAGACACGTTTCGTATCGGGCTATCCTGGCGAGAGCGCAGTATTGGCTCGTCGCAGCGGCAACACATGGTACGTAGCTGGTATCAATGGTACTGATGAGGCACAGACGCTTTCCGTTTCCCTGCCTTTCATCAAGGCCCGCCAGATAGTCCTCTTTGCCGACGCTGCCAACGCGCCAGCGCAGCCATGGGCCATCAGCAGCCCATCGGTCCTTCCTTCAAAAATCGACTGTCAGCCACGTGGCGGCTTCGTCCTGGTCATCCGGTAAAATGAAAAATCCCCGAAAGTTCGGGGATTTTTCATTTCTCTGTTGACTTTTCTCTGCCTCGGACTTTACGGACTCTCTCGGACTATTTTTTGCTTTGTCCGTGTCAGTCCGTTTAGTCCGTTGCCTCTGAATTCCTTTTCCTGCCTCGGACTTTACGGACTCTCTCGGACTATTTTTTGCTTTGTCCGTGTCAGTCCGTTTAGTCCGTTGCCTCTAGTCCGTTGCCTGTGTTTCTTACTCTGCGGTAATGTCCGCTATCTGGTCAATGATGTCCTGATACTGGCGCTGGGTCCTGAAGTTGATGCTGAGACCGCAGATGGCACCGATGATACCACCAATACATCCACCCCAGAAGAGTCCGTTGCTAACGGCGCCGCCATGAAGCTGATAGGTCTCGTACAAGAACCAACTCATCCATAAAACGACGGCGGGGATGCCAAAGAGCAACCAATTGGCTTCGAACTTCTTGGCGCTGGCCACTTTTTTACGGGCCTCCACAAGATTACGGTTCATCAGATTGGGATCGTTGATTTTACGCAAGGTGTAGAAGGTTGCACATACACAGACGAGCATAAAGATGCTAGTAACAATCCAGAAGAATAGGGAGAGACCACACAATTTCACGAAACACCAGTAGCCGTAAGGCACCATAAACAAACCTAGGGCCATGATGATGTAGTAGCGGCGGGTGATGGTGTTCACTTCGTTCTTCATCGAGCGGCGCATCATGCGGTCGTTGACGATCTCCTGGTGGTTAAGCTTATTCTTGAGCGTGGTCATCTGCTGACGCATGTTCTCAAATTCAAAATCGTTTTGCATAATGGATAAGTGTTTTTAATCGTTAGACATTTGTTTTAATTGCTCGCGGATCCTGAACAGACGGACGCTGACATTCTTAGTGCTGATACCGACTATCTGTCCGATTTCCTCGTACGATAGGTTCTCGAGCCAGAGCAGGACAATCGCGCGGTCGAAGGGCTGGAGCTTGGAGATGCGCTTGTGGAGCATGTCCACCTGGCGCGTGTCCTCGTCACGGTCTTCAAAGAGGTTGATGTCCATCGTCAGCCGGACTTCAGATGCGCGCCGCTTCTTTTTCCTGTCTATGGAGATGCAGGTGTTGAGGGCGACACGGTAGATCCACGTTCTGAGTTCGGAGCGATGCTCGAAGCTCTCGAAACCTTTCCAAAGATTGACTAGTACCTCCTGGAACAGGTCGTTCACCTCGTCGGCATCCTGCGAGAA
>ONKY01000068.1 GCA_900318585.1 uncultured Prevotellaceae bacterium
GGGGATATAGAGCCGGAACTGCCCAAGACACTCTTTGATCTTCTCAATCTTCTCAAGCAGCTGTTCGTGGGTGATGCCCTTCGTCTCCGTGAGGATGGCCGTCAGGTTGTGATAGTCGCCAGGCTCCACACCCTCTATCTTGCCCGCATCCACATCCCTCTTGTACTGCAGGAACACTGGGTCGTCGACGCTGTTGAGTGACATGTAGTCGAGCATCTCAGCACTTTTCACCATTAGGTTCTCAGCGCTCATCTTCAGGTCCTCTTCGCCAGCCTTCAGCTTCTTCATGGCCACCACAGCCTCGCAGCTCTCCTTCATCGTGAGGAAGTAAACCATTGCCGAGGCCTTGTACTTGTAGTCGATGAGCGTCTTCATCGTCACCTCCGAGAGGAACGCCAGCGTTCCCTCAGAACCCACCATCGAGTGGGCGATGATGTCGAACGGGTCGTCGTAGGCAATCAGCGGACGGAGGTTCAGGCCCGTCACGTTCTTAATACTATATTTAGTGCGTATGCGCGAGGCCAGTTCCTCGTCGGCTCTCACCTTGTCGCGCAGCTCCTCAATCTTCTTGATAAACTCAGGATGGCTCTGGCGGAAAGCCTCGCGGCTCGCCTTGTCGCCCGTGTCGAGGATGGTGCCGTCCGTCAGGATAATCCTTGCCGAAACCATCATGCGGTCGCTATTGGCATGGACGCCGCAGTTCATGCCCGAGGCATTGTTGATGACGATGCCGCCCACCATCGCTGAGCCGATGCTGGCAGGGTCGGGTGGAAACACGCGGCCGTAAGGCTTCAGAATCTCATTCACTCTGGAGCCCACGATGCCAGGCTGGAGCTTAATGTTTAGATTAGACTCTTCACTATCCTCTATGCTCCACTTCTCCCAATGCTTCCCCGCCACAATCAGCACGGAGTCCGTACAGCTCTGGCCGGAGAGTGATGTGCCGGCAGCTCGGAAGGTGAATGGCAGCTTATACTTCTGGCAAAGCTTGACAATCTGAGAGATCTCTTCTTCGCCGTCGCTACGAATGACGACCTTAGGAATCTGGCGGTAGAAACTGGCGTCCGTTCCCCATCCCAGGGTACGGAGCTCATCGGTATAGATACGCTCGGAGGGAATAGCCCTTCTCAGTTCTGTAAGGAAATTATTCAGCATAGGTTTGTTTTGGTTATTAGTTACGTGTATGATTATATTGGATATACTTTGCGTTTGCAAATATACGAAAAAAATCCGAATCACGCAACTTTTCCCAAGAAATCTTTCGTATATCTGTGATTGAATACCCTATTTCCAAACCACCGAGTTTCATTTCTAAACCACCGATTTACGCCGCTAAACCACTGGTTTACGATTCTAAACCACCGATTTACGATGCTAAACCACTGGTTTACGATTCTAAACCACTGGTTTACGAATGTCTCAGGCTGTGGGCAAACCTAAGCTATGATTCCGTCACGGACTTGCTGCTTTGAGACACTGAACATCTATCTCCCGTGTATGAAAGCCGAAGTACGATACAACAATTTGTCCGTTTCTTCTCGCGCGCGTGCGCGTATTATATGTTAGTAAAAAACGTAAACATCCTACCCATCCTACCCATCCTACACCTAACGTGGGTGTAGGATGGGTAGGATGGGTAGGATGTTTTCGGATAATGCTATATCGTATGCGCGCTACGCGCGCGTGAGGAATCAAGACTCGTCTTCGATAATCTCCGCTTCCTCTATCTCTACCTCGTCAACTTGGACGATGGGCAGGAGCATGATGATAGTGGTGCCGCCCTTGGGGCTGTCCTCGAAGCCGACGGTGCCGCCGTGAGCCTCTGCCACGCGCTTCACATCGTAGAGCGAGATGCCCGTGACCTGGCCGACGTGCTGCTCGAACAAATGGGCGCGTGCTTCCTCGGGTACACCTAATCCGTTGTCGCTGATGCGTATCTCGGCCTGGTCGTCCTTTCGGCTCACCTTGACCTCAATGGAGGCGTTGGTGGGCGTGAAGTTCAGGGAATTGTTGAGCAGAATCTTGACGGCGTTTCCCATGAGCTCCACGTCGAAGGGCATATTGAGCTGTTTCTCAGAGGATTTGAAAGAAATGTGCTTGTTTTTGTCAACGGTGGAATTGAACTCTTCCGTCACCTGACGCACGAAGCCCACGAGGTCTGCCACGATGGGGTTTGCCTTGAGTGCTTCGGACTCGTTGGTCTCGTCGGCAAAGGGCGCGCCGCCGTTTGCCGCCATTTCTTTCATGATCTGCTGGCGCATCTCACTCTCCCATTGCTTCTTCTCTACGTCGCGGCGCAGTTGCTCCAGCTGCATCCGTTCCTGCTGTCGGTGCAGGAAGCGGCGACGCCACCACCAGCCGAGGCCGAGGAGGGCGAGGGCATAGAACGCGAGGGCCCAGCTTGTGCGCCAGAAGGGTGCGGAGACGTGGATGTTGAGTGCGGTCTCAAGCTCTCCCATCGACCCGTCACCGTTGAGCATACGCACGCGCAGCTTGTAGTCGCCATGGCGCAGCGAGGTGAAGTTGATGTTCGGGTTCAGCTCGGAGGTCTTGGTCCAGGTGTCGCGGGAGTCGTCAATGCTGTAGGCAAAGCGGCGGCCGTTGCGTACGTTACTGGCATTTGAACCTAATTGGATGGTGAATGTGTTCTCATTGGAACGCAGGTACAAATCGCTGCTCACGCTCAGTGCTTTCTTGAGAATCACGTGGCCGTTGATCTTCTCGCCTACTTGCACGAGCTGCTCATAGAGCACCAGGCCACTAAGTACGGGGCGCTCGTGAGAGCGGACATTGTCGCTGATGAGCAGAGGATTGATGATGTCAAGGCCGCCCTGTCCGCCAATGAGCAGCATACCGTTGCGGGTGAGGCGGGCTGAGCGCTGGTTGAAGGTGGCCTCCTGCAAACCGTCGGCGCTGGAGAATGTCTGGACGTTGAACTGCCATGAGCGGTCTTCTTGCTGGCGGGGAACAACGCGTGAGATGCCGTGCTCGGTGACCACCCACATGGTGTGCTGCTGGTCTTCGGTGATGGAGCAGACGCTGGAGCCAAAGAGACCCTTGGTCATGTCGAGCAGGTAGGTGTGGTTGGCGCTGGCATCCCAGACGATGGCACCCGAGGCGGAACCCTGCCAGATGAGGCCGCGGCTGTCCTCCATGGCGCAGGTGGTGCTTGCCGTGGTGGGCGACAACTCCTGTGCGCCGGGGATTTCGTAGTTGATAATCTTGCTTGTGACGGGATTGAGGATGGAGTAGTAGGAACTTGTTCCTATCAGCAGCCATCCTTTCTTGGTCCATGCGGCTGACGAAATGTAGTCGCCGGGCAGGTTAGAGTTGTGGGTGTTCCATGTGCGGAACTTCTTCGCCTTTACGTCCAGCATCTGGACACCGCCGCCGAGCAGTCCCATCCAGATGCGGTGCCAACGGTCTTCGACAATGCTCCATACGCTGTTGTTGGCCAGCTGGTTGGGCTCGCCGGTGGCGCGATAGACCTCAACGTTTGCCTCGCCACGTGAGCCGCCGGAGGCTGTGGGGATGCAGTGGATAAGTCCGCCGTTGTAGGTTCCGAACCAGAAGCTGCCGTCGGAAGCCTCATGGGAGGCCACGATGATGTTACCCATCATGGTGGTGTTGGCAGTGGTATAGTGCTGGAGCGTCTCGCCTGTCCGTGGATCGTAGACGATGATGCCGTTGTCGTTGGTGCCTATCCAGTAGTTGCCGTACCGGTCTTCGCGTGCGGTGGTAATGTCGCCAAGCTCCAGATTCCTGATGCTCTCCTTCCTTTCCCGGTATTCGTTGACGCCATTCTTGTAGGAACCTATCCATATTCGTCCGGCATAATCCTCGTAGAGGTTTTTCACGGTGTTGTCAGAGAGTGAACTCTGGTCATACTTGTTATACTGGAACTGTCGCAGCTGCTGTCCCTTCAGGTCTATGACAAAGACACCGTCGTGGTCGGTAGCCGCCCACAGCCTGCCCTTGCGGTCGATCATCACGTCCCACACCTGCAACATGTGGTCAGGGATGTTCTCTACGTTGTAGGCACGCATCAGCTCAGTCAGGTTCTTGTACCAGCGGTGCTCTTTCTGAAGGTAAACGAAGGTGTTGTCAAGGGCGCGGCAGTAGATGTTGCCTTTCTTGTCGGTGCGAAGCAGGTACTCCTGATTCTCGGGACCTCCGTTGCGCTTCATCCACTTGTTCTGCCAGGAGATCCAGCCTTTCTCGCCGTTCAGGCAGACGAGCTCGCCATTGTTGCTGGCGAAGATGACGGAACTGCCCAGGTCGGTCATGGAAGACACGCCGTAGGTGGGATTGATCTCCCCAGGTCCGTAGCCGTTGGCAAAGAGATGCAGCCGCTTAGTCTTGGGGTTGTAGTAGTAGATGCCCACGTCGGCTATCTTGACCCAGAAGTTCTTGCGGGAGTCAATGAAAATGTAGTCCACACTGCCCTTGATGCCCATCTTGGCCAGCTCGGGGCTGACGTTGCGGATGAAGCTCTCAGTCTCTGGGACGTAGATGCAGTAGTTCATACCCTGCTTCGTCCACAGCCGCCCGTCGTAGGCTTCAAAGATTCGGTCTACGTAGTTGTCGCGCATGGACGTAGTGTCTCGTGTGTTGACGTAGAATGTCTTGACACGATACCCGTCGTAGCGGTTCAGTCCGTATGGAGTGCCTATCCACATGAAACCGCGGGAGTCCATGAATACGGTATTGACCTGAGAGCTGCTGAGACCGTCGCGGGTGTCGAGACGGCGGAACTTCATGTCGGGAATGATGGCAGCGCTGGAGCTGGTGGCCAGACAGAGGGCTGCTATGATTGTGGAAAACAGTTTTTTTCTCATTTTAGGTATCATTAGCAGTTGATTCTGCAAAAGTAAGAAAAAAAAGCGGAATCCGCAAGAATTTTCACCGAAAAGTTGTAATGGGGGCTACTTCCGTTACCGTTAGCACACGGTTGTTCACCTGGAAACGTACGTCACGACCCGCAAAAGGCATACCATATTGGCGGGAAGGGTCGTCGTGGTAACGGGGACGCGGGTCCTGGCTCAGGAGGGCGGTGAGGATGCTCAGCTCTTCAGGCGTGAACAGCGTTTCAAGGGGGTGGGGGATGACCACCTCTAACGGCTTCCACTCCGTGGTGTCCACAAAACCGCTGCGGGCTTCGGGGTGGGCATCGGCATAGCTGACGTAAGGCTTGATGTCGTAGATAGGCGTTCCGTCCATCAGGTCTGCTCCCAGTACGTGGATCACGGGGCCCTCCTTCTCTGTTAGCTCTATTTTATATATATGTACGCACGTGAGGCCTAAGCGGTTGGGGCGGAAGGGTGAGCGCGAGGCAAATACACCTACCCGTTCGTTGCCGCCAAGGCGCGGCGGACGAACGGTGAGGTGGGATGCGCCCTTAGACTCCGTGAGGGGGCGGTTGGCCGAAAACTCCCAGATGAGCCAGAGGTAGTCAAATGCTTCCAAGCCACGGACGCCTTCTTCACGCCGGTACTCCGGAGTGAAGACAATGCGTCCAGGCAGATTCTTGACGATGCCGCTTTGGCGTGGGATGCCAAACTTTGTCGTCAGCGGGGAATGGAAGTAGGCAATGGGTGTGATGGTCATGTGTGCAAAGGTACGAAGAAGGAAGGAGACTACCAAATTTCCTGGCAACTTTTTCCTTCTCGTATGCTACACCCCCAACTTTACCTTGATGCCTGCCATGAGCCAGGTGCCCGGTTGGGGCACATTACCGTAGTCCACATAATGCCGACCAGTCAGATTGTTTCCCTCCAGATAGAAGGTGTAGGAATCGGCTGTCCAGGAGAGACGGGCGTCGACAATGGAGTAGGGGGCGTAGTCACAGATAGTGCCCTCAGTGTCGGTGTAGCTTCCCATACGATCCTGGAAACGATAGTTGAGCAGGAGGGCGATATGGTTAGTGACTGGGAGGTTGAGCGACGCTGTAAGCTTGTGGCGCAGGTATTCCAAGGAATATTGTGACTGGAGGTGAGGCTGCTCGTCCTTGTCCTGGCTCAAGTAGCAGTAGGCGACGGTGAGCGAGGATGGCTGGGAGGCAGACAACAGTAATTGTCGTGTCACAGGGGAAAGGTCGAGCTTTGCCGATAACTCAAAGCCAAGGGTGTTCACCTTTGTGTGGTTCATGCTCTTCCAGACGGCTTCGGGATCGGTAGTGTCCATGACCCAGTCTATCATGTTGCTGCTGTGGTGACGGAACAGGCTGGCGGTTGCTGTCAGGTTGCGCGAGAAGTACTTGATACCTGCCTCCACGGCCTCCATTTCCTCTGGCTTCAGGTACTTGTCTGCCTTATGCCCTCCCACACTGTAATACAGTTCGGTGAATGACGGCATACGGAGTGAGGAGTTGTAGCTGGCATAGAGCTTCCAGTGGCCGGTGATGAGCAGGCTGGCATCAATGCCGGGATAGATGGTAAAAGGCATCTGGTTCCAGGTGTTCTTGACGGCTACAAAGCCCGCAGAGAATGTTAGTCGTTTCAGTAACACGTTGTGCTCCACGTGGAAGTTCAGGTTTGAGCGGTTCAGACCATATTTGTAATGGTCATGGGGCTTGTCGAGCGGCTCCCCTAAGTTGCCGCTGACGATGTCCTCGTTGCGAAACTCTGCCCCAATGGCGGTACGGCCAAGGAGCCAGTCGAAGTAGCTGTTGAGATTCAGACCGAAGACGTCAGTACGGTGGTGGTTGAAAGGAACGACGTCTTCCATCCCCCTGATGAGCTCGAAGCGGTCGTAGGAGCGGTTGAAGTAGATGGCAGGCTGGAAACGGACGAATCCTCTCCTTGTCTCTCCCTTCAGGGCTGTGAAGAGCTTTGTGGTCTGCTCGAACTGCTCGTCATACTTGGCACTGTAGAACGTGTTGGAGCCGAAACCTTTGGTACTGAGTCCGGCGTACCAGAATACGTTGGCTATAGAGTCCTCATATCCGCCCTGATAGAACAGCTTGGCCCCGTCGTAGTCGCTGTTGAGACGTCCGGATTTGGAACGGGAGTAACCGTCGCTACGGGTGTAATTCGTGGACAGACGGGAAGAGAGAACAGATGCGTGAGAAATGCCTGCGCCGGCTGACAGGTAGCCAAACGAGCCGCCTTCAAGCCGTGCCTGCCCTTCCCACGACCTTCTTTCATCATGGGTCGTAACGATGTTGATGGCGCCGACGAGCGACGAGGTGCCGTAGATGCGTCCGGCAGGACCTTCGAGCACCTCAATGCGTTCAATGTCGTTGAGGTCTACCGGTAAGTCCAAAACGTTGTGACCTGTCTGCGGGTCGCAGATGTTGATGCCGTTGAGCAGGATGGCAATCTGCTCCTGGGTGCCTCCACGGATGCCAATGTCCGTCTGAGCACCGATGGGACCTCTTTGGCGTACATCGACGCCTACGGCCATCTTCAGTAAGTCGTTAATACTTTGTACTGGCGCCGCCTGAACATCCTCACGGCTCAGTACAGTTACCATTCTCGCTGCTTGCCCAAGTGCAAGTGGTGCACGGGAACCTGTGACGTCTACGTCACTAAGCTTGACCTCGCGGCTTACCTGGTTGGTGGAGTCCACTCCGATTGTCTCGTTGCCCATGTCTTTGGCTCTGGCCGATGATAAAGTGGCAATACTTAGCACGGAGATGACAACCTCTCGTCCCAGGCAGGCAAACAACGAGTAGCTTTTCCGCTGAAACTGGCGGAAAACAAGCGGGTCGTGCTTCTGGAATACTGGTTTGTACATGAATTGAAATAATAATGGTTGTTTTTTAAAAAAACGTCTGCAAAGGTAGGAAATAATTATGAATTATTTTGTATCTTTGCTCAAATAAATTTGGCTTTTCATTCGTTTTTTCGTAACTTTGTGGCAAAAAATGAAATAATAGATGAAAGATGCTGTATTGATACTGAGCGGTGGCATGGATTCTGTGACATTGCTCTACGACCAAAGGGATCGCATCGCATTGGCGGTGACTTTTGACTATGGTTCCAACCATAATGCCCGAGAAATCCCCTTCGCCAGGCTACACTGCCAGCGTTTGGGCATAGATCATCTTGTCATCCCGTTGAGTTTTATTGGGGAATACTTTGAGAGTTCTCTTCTGGCAGGGAGTGATGTCATACCCGAAGGAAACTATGATGATGAGAATATGCGCAGCACGGTAGTGCCGTTTCGTAACGGTATTATGCTGAGTGTGGCAGTGGGACTGGCTGAGAGCCATGGACTGAAGTTTGTGATGATGGCCAATCATGGCGGTGACCACGCAATCTATCCTGACTGTCGCCCAGAGTTTGTCACAGCCTTCAGCGAGGCAGCCCGCACTGGCACGTATCCGGGTATCACGCTGATATGTCCGTTCACAAATCTTACCAAAGGACAGATAGCTGCCCGTGGGCGCGAGTTGGGGATAGACTATAGCGAAACATGGTCTTGCTATAAGGGTGGGGTACACCATTGCGGGCGCTGTGGCACCTGTGTGGAACGTAAGGAGGCTATGGCCGAGGCAGGTGTCACGGACACAACGGTCTACGAGAACTAAATGCGTGGAGCTAATGAACGGTGGGATTCTGATTCCTGCGAATGAAAAAGGAACGGGTAAAGAGAAAGAATCCCAAAACTCCCATGGCATTAACGGCGGCTACCGTCCAAAAAGCATATGAATAGCCGAAGACTTCGGAGATGATGCCACCAGCGAGGATTCCGAGACCCATACCGATGTCCCAGGAAATGAGGATGGTGGAGTTGGCCGTGCCGCGCTGATTGTTGCTGGCTACGCAGATAGTCATGTTCTGGAAAGCAGGCCACATGTGTCCGTTGCCCAGTCCGATAAGGATGGCAGATCCATAATAACCCGTCATAATGAGGGTGCGATTGTCGGCAAAGAGCGTTGGCATCAAGATAAATAAGGTGTAACCTACCAATGAGATAACCATTCCTTCTGCTGCATTGTGGGTGAGACGTCCCTTTCGCAAGGCTTTGCCTCCCTGAAGACGCGAGAGTATGAGTCCGATGGAGCAGAGCATGAAGTAGGTACCTGTGCCGCCTGTAATCCCTAATTGTTCCTTGCCGTAGATGGCCAGATAGTTGCTGAGTACTCCGAAACAGAAACCGAAGGCCACCATGTTCAGCCCAAGCATCCATCCACGGACAAGGAAAAAACGGTCCAGCGATAGCTTTGCCTTGTTCTGTATCAACTCTTTGGTAGGGATATGTACGGTAGAGTCTATCAGAAGTCCTGTAAATGCTACAGCCAAAGCAATCCAGAAGAGCAACTCAAAGCTGTGAGTGTACCGATAGATAAAAATGCCGATGGTAGGGGCGATGGCCATAGAGAGGTTATTGCTAAGCCCATAGTATCCAATACCCTCAGTACGGCGTGAAGAGGGCAGCACATCAATGGCTACCGTGGAATTGGCAACGGTGAGTGCACCAAAAGGTCCACCATGAAGTGTGCGGACAATGGTAAAGAGGAGTAGGGTGGAGGCTGCCAGATAGCCCGCGAAGAAGATGGCAAAGGCTGAATAGCACACCATGAGCACTGTCTTTCGCGGGAAAGAGTCAACAACATAGCCGCTGAAAGGACGGAACAACAGGGCTGTGATAGTATAACCGGAAAGAACCAGTCCGATGACATCCTTCGTGGCTCCAAAGTGTTCGCTAAGATATAGAGGCAACAATGGAGTCAATATGTAGAATGCAAAAAACAGCGAGAAATTCGCTGCCATGACTTTACAATAATTTAGGTTCCAAAGTCGCTCCATCTGAAAGTTATTAGGAAAAACAGGAGGATGTGAAACAACACATCCTCCTGCCATGAATTCTAATGGTGTTTCTTACTTGCAGTAGAGGGCTACGATGGTCTCGTACTTCTCCTGCTTGCCAGAGGTCTGCTTGGGCTCCTCAACCTTCTTGCCATACTCGTAAACCTGCTCGAAGGTCAGTTTGCCATCCTCGAAGTCCTTACCGATACCACTGTCGAAGCTTGCATAGCGAGCCTTCTTCATGGCGGGCA
>ONKY01000073.1 GCA_900318585.1 uncultured Prevotellaceae bacterium
AACTTTGCTCGCTATTCCTGCATTTTGTGATTCCGGCGGGATTCAAACCCACAACCTTCTGATCCGTAGTCAGATGCTCTATTCAGTTGAGCTACGGAACCATGTTCCTTATTTGCGGGTGCAAAGGTACGCACTTTTTTTCAACTGACCAAATTTTTTAAGTACTTTTTTCCAAAAAAAATGTTCAGCCGCTGATATGGCGGCTATGGAGAGCTGGATGCTGGCCCAGTAGCTACTTAAAAGAACTTTTCTGAATCGGGCTCATGACAGTAACTGGTACCGTCAAAGCAGTGGGTACAGACTTTACACTTGGGCATTCCTATGGCACTGACAAGATCCTCCAGCTTGGCGAACTTCAGGGAGGAGAGTCCTAACCGGCGGGCTATCTCGTTGACCATCCGCTTGTATTCCGGGGAATCTGTCTGGGCGTATTTCTCGAGATTCTTCCTGTCGTCACCCTCAAAGTCGCGGATAATGCGGCGGGTGATGAGCTCGAGGTCGCTTTTGGAGGCGGTGAAGCCGATGAAGGGGCATCCGTAGACGAGCGGCGGACATGAGATGCGGCAATGAACTTCCTTGGCTCCGTACTCGAAGAATGTTCGGACGTTGTCACGCAGTTGGGTGCCGCGAACGATGGAGTCGTCACAGAACACTACTCTGCGACCTTTGAGCAGCGCCCCGTTGGGTATGAGCTTCATCTTTGCCACGAGGTCGCGGCGGCTCTGGTTGCCTGGTGTGAAGGAGCGAGGCCATGTGGGGGTGTATTTCAGTACGGCGCGCTCGTATGGCACACCCTTGCCTTCTGCATAGCCGAGAGCCATGCCGACGCCAGAGTCGGGCACGCCGCAGACACAGTCAACCTCTGTCTCGTCCTGTTCGCCCAGCTTGCGTCCGTTCGTCTCGCGCACAGCCTCTACATTGATACCCTCATAGTCACTGGCAGGGAAGCCATAGTAAACCCAGAGGAACGAACAGATCTGCTCGTGCTCGGATGCCGGCTGTAACACCTCTATGTTGTTGGGGCGCAGACGGACTATCTCGCCCGAGCCGAGGTCGCGCACCACTTTATAGTCGAGATTCGGGAAGCTGCACGTTTCGCTGCTGACGGCGTATGCCTGGATGAACTCATCGGTACCGATGGGCGTCAGGCGGTGAATCTCCTTCCTTCCGATAACGATGGGGGTGCGTCCCAGGAAGTCGCGGGCAGCAATGATGCCGTCCTCGGTGAGAATGAGTAAGGAGCAGGAGCCTTCTATCTTGCGGTAGACATTGTTGATGCCCTCGACGAAGGTGTTGCCCATATTGATGAGCAGCGCCACGAGTTCTGTCTGGTTGATATTGTTAGCCGACATCTCACTGAAGTGCATCCGCTGTGCCAGCAGCTCCTCGGCAATTTCGCGCAGGTTGTTAATCTTGGCTACCGTTACGACAGCATAGCGCCCTAAGTGCGAATTGACGATGATGGGCTGCGGGTCGGTATCGCTGATAACGCCGATGCCCTGATTGCCCTTGAACGAATCGAGCTCGTCCTCAAAGCGTGAACGGAAATAGTCGCGCTCCAGGGAGTGGATGCTGCGGTTGAACCCCTTCTCTGGATCAAAGGTTACCAATCCGGCTCGCTTTGTACCTAAGTGGGAATTGTAGTCGGTGCCGTAGAACAGGTCGTTTACGCACGCCTTCGTGGAGATGGTTCCGAAAAAGCCTCCCATATACCTTCTTTATATAAAATAATAAAGGAACGAAGCGATACCCTCAAGTGCAGGTTTGCGTTGTCCCTCAATCTCAATCTTAAAATCAATCTCCGCCTTGCAGATACCACGCAAGTTCTGTATGTTGTGAAGCTTTGTTACGAGACGTATGCGGCTACCGGTAATGACCGGCTGTCCGAAACGCATCTTGTCCATGCCGTAGTTCACGAGCATCTTGATATTGTTCACCTCTATGATCTGATCCCACAGATAGGGCAGCAGCGAGAGCGTCAGGTATCCGTGAGCGATGGTGCTCTTGTACTGGCTCTCCTTCTGTGCACGTTCCACATCCACATGAATCCACTGGTGGTCGAGAGTGGCATCGGCGAAGAGGTTGATACGCGGTTGGTCTACTTGCAGCCAATCAGAAGCTCCGAGCTCCTCACCCAAATGGGCTGCAAATTCATCATAAGAATTAATTACTAATTTTCCCATCAGTCAGAATTTTGGTGCAAACTTACATAAAAAAAATGAAATCAGCAACTTTTCATCCTACAATTTCTGAAAAACGCCTGTGACCCTTGACATAACACATCCACAGAAGCGAGAAATCCGTCTGTTCGGCGATCTTCCCTCCTTGTCGGCCGGCTTGGATACGGAGACGGTCGTCAGCAAATTGTTTACGCCAGCTCTTGAAAGCCCTACGAGCACGGAACACGGCACGGAAGTCGCCAAAGTTGCCCTTCAACAGCAGCATCTGGAAGGCAGCGACATAGTCAAGCCACCACCTTACCCTCATCACTTTCTTCAATTCGTTGCCGGGCAAGCATTTGTATAGCATCGTCAGGTTATTGCGGAAATTCAGGAAAGTCTTCATGGGATTCGACTTGGGCAAGGTGCCGCCTCCCACATGATAGACCTTTGATGCGGGTTCGCACACGATTCTGCGTCCCTGTATACGGAGCCTCCAGCAAAGGTCTATCTCCTCACAGTGGGCAAAGAACCGGCCGTCAAGACCTCCCGCCTTCCAATAGTCGCGTGAGCGTATCATCAGGGCTGCACCTGTTGCCCAAAGTACGTCGGCGGTGTGGTCATACTGGCCTTGGTCTTGTTCTACATTATCAAAAATACGCCCCCTGCAGAAAGGATAGCCGTAACGGTCAAGGTAGCCCCCGCAGGCGCCGGCATACTCGAAACGGGTACGGTCAGCCACGCTGAGCAACTTCGGCTGGCAGGCTGCCACGTCGGGATGAGTGTCCATCAGCGCAATGAGGGGCGTCAGCCATTGGGACGTCACTTCTATGTCACTATTCAGCAGCAGGTAATACTCCGCATCCACCTGCCGGAGTGCCTTGTTGTAGCCGTCGGCAAAGCCATAATTGCGGTCAAGCAGAATCAGCCGGCATTCAGGAAACTCGCTGCGGAGCAGGTCGATGGAGTCGTCAGTAGAGGCATTGTCAGCCACATAGACGGCTGCCTGTGTACGCGAATGTTCCAATACACTTGGCAGATACTGACGGAGCATCTTGGCTCCGTTCCAGTTTAATATGACTATGGCTACTTTATCCATCTTGATTATATACCTTATTATATGATGACAGCCTTCAGGGCAGAACCATCGTGATTAAACTCCTCCAACCGCACCCTTACTAACTGGTTGTCAAGCTCCGTGCTTGCTACACGCGGCGATAACTCCGCCCTCACATAATTCCTGGTGAATCCGTGTATCGCCCTTCCGCGCGTGGACTTCTCGAAGAGGACCTCTGCCTCCAGACCGATATGACGGTTGTAGAACGCTCGTGTCTTTCGGTCAGAGAGTTCAAGCAGGCGCTGGCTTCGCTGCTTCTTGTCTGTCTCGCTCACCACATACTCAATCTTCAGCGCTGCCGTACCCGGGCGCTCAGAATAAGGGAACACGTGCAGCTGGGTTACGTCTAACGAATCGAGGAAACTGTAGGTCTCCTCAAAGCATTCAGGCGTCTCACCACGGCAACCTACCATCACGTCTACACCAATGAAGGCGTCGGGCATGAAATGCTTGATCTGACGGATTTTGTCGGAAAACAGCGCACTATCATAATGGCGGTGCATGAGCTTCAGCACCGTGTCGCTGCCACTTTGCAAGGGAATATGGAAATGAGGCATAAAGGCACGACTCTGCGCACAATACGCTATCAATTCGTCACTTAGCAAGTCTGGTTCAAGTGAACTAATGCGGTAGCGCCTGATTCCTTCCACACCATCCAAGGCTTTCACCAAATCCAGGAAATGCTCGCCGGTGGTCTTTCCGAAGTCGCCGATGTTCACCCCTGTCAGCACGATTTCCTTTCCGCCCTCAGCGGCAGCCTCCTCGGCTTGTTTGACAAGTGAGGCGATGGAAGGATTACGGCTGAAGCCTCGTGCATAGGGTATCGTACAGTAGGTACAGAAATAGTCGCAGCCGTCTTGTACCTTGAGAAAAAAGCGTGTACGATTGCCCCGCGAACAGGAAGGGAAAAAACTCTTGATGTCTTTTGTTTTTTGGACGAAATAGTCAGCGGCACGTTGGCTTTCCTCGTTTTCTTCCCTTTTCAGCCATGCATCAGCCAGAAACTGTATTAACTTCGCTTTCTCAGACGACCCCAACACCAGGTCAACTCCTTCAATGGAACTCACCACGGTAGGCGACAGCTGGGCGTAACATCCCGTTACCACGACAAAGGCACCGGGATTCTCACGGACTAACCTATGGATAGCCTGACGACACTTGTGGTCAGCCACATCGGTCACCGAACAGGTATTGATGAGGCAGATGTCGGCCTTCTCACCCTTTTCAACCGTCCGCACACCCATTTCCTGAAGCAACCGCCCGAAGGTGGATGTCTCGGAAAAGTTCAATTTACACCCTAAGGTGTAGTAAGCAGCCGTCTTGCCTTGGAATACCGATGTGTCTACCATTGATATATCATTTCAGGAAAATTCTTTCGGTTTGCAAAGATACTGCTTTTTCCTCAAATTACTCCTGTTTTTGGAAAAAAACTGCAAACGTTAAAAAATTGGCAAAAATTTAACATTTCAAAACTAATTGATTTTCAGTACGTTGCAAAAAAGTTACAAAAAACGGCAAAAAAAAACACAAAAAAAAGTACAACGTATCAAAAAAATGTATACCTTTGCATCGTTTTAATAAACAAATGATTGTTTTACAGATTTAAAAAGCATTAGAAAAATGAAGAAATTGGTATTTATGTTCGTAGCTGTTGCAGCTATTTCGTTCGCTTCTTGCGGTGGTCAGCAGGCTCAGCCCGCAGCCGAGGTTGTCGAGGATTCTGTAGAGGTTGTTGACAGCGTTGAGGCTGACACTGTTGCAGCTGACAGCGTTGCAGCTCCTGCTGATTCTGCACAGGCTAACTAATTAGTTGTTTCACAACGGACTAATTTAGTAGAAAAAACCGCTGGACTTAGGTTCAGCGGTCTTTTTTTGCGTTTTTCTGCCGGAAGCCTTTACCCCGGTCAGCGGACTTACTTCTGTGCCTGACGGCCGATGGCAAGTGCTTTGATATTGGCTTCCACGATGGCTTCACCCTTACGGGCAAAAACACGGCTAATAGCCTCCTCCAGTTTGTTGTACTCTATTCCAAGTGCTTTCTGGGCCGCTCCCAGAAGGATTACGTTTGCCGAGCGGGGCACTCCATTGTCCTTTGCTGCCTGCTCTATGTCAAGCAGGATGACATTCTGCAACTTATCAAGGTCAGCCTTGATGGTTTCCATGTCAGGATAGTTGGGAATGTTGACAAAGGGCGTGGAGGATGTGATGATCCACCCGTCTTTTTTCAGGAAAGGAAGATAGCGTAATGCCTCCATCGGTTCCATAGAGATGATCACGTCAGCGCCGCCCAAGGGAATGAGGTCGCTCTGGATGGGGTCGCTCGAGATACGGAGATTCGACTGTACGTCGCCGCCACGCTGTGACATGCCGTGAACTTCGGCTTGCTTGATATAAAGGTTTTCCTTCATGGCAGCTTCGCCGATGATTGTTGCGATAGAGAGGATTCCCTGTCCTCCTACTCCACATAATATGATATCTGTCTTCATTGCTTTTTCTTTTTTCCTTTTACTTGCTTTCCGCAGGTGCTTATGCGAGCAAGCTCGGGGTTCCTTTTTTACTTTTTCTCGGCAGCCTTCTTCTGCTTGAGATGGCGCTGTAATGTTTGCATACATTCACGACGTGGAATGATGACACTTGGGCCATGATAATTGATTTCCTCGTCGAGGATGTGGGTAATTTCCGGCATGTTCTTGGGAATGGGGTTCACCACGTGCAGGTGCTCGTCGCTGAGTCCAAGGCCGCGGCAGATGGCTTCAAACTTGTTTGTGCCGGCAGAGTCCTGTCCGCCCGTCATAGCTGTTGTGAGATTGTCGCTGATGATGACCGTGATGTCTGCATTCTCATTGATGGCGTCGAGAAGTCCCGTCATTCCAGAATGGGTGAAGGTAGAGTCGCCAATGATGGCAACGGAAGGCCACTGTCCTGCGTCAGCTGCACCCTTTGCCATTGTGATGGAGGCGCCCATGTCTACACAGCTGTGGATAGCCTTGAAGGGCGGCAGGAATCCCAAGGTGTAACAACCGATATCGCCAAAGACACGTGCCTGCGGATATTGCAGGAGCACCTGGTTCAAGGCCGTATAGACGTCGCGGTGACCACAGCCCTGACAGAGTGCGGGTGGACGCGGAGCGACATCCTCGCACGGAGCATAGTTCTCACCAATCTCCATGCCCAGCGCCTTCTTGATACAGTCGGGGTTCAGCTCGCCTGTACGTGGCAGTTCACCTGTCAGGCGGCCCTTGATGACGGCATTGCCCGGCATCACACCTCTCACCTGGTCCTCAATGAATGGCTGGCCTTCCTCAGCCACAAGCACCAGTTCGCAGTCGTCGGTCATGCGGCGAATCAGCTTCTTGGGGATGGGGTACTGGGAAATCTTCAGTACGGGGAACGGACAACCTTCAGGGAAGCATTCCTTCAGGTAGTTATAGGCAATGCCGCTGGCAATGACACCCATCTTACAATCCTTCCCGTCCTCATACCTATTATATATACTGTCAACTGACATCTGCTCCAACAGAGGCTGCTGTGCAGTCACGATATCATTGCGTCTGCGTGCAAAGGCAGGAAGCAGCACCCACGAGGAAGCCTGAGCATTGTAGTTCAGCTCGTTCTGCGGACGTGCCTCGTCCTTCACCTCAACAACAGCACGTGAATGAGCCATGCGGGTGGTGACACGCATCAGCACAGGAAGCTTTAATTGTTCAGAAAGGTCGTAGGCATAAGCCATCATGTCGTAGGCCTCCTGCTGGGTAGAAGGCTCCAGCGTGGGTATCATGGCAAACTTGCCGTAGAACCGTGAGTCTTGCTCGTCTTGCGAAGAGTGCATTGACGGGTCGTCAGCCACCAGCACCACAATACCGCCATTCGTGCCCGTCATGGCAGAGTTGACAAAGGGGTCGGCGCACACATTCAGACCCACATGCTTCATGCATACCAATGCACGCTTACCCATGTAGGACATTCCCAGCGCTGCCTCCATAGCGGTCTTCTCATTGGTTGACCAGCGGCGGTGAATGTTACGTTCAGCAGCCACGGGCGACTGCTGGATGTACTCGGTGATTTCCGTAGAGGGCGTACCAGGATAGGCATAGACACCACTCAGTCCAGCATCAATGGCTCCCTGAGCTATGGCTTCATCGCCCAACAATAGTTTTTTCATCTTATTCAATTTTAGGAATTCAATTAATATATTGTCTCTTATCGGTTTTTATGCTTTATGAACCAGTTATGGGTAAAATAGTTGTATACCATCAATGCAATGATCGAGAGGACAAGGCAGGTGAGCATCAAGGATTCGCTCTCGTTGAAGAACAACACAAATCCAAGACCTATGCCAAAGGCTATACCGGTCTCCCACGCCAGGAAGAACATGCTTTGCGAAGTTCCCCGCTGGCAATGGCGGCTCAGCTTGATGAAGAACAACAGGAAGCGCGAGGCGATGATTCCCACGGCCAAGCCCAGGAATACAGGCGACACATACCAGACAACTGGCAGCGGACGAGTATACATCATGATGAGTGCCGCGAGGATGAGTATAAGCCCGCTCACCACTTCGCTCTTCAGCTCCGCATTGCGGAATACAAACCGCTGTGCAAGCAATGCCAGCAGGAACCCACCCATCATCAAGGCATAGAAGCGGTCGCTCAAGCCCAACGACATGAACATGCCCACTACTATTGAAATGAGCAGCAGGTTGAGGTACAGGGGCATACTGCGCGGCAGGAAGAAACGGTCAAGGCTGAACAACGGAACGTCGTCCTCAGGCGAGCGGAACGGGAAATTGACCGTCATCACCAGCACAGCTGACAAGAATGCACACGCCATAGCGGTAAGCAGCACGATGTCAAAGTCAAACCACTTGTAGGCAATGAGTCCAATCATGGGACCTATGGAAAGCGAAAAGCGGGAGAACCACGCTGCGGAGTGGTTGGCTTCCGTTCGCTGGAACGACTCGGCAGTATCAATAATCAGCGTGGAGGTCAGCACCATCTGTGCAAGTCCAAAGAATGCTCCCATCAGGAAACGTTGCAGAAGAATCACCCAGAATGCCACCAATGGCGACTCCATACCGTGGATGTAATAGAGCATGGCAAGGCACAGCGTCAGACACAGGGTAGCCACAATACACACCTGATTCCTGCGGTAGTGCTGGACCAGGAAGGTACAGAATGCCCCGAAGGCATAGAGGCCAATGCCAAAGACTGCCATAGCAAGACCGGTCTCCATGGGCGATAGCCCCACGTGCTGCAAAAGCCACAAAGGCATGGTGGGCACCAAGATGTAAACCGATAACGACATGAGGAAGGTGGCAACCGACATCAGCAGGAAGTCGCGATGCCACAGTCGTACATGAACAGGAGTATTCTGGCTATTCATAGCGTTTCAGGGTTTAAGGTTAGGAAATCATTCACTTGCACGTCGCTCAGGGGCGCTACAGCCTCCAAGGGGTTTGTGGTCAGCAGGCCTACTACCTTCATACCAGCAGCACGACCTGACTTCAAGCCATTGATGCTGTCCTCGAACACCACGCACTCCTCAGGCGCTACACCAAACTTCTCGGCTGCAGACAAGTAACAATCAGGGAACGGTTTGGAACGGCTGAAGTCCTCACTTGTCAGGATGGCGTCGAACAGCTCCGGGAACTCTGGGTGCTTCGCATAAACGGAAGCCATTTTCTGACGATTGGAACTCGTTACCACAGCCGTTTTCACGCCTAAACTCCTGAGCGTCCTGACAAAATGCTCGAAACCGGGTATATAGTCATAGTCCATCTGACTCTCGAATTCATTCAGGCGACTGGTAATCGTATCCTGCTCTGACGTCAGCGCCCCAGAAAACCAGCCCTCATATATCTGCACCAGCGTCTGCCCCTTGATTTCCTGCTCCAGCCCGGGATGCTCCGGATGGTACAGCCGACACTGGCTCCCCCAGAACACTGTATACTGGGGTTCGGTGTCAAACACTACGCCGTCAAGGTCGAAAAGTGCAGCTTTCATCATTTTACTCATCTTATGCTATTCTTTTCGGTTGCAAAGGTACGAAAAAAAATCAATATCACGAAAAAATAGACGGAATAACAAAATAATCCGCGTTTTTTGATGATTAATATGGTTTTTTTACTACCTTTGCACCATAAAACTAATAACTTAAACAAACTAAAACATCATTCTATGATTACCTTCACAATGATTATCCAGTTATGCATCGTACTCGGTGCTCTTTGGGTGGGCTCACGTTATGGTTCGCTGGCCCTCGGTGCTATCTCAGGCATTGGTCTTGCCATCCTTGTCTTCGGTTTCGGCCTGAAGCCAGGCACGCCGCCGACAGATGTGATCTACATCATCATTGCCGCCGTAACCTGCGCCGGCATCATGCAAGCTTCGGGTGGTATGGACTGGCTCATCCAGATTGCAGAGAAACTGTTGCGCAAGCATCCTGACCGCATCACTTTCCTTGCCCCGCTGTGTACGTTTTTCCTGACCGTTCTTGTCGGTACAGGACATGTTGTATATACTTTGATGCCAATCATTTGCGACATTGCGCTCAAGAAAGGAATCAGACCTGAGCGTCCTTGCGGCGTTGCTTCCATAGCCTCGCAGGTAGGTATTACCTGTTCGCCCATTGCCGCAGCCGTCGTAGCCTTCGTTACCATCTCAAATGCCAACCACTTCGACATCACCATTCCTGGCGTGCTGATGATTTCCATCCCTGCCTGCCTGTGTGGTTTGATGGCTGCCGCCGCCGCTTCCTACCACCGTGGTCTTGACCTCGACAAGGACCCGCAGTTCCAGAAGAAAATCCAAGATCCCGAGCAGTACAAGTACATCTATGGCTCCAACGCCACCACGCTCGACAAGGAGATTCCGCAGTCAGCCAAGAATGCTGTGTTCATCTTTCTCGGTGCCCTCGTCGTCATCGTGTTCTTCGCCATCTTCCAGAATGCGCTGCCTTCTTACGACACCATGCGTGCTGTCAAGGGTACTGACCCGTTGGTAATCAACGAGAACCTGACATTGACGGCTGACGCACTCGTTAAGGCAAAAGTCCATGTGGAAGGAATGACCGAGTTCTTCCAGAAGCCGCTGGCCATGAATCTCGTCATTCAGATTGTGATGATTTCCGCCGCTGCCCTGATGATTATCTTCTGTAAGGCCTCCCCGAAGAAGGCCGTTGCCGGTCCTGTATGGCAGTCGGGTATGGTCGCCGTTGTTGCCATCTACGGCATTGCTTGGCTGGCCGACACCTATTTCTCCAACTATATGGACGAGATGAAGATGATGCTGGCTGACGTCGTTTCGCAGTATCCGTGGTCCATTGCGCTGGTGTTCTTCCTGGTCTCCGTGCTTATCAACTCGCAAGGGGCCGTCGTGGTAGCCATGCTGCCGCTGGCCTATTCGCTTGGCATAGCAGGCCCCGTTCTGCTCGGCGTGCTGCCCTCTGTCTATGGATACTTCTTCATCCCCAACTATCCTTCGGACATTGCCACCGTGAACTTCGACCGAAGCGGAACCACGGTCATCGGAAAATACCTGCTGAACCACTCGTTCATGATGCCTGGACTCATCTGCGTGTTCACATCCACGATTGTGGCTTATCTCCTGTCCATGATTTTCTATTAACGCAATTCGTTGACCACTATAACTGCATGGGGGCTGCAAAGTCTTCCATGCAGTTATTTTTGTTGCTTAATAATTACTTTTTATTGTTATTTTTTGATATGATTCATTCCCAAAATAGAAAAAGTGCGTATATTTGCATGATTTTTTTTAAAGAAGTATAGAAGTAACAAAAATAGAAGACTAGAAGTAAACAATTAGGAAATGAAGAACCGGAAAGTAAAAAAGGTACTTGGAAGTGGGAAGTGGATACTGCCACTCTGCCTCTTTTCCTTCCTTCCTGCCCATGCGCAGAAGCTATGGACGCTGGAGGACTGCATCAACTACGCTATGGAGAACAACATCTCCCTGAAAAAGTCGCAGCTGCAAAAGCAGAGCGCTGCGGAAGACCTGAAAGGTGCCAAGGGGGCGCTGCTGCCTACAGTTAGCGCATCGACCAACCAGAGCCTCGGCTACCAGCCCTGGAAAGACACCGGCATCTCGACGGTCACCAACGGTGTAGTGAACACAAAGGTCAACAAGACATCGTACAACGGCAACTACTCCGTGAGCGGGCAATGGACCGTCTGGAACGGCGGCCGCAACACCAACACCGTGAAACTCGATGAGATAGCCGAACAGCAGGCTGACCTGCAGGCTCGCGAGACTGCCAACACCATTCAGGAGCGAATCGCACAGATTTTCACCCAGATACTCTACATCGACGAGAGCGTCAAGGTAAGCGAGCAGACCTTGGAGACCGCCAAGAAGAACGAGGAGCGAGGAAAGGAAATGGTGAACGTGGGCAAGATGTCGAAGGCCGATCTGGCACAGCTCACCTCGCAGCGCGCCAACGACGAATATAATATCGTGGAAGCCAAGAGCCAGCTGATGACCTATAAGCTTCAGCTCAAGCAGCTGCTGGAAATTACCGATGAGTCGCAATTTGACGTCGCCATCCCCACCATCAGCGACGAACGCATCCTTGCGCCCATCCCCGCGCTCCAGACCGTCTATGAGCAGGCCCTGTTGAGCCGTCCGGAGATCGAGCGCTCGCAGCTGGCCATCAAGAGCAGCGACGTGAATCTGAGCATCGCCAAGGCCGGATGGCTGCCGAACGTGAGCGTGAACGGCGGCGTGACCACCTCGACCAACTCGCTGAACAGCGCAGGGTGGGGGACACAGGCGAAGAACAACGTGAACACGTCGTTAGGACTCGGCGTGAGCGTGCCCATCTTCGACGGATTCTCCACAAAGACAGCCGTCAGCAAAGCGAAGATCCAGCAGTTGCAGGCAAAGCTCGACCTGCAGGACCAGCAGAAGACACTTTATAGCGACATCCAGCAGTTCTGGGTGAACGCTACCACCAACCAGCAGAAATACAAGGCCGCCTCTGCCAGCGTCGAGAGTGCGCAGCTGAGCTATGAGCTGCTGTCGGAGCAATTCCGCTTGGGCCTGAAAAACATCGTGGAGCTGATGCAGGGCAAGGACAATCTGCTCTCAGCCCAGCAGAACCAGCTGCAGTCGAAGTATCAGACCATCTACAACAAGCAGATGCTCGACCTCTACGCCACAGGAGAGATTAAATAAAAGGAAAAGAGTAAAAAAGGTATAACAGATATGAAAAACAAGAAGTTATGGATTGCCGTTGCAGTAATAGTTTTGCTTTTCGTCGCATACAAGTTGCTGTCGGGCGGTAAGAAGGAAGAGAAGGTGTCGTTCGAGACGACCAAGGTGGAGACAACGAATATCCAGACGAGCATTACTGCCACAGGAACCATCGAGCCTGTGACGAGCGTCACCGTTGGTACTCAGGTGTCGGGTATCGTGAGTCATCTCTATGTAGATTACAACTCTGTGGTGAAGAAGGGTCAGGTCATTGCCGAACTCGACCGCACCAACCTCATCAGCGAGCTGAACGCCCAGAAGGCCAGCCTCGCCTCGGCACAGAGTTCTCTCAATTATCAGCAGAGCAACTTTGAGCGCTACAAGACCCTCTACGACAAGGGCCTGGTGAGCGCCGACGAGTTTGAGAGCGCCCGCTTGCAGTATGAGCAGGCCAAACAGCAGGTGGCACAGTCGCGTGAGAGTGTGCAGCGCGCACAGACCAACCTCGGCTACGCCACCATCACCTCGCCCATCGACGGCGTGGTGCTGTCGAAAGCCGTTGAGGAAGGACAGACCGTGGCTGCATCGTTCAACACGCCGGAGCTGTTCACCATTGCCCAGGACCTGACGAATATGCGTGTGATTGCCGACATTGACGAGGCCGACATCGGCGGTGTGATGGAAGGCCAGCGCGTGACGTTTACGGTAGATGCGTTCCCCGACGACTCCTTTGAGGGAAGGGTGACTCAGGTGCGCCAGCAGGCTACCACCGAGAGCAACGTGGTGACCTATGAAGTGGTCATCTCCGCTCCCAACAACGACCTGAAGCTGAAGCCCGGTCTGACGGCCAACGTCACCATCTTCACGCTGGAGAAGAACGGCGTGCTGGCTGTACCTGCCAAGGCGCTGCGCTTCATGCCCAACGAGGCATTGCTGCAGAAAGGGCAGACCATCAGCGACGTAGAGGCACCCCATAAGCTCTGGACGCTGGAAGGCCAGACCTTCAAGGCCCACAAGGTGGAGATAGGTACCACCAACGGCGTGATGACGGAAATCCTCAGCGGCATCGGTGCCGGCACGGAGATTCTGACTGACATCAATATCTCGGGTGGCGAGATGGCTATGCCTCAGGGCACACAGAATCAGAACCCCTTCATGCCGCGTCCCGGAGGCAATAGGAACAACAATAGGAGTGGGGCCCAGAGCGGTCAAGCCGGTCAGGGCGGACAGAGTGGAAACAGCGGTCAAATGCCAAGAAGATAAGACCAATAATTACACTAATTTAACGAATTGTATATTGGAAGAATTAGTGTAATTCGCGAAATTCGTGGTAAAAAACAATTGTTATGAATGATAGAAAAGTAGTTATCGAGCTGCAGAACGTGAAGCGCTACTTCCAGGTGGGCAGCGAGACGGTGAAGGCCCTGCGTGGTGTGTCGTTCAAGATTTACGAGGGCGAGTTTGTCACCATTCAGGGAACATCAGGCTCGGGAAAGTCCACGCTGCTGAACCAGTTAGGATGTCTGGACACGCCCACCAGCGGAGAGTACTTCCTCGACGGCATCTCCGTCAAGTCCATGTCGAAGACACAACGGGCTCACCTGCGCAACCGCAAGATAGGCTTTGTGTTCCAGAACTACAACCTGCTGGCCAAGACCACGGCCGTAGAGAATGTAGAGCTGCCGCTCATGTATAATTCGGATGTGTCGGCATCAGAGCGCCGCGAACGTGCCATCAAGGCCTTACAGGCTGTGGGGCTGGGCGACCGCCTGAACCATAAGTCCAACCAGATGTCGGGCGGACAAATGCAGCGCGTAGCCATTGCGCGGGCTTTGGTCAACGATCCCGCCGTGCTGCTGGCCGACGAGGCGACGGGTAACCTTGACACGCGCACCTCGTTTGAGATGCTCGTGCTCTTCCAGGAACTCTACAAACAGGGAAACACCATCATCTTCGTGACCCACAACCCTGAGATTGCTGAATACGCTAGCCGCAACATCAACCTGCGCGACGGCCGGATACGTGAGGACACCATCAATACGAACATCAAGTCGGCAGCCGAGGCGCTCGCTCAGCTACCAACGCCGCAAGACGATTGATGTCAATGCACAATTCACAATGCACAATGCATAATTGCTGCGCCATGCTTATGTGTTGTGGATTGTGCAGATAAATACTATAGACAAAAAGAACGCGTAGCCTAATTGTGCATTGTGCATTGTGAATTGTGCATTAATATGAACATACTGAATCTATTTAAAGTAAGTCTGAAGGCTGTAGCCAACAACAAGATGCGGTCGTTTCTCTCCATGCTGGGTATTATCATCGGCGTGGCGGCGGTCATCATCATGATGTCCATCGGACAAGGCTCGAAAGAGAGCATCCGCTCGGAACTCTCCACCATGGGTACCAACCTGCTCACCATCCGTCCGGGAGCCGACATGAGAGGCGGTGTCAGACAAGACCCGTCAGCCATGCAGACCCTCAAGCAAGCCGACTACGAGCGAATCCTGCGTGAGAAGAAGTTCGTTACGAAAGTGTCGCCCGAGGTTACCGCCAGCGGACAGGCCATCTATGGCAACAATAACACCAACGCCTCCATGTACGGCGAGTCGACTGACTACCTCGAAATTCGCCAATGGGTCATCGAAGAAGGAGAATGCTTCACCGAAGAGGACATCAAGAAAGCCGGAAAGGTGTGTCTGGTGGGTGCTACCATTGTCAAGGAGCTTTTCGGCGACCATACCGACCCCATCGGCAAGACCATCCGCTTCAAGTCCATCCCCATGCGCATCGTCGGCGTCCTCAAGTCAAAAGGCTATAACTCGTGGGGCATGGATCAGGACAACGTCATCATAGCGCCTTACACGACCGTCATGAAGCGTATCGCCGCTCAGACCTACTTCTCCAGCATCGTCTGCTCGGCTGTCACGGAGGAGCTGTCGGACGCCGCCATCGAAGAGCTGACCCAGATACTGCGCGACAACCACAAACTCAAGGACGAGGCCGAAGATGACTTCACCATCCGTTCACAGGCTGAGATGATGGAAACCATGTCAAGCACGATGGACACCGTGACCATTATCCTGGTCGTGGCGGCAGCCTTCTCGCTGCTTGTGGCCGGTATCGGTATCATGAACATCATGCTGGTCTCCGTCACCGAGCGCACCAAGGAGATTGGCCTGCGCATGGCCGTTGGTGCCACAGGGCCCGTCATCTCCCTGCAGTTCCTCATAGAGTCGGTACTCATATCGGTAACGGGCGGACTCATAGGCGTCCTTGTGGGCATAGGTGCCAGCGCATTCGTCTCCAACTTCGGAATGCCGTCGAGCGTTCCCGCCTGGAGCATCTATGTGTCGTTCCTTGTCTGCGTATTCATCGGTGTGCTCTTCGGCTACATCCCTGCCCAGAAGGCAGCCAACATGGACCCCATCGAAGCCATCAGGCACGAGTAATGAAGGCGGAGGTCCGTCTGCCGGAAATAAGTTTCCCCGCAATTCCTTTTTTGCACCGACATGGACAAGGAACAGTACGAAAGGAATAAGGAGTTTGCCGGCGAGAAAAAACCGTCGATGAAAAGGCGCTTGGTGGGACACGACTACGCAGAGCGTCAAATGTATATGGTGACGATGGTCGTTGAAGGCCGTCGGCCGCTTTTTGGCAGTATTGTTGGTCGCAGCGATGCTCCTCCTGATAGTGAAGATGCACCAAGGATGGAACTGACTGAGCTTGGCCGGCGGGTAAGCGATGAATGGTGGGGAATCCCCAACTACTACCCGCAGATTGAAATCAAGGCTCTGCAGATGATGCCCGACCACTTGCATGGCATTATCTTCATCAGGGAAAAGATGGAAAAGGACCTTAGCCGGGTCATCCGTGGCTTCAAGACAGGCTGCAATCGCGCCTACTGGGAACTGTTTCCCTCTGTCCAGTCTGTTGTGACTGAGTCACAACAAACGGGACGGCAGCCACAACAAACGGGACGGCAAATCTCACAAAACGGTAACACCCACGGGCTGTTGTTCGAGCTTGGCTTCAATGACAAGCTGCTGCAGCGCAAAGGGCAACTGCAGCGCTGGCTCGACTACCTGCACGACAATCCCCGCCGGCTGCTTGTGAAGCGCGAGCGCCCCGACCTGTTGCGCCCCTTCTTCAACGTGCAACTGGGTTCTCATATTTACAACGGCATTGGCAACCGCGCGTTACTCTCTGCTCCACAGCGCTTGGCGGTGCGCGTGTCGCGTAGACTTACAGGCGAGCAGTTGGAAGCCGAAGTGGCACGGTATTTGGAGGCTGCCCAAAATGGTGCAGTTCTTATCTCCCCTGCCATCTCACCTGGCGAGAAACGTGTCATGCGCCAAGCTTTCGACCTCCACCTTCCCACTGTCGTGGTGCTGCGCAACGGCTTTACGCCTTTATCAAAGCCTCATGGCGAACAGTTCGATGCTTGTGCAAAGGGGTACCTGTTGATGCTCTCGGCCTGGGAACATGCCAATGAACGCAGAACGCTTACCGCCTACGACTGCCAGCTGATGAACCTGATGGCAATTGAGTTGAGTCAATAAGTTCCCACCGGCCGCTTCCCAGGGACATGCTACGCCTCAAGCGTCTTAAACGTCTTGACGTCTTTTTTCAGAAACACACAGAAGAGAGTAGAATATTATATTAATTATTATCTATTATATATAAGGTACGCGAACCTTTGGTGTGTGTCGTAACGCCGTTTTGTGTATTCTAAAAAAATAGCAAAAGACGTTTGAGGCGGTTAAGACACATTACCTTGACACACGTTGCCCCATATCATTTCTTTTACATATTTTAACGGGGATTTCGGGTAATAAAATTCTGTTCCTGCCACTTTTTTTTGTACCTTTGCATTGCAATTGAGATGCAACGGCAATTGAGATACAACGTGCAGCGCGCGCGACGCAATACTCGCCGAGTAATCCGGAATACTCAAGGAGTAATGCAAAATAAGCACCGAGTATCGAAATAGGGCCTCCTACTTTTCCCCAACGATTGCTTGCAGATGTCGGGGATTTGTTGTACCTTTGCAGGTTGAATATGGGAAAATTCAAACTGATATCGAAATACCAGCCGACAGGTGACCAGCCGGAGGCCATCCGACAACTGACGGAGGGCGTGGAACGTGGCGACCGCAGCCAGGTGCTGCTGGGCGTGACGGGCTCGGGCAAGACATTCACGGTGGCCAACGTCATTGCAAACGTCAATAAGCCCACGCTCATCCTGAGCCACAACAAGACGCTGGCGGCACAGCTCTTCGACGAGATGAAGGGTTTCTTTCCTGAGAACGCCGTGGAGTACTACGTGAGCTACTACGACTACTACCAGCCGGAGGCTTACCTGCCGGCGAGCGACATCTATATAGAGAAGGACTTGGCCATCAACGAAGAGATTGACCGTCTGCGCCTGTCGGCCGTATCAAGCTTAATGTCAGGGAGAAAGGATGTTGTCGTTGTATCTTCGGTTTCATGTATCTACGGCATGGGCAGCCCTATCTCGTTGCAGGAGAATGTGATTGAAATCAGGGTGGGGCAGAAGCTGGACCGCAACGTGTTCCTGCGCCGCCTGGTCTCGGCGCTCTACGTGAGGAACGACCTGGACTTGGGGCGTGGCAACTTCCGCGTCAGGGGTGACACGGTGGACGTGGCGATGGCCTATTCGGAGGTGGTGCTGCGCGTGACCTTCTGGGATGACGAGATAGACGGCATAGAGGAGTTGGACGCCGTGACCATGCAGCGCTTGGGGGCGTTCGACCAGTACAAGCTCTATCCGGCCAATCTCTTCACCACCTCAGAGGACCAGACGCACAAGGCCATCCGCCAGATTCAGGACGACTTGGTGCAGCAGATAGCCTTCTTCGAGGAGCTGGGCGACCCCATCAAGGCTCAGCGTATCAAGGAACGCGTGGAGTATGACATGGAGATGATCAAGGAACTGGGTCATTGCTCAGGCATTGAGAACTACAGCCGCTACTTCGACGGTCGTGAGCCTGGCGAGCGCCCTTACTGTCTGCTCGACTTCTTCCCGGAGGACTTCCTGCTGATTGTCGATGAGAGCCACGTCAGCGTGCCGCAGATAGGCGGCATGTACGGCGGCGACCGTGCCAGGAAGAAGAACCTTGTGGAGTATGGCTTCCGCCTGCCTGCCGCCTTCGACAACCGCCCGCTGACGTTCGACGAGTTCCAGGCAATGGTGCATCAGGTGATTTATGTCTCTGCCACACCCGCCGACTTCGAGTTACAGGAGGCAGAGGGCGTGGTGGTGGAACAGCTCATCCGTCCTACGGGGCTCTTAGATCCTGAGATAGTCATCCGCCCGACGGAGAACCAGATAGACGACTTGATGGAGGAGATACGTGTTCGCTCAGAACGGGGTGAGCGCGTGCTGGTGACGACGCTGACGAAGCGAATGGCCGAGGAGCTGACGGAATACTTGATGAACCACGACGTGCAGACGGCCTATATCCACAGCGACGTTGCCACGCTCGACCGCGTGAAGATACTGGAGGAGCTGCGTAACGGCAAGTACGACGTGCTGGTGGGTGTGAACCTCCTGCGCGAGGGACTGGATCTGCCCGAGGTGTCGTTAGTGGCCATCCTCGATGCCGACAAGGAGGGCTTCCTCCGTTCCCACCGCTCGCTGACGCAGACGGCGGGCCGCGCTGCCCGCAACGTGAACGGCAAGGTCATCATGTATGCCGACAACATCACCGCCTCCATGCAGCTCACCATCGACGAGACCACCCGACGCCGCACGAAGCAGCTGCACTACAACGAGCAGCACGGCATCACGCCCACGCAGATTGTCAAGACGCTGAAGCAGAGCGCCCTGAGCAAGGATGACCGGCCGGACATCAAAGAGCTGAAGATGGCCGCGCTATCGCCCCTTGGCCCGCGCTCCTCCTCACTCGATGTGGCTGCCGACCCGATAGTGGAGCGGATGACGCGCCAGCAGCTGGAGAAGTCGATAGCCGAGACCACCCGCCTCATGAAGGAGGCCGCCAAGCAGCTTGACTTCCTACAGGCCGCCCAATACCGCGATGAGATACTGCGGTTGCAGAAGGAGTTGGAGCAGAAATAAGGTAAAATGTAAAAATGAAATAATGAAAAATGAAAAGAGGGGGAAAAAGGTAAAAAAACTGAAAAAACGGCGGGCAGATAGCCGATAAACAGAATATTCTTTGTAATTTTGCCCGATTTAAATAACGAAACGACAATGAAGAGAGTAATTTTTGCACTGATGATGGGCCTGCCCATGACAGCGTTGGCGCAGGACAATACATGGGAGAGGGTAGAGACAACATCGACCGCCAACCCTGATCAGAAGTATCTTGCAGGGGCCGTGCCCGAGGAGGGCGGCAAGGTGGTGTTCAAGACCACGGTGGATGCTCCCGGCAAGACGGCACAGCAGGTATACGACATTGCGCTGGACTACATGAAGAAGCTCGCCAAGGAGCCCAACCAGTTTGAGCAGAGCCGCGTCGTGCTGGAGGAGCCCGGCCGCCAGGTGGGTGCCACGCTCCAGGAGTGGCTGGTGTTCAAGTCTACGGCGCTGCAGCTCGACCGTACCCGTCTGCTCTACAATCTGGTCGTGGACTGTCACGACGGCAAGGCCGACGTCACCATCAGCCGCATTAACTACATCTACGACGAGGAGCGCGACCCACAGCATTACCTGGCAGAAGAGTGGATTACCGACAAATATGGGCTGAACAAGAAGCAGACGAAGCTGGCGCGTGTCTCGGGCAAGTTCCGCCGCAAGACCATCGACCGCAAGGACTATCTGTTCAACAAGTTTGCGGAACTGCTGAAATAATTTCGTAGGCGTGTAGAGTAATGAACAAGTACAATAATCTGGAACCTTTCAAGGACGAGGGGAAAACATACAGGCTTCGTCAATGGATGAACGTGGTGTTCATCCTGAGCGCACTTGTCGGTATGGGAGTCTATTTCTGGGTCAGCCAGACGACGGGCCTTTATATCGTGGGCGCGGCCTGCGTGTTGAAGTTCATTGAGCTTACCTTGAGGATGATGAAACTGTAGGGGGAAGTGGGAAAAGAAATGGCTCAAGGAAGCGAAAATGGGAGTAAGAATGGACAATAGAAACAAGAGCATGATGACAACGAATGCAAACAGGGATGGAAATGTGCGGCGGTTCAGGACGTGCATGGTCATCATATTACTCTTCTCCCACTTCTCGTTCTTCTCTTCCCACGCCCAGGTCTACAACCAGATAGACGAGGAAGGCAACGTAACGCAACGCGACGAGCGCGACGGCAACCGCAACTTCAACCCTCACAGCAACGACTCCACGTCGACAGAGAAGGAAATACCGCGCGGCATCCACGTGTGGACCGTTGACCGCAAGTTTGGCGATGTCACTCCGGCAGTAGTGGACACTATGCCGCAGCTGTTCATGAACTCCCTTTACAACACGGGGCTCTACGGCGATTATAACACGACAGGCAACAACTTCACGGCACGCATGAACCGCATCTTTGCCGACCGCACACTCGGCGAGCAGTTCATCTTCACGGAGCCGTACAGCTTTGTCTACAAGGCACCCGACCAGATACACTTCACCAACACGCTCTCCCCGCTGACGAACATGACCTATGGCAGCTGCGGCGACAAGCAGAACGGTGAGGACGTGCTGGATGCACGCTTTGCCGTCAATGTGAACAAACAGTTAGGATTCGGCTTCGACCTCAACTACAACTATGCCCGTGGCTATTTCAGCAACCAGAGCACCTCGCACTTCGGCGCCACGTTCTTCGCCTCCTACTTAGGCGACAAGTATAACATGCACGCCATGTTCTCCACCTATCACCAGAAGGCAGCCGAGAACGGAGGCATCTCCAGCGACGAGTACATCGTCCACCCGGAGAGCATAGAGGAATCCTACCAGGAAAGCGAGATTCCCACCGTGCTGAGCAGCAACTGGAACCGCAACGACAATATGCACTTCTTCCTGACCCACCGCTACAACATCGGCTTCTACCGCATGGAGCAGATGACGGAGGATGAGCTGAATGCCCGCAAGTTCGCGAAAGAGTCGATGGAGGAAAACAAGGACAAAGACAAGGATAAGGCTAAAGTGAAGGATAGGGCGATAGGCAAGAAGGGTAGGGGAAAGGACGACCAGGTGCCCCAGGGACGCCCCGCCGATGCCAAGATAGCCGACGAGATACCGGCGAGCCCCGCCGTCAGCGACTCAACGCTCATTGCTGCCGACTCCACACGCATCAAAGTGGACACCCCGCAGAAGATGGACAGCCTGGTTGCTGCCAGTAAGGCAGAATTAACCGACGACAACATGAAAGAGGTGTTCGTGCCCATCACAAGCTTTATCCATACACTCGAGGCCAATAAATATACCCGTACTTATCTGGCCTACGAGACGCCCACCCAGTATTATGCCGACGACTACTATCCTGCCGCCACCAGCGACTCCATCAACGACGACACCCGCCTGATACAGCTGAAAAACACGCTGGCACTTGCCTTGGTGGAGGGTTTCAACAAGTATGCCAAGGCAGGGTTGAAGGCATTCATCAGCCACGAGTTCAGACAGTTTGAGCTGCCCGACACCCTCGACATGTCAACCTATCAGCGAAAGTATACGGAGCACAACGTCAGCATCGGAGGCAAGCTGTCGAAGACACAGGGGCAGACACTCCACTACCAGGTGCAGGCGGAGACTTGGCTGCTGGGCGAGGACGCCGGACAGTTGAAGGTGGACTTCAATGCCGACCTGAATTTCCCGCTTCCGCTCTTGGGCGACACCGTGCAGTTGGCAGCTCGTGCATGGTTCTACAGGCTGAACCCCACGTTCTACCAGCGCTCATACCACTCACGCCACTTCTGGTGGGATCTGGGCGACGAGCACTCCAAGGAGATGCGGACGCGCATAGAGGGCAGACTCAGCTATCCCAAGACCAGGACGCAGCTGCGCGTGGCCGTAGAGGAGATTCAGAACTATACCTACATGGGCATGAGCTACGACGTCACGGACATCTATAACCATTTAGGACGCTCGAATTTATCAGCAGGTGTGTTCCAGCACAGCGGAAACATCAACGTGATGACGGCGCAATTGCTGCAGAACTTCCAGTTAGGTCCCATCCATTGGGATAACATCATCACTTACCAGAATAGCAGCGAGAAGAGCGTGCTGCCCCTTCCCGCGCTGAACATCTTTTCCAACCTCTACGTGAACTTCATGGTTGCCAAGGTGCTGAGAGTGGACCTGGGTGCCGACATGACCTTCTTTACCAAGTACGACGCACCCGACTTCTGCCCGCAGCTCAATCAGTTTGCCGTGCAGCAGAACGAGGAGAGCCGCGTGGAGTTGGGTGGCTACCCGTTTGTGGACATCTATGTCAACATGCACCTGAAGCGTGCCCGCTTCTACGTGATGATGAACAACATTACTAGCGGAATGGCTAACCGGCGCGAGTTCCTCACTCCCCACTATCCCATGAACAGCGCCGTGTTGCGTCTGGGTATCTCCTGGAATTTCTTCAATTAAGTTGCTGTTTTATCACTAAATCAAGACCAGTCCCAAGGCTACGCAGAGCCCGTAGACAAAGATGTTGCGCGCTGTCTCTCCTAAGCAGAGGTTCAGTGCCTTTCCCTTATTGATACGCTTGATTTTCAGGTAAGTCAGCACGTGCAGCAACAGGTAGATCAAGGGCAGCACGAATGCCAATATATGGCCGTTCCACCAGAACACCAGCCCCATCAGACAGGCAACCACGCCTACGCCAAGGTAGAGCATCAGGCTGGCTTTTTCACCGATGCGAACCACTAAGGTATTCTTGCCCACCTGCCGGTCGTTGTCACGGTCGCGGAAGTTGTTGACGATGAGCAGCGCGTCGATGACCAGCCCGCAGGCTAAGGAGGCTATGAGCACCTGAATGGTACAAGTATGCAACTGTATATAATAGGTAACGCACACGGGCACGATGCCGAAGAATACGATAACCAGCACGTCGCCCAGTCCTAATTGAGACAGGTGGGTGGTGTAGAGGAAGCAGCCTGCCACGCATACTACACCCACGAGAACCATCTCCCAACCGCCAAACCACGCTAACGGCAGGCCCACGACGCAGGCAATACAGGTGGTCAGGGCGATGGCGCGTTTCATGGAGTCGAGCTTCACCCAGCCTTGGGCGCAGGCACGCCGAGGCCCTAAGCGGGTCTCCTTGTCATCAAGCCCGCCGAGGAAGTCGAAGAAGTCGTTGATGAAGTTGGCATCTATCTGCATGGTGAAGGCGAAGAGCAGACACAGCAGCGCAGCCGTCCAGCTGAATGTTCCGTCGGGGTAGAGCGCTGCGTCCATCCACGCCAGCGCCACACCAATCATTACGGGCACGGCAGCCCCCGTGAGCGTCTTGGGGCGTGCTGCCAAGAGCCACGCCTTGGGTGAGTTGGTTCGTACTTTTTGTTCGTCCATGAGATTTTTCTTTTGTTTTTATTTGCAAAAGTAAATAAAAAGCCGTACATTTGCAAGCAAAACTAACTATTTTTGTATGAATAGCGCAACTTCTCCATCCTACGGCCGCCTTGCAGCTGCTGTTCCAAGCCTTGACTTAGTGGAGTTCATCGAGACGCAGATACTCCCGCAGTATGCACAGTTCGACAGAGCGCACAACATGGAGCACGTCACACGCGTCATCCGCCGCTCCTTGGAACTGGCTCGACAGACAGGAGCAGATGTGGACATGGTCTACGCCATCGCTGCCTATCACGATCTGGGAATGTCTGGCCCTCGCGCCGTTCATCACATCACGGGCGGACGCATTCTCTCGCAGGACCGTCGGCTGGACCGCTGGTTCTCCAAAGATAAGCTGAAGGTGATGAAAGAGGCCGTGGAGGACCACCGCGCATCGGCCAGTCACGCTCCCCGCAGCATTTATGGGCGTATTGTGGCAGAGGCCGACCGTGACATCTCTGTCGACGTGGTGGTTCGTCGCACCATACAGTACGGGTTGGCCAACTATCCTGAGCTGGATCACGAGCAGCAATGGCAGCGCTTCAAGCAGCACATGGACGATAAGTATTCAGTAAATGGTTACATCAAACTCTGGATTCCCGGCTCGCCAAACGAAAGACAACTCAACGAGTTGCGCACCCTCATTGCCGACACGCCCCGCCTGCGAGAAGTGTTTGAGAAGACCTTTATCGAAGAAACTAATAACCAATAACAATCAGTAAGTTATGAAGAAGTCATTATTTCTTTTATCGTTCCTTATTTCACAGTTTTCATTCCTCGTTTCAATAGCTCAGCCCAGTTTTGTCTCTGTGCGCGACGGCCACTTCGTTCGCGACGGAAAGCCTTATTACTATGTAGGCACCAATTTCTGGTATGGTGCCATCCTCGGCTCTGAGGGACAGGGAGGCGACCGCCAGCGCCTGTGTCGCGAGCTGGATGAGATGAAACGCATGGGCATCGACAACCTTCGCGTGCTCGTGGGTTCTGACGGCGAGCGTGGGGTGAAGACAAAGGTGGAGCCTACGCTGCAGGTGCAGCCGGGCGTCTACAACGACACCATCCTGGCAGGACTTGACTATCTGTTGCAGCAGATGGGAAAGCGCAAGATGGTGGCCGTGCTCTACCTGAATAACTCCTGGGAGTGGAGTGGGGGATATGGCTTCTATCTGGAACATGCAGGAGCTGGCCGTCAGCCACGACCCAATGAGGACGGCTATCCCGCCTATATGCAGGCCATGAGCAAATATGCGACAAACGAGCAGGCTCACCAGCTGTTCTACGACTATGTGCGCTTCATCCTTACCCGTTCCAACCGCTATACGGGTATCAAATACAGCGACGACCCCGCCATCATGTCGTGGCAGATAGGCAATGAGCCGCGTGCTTTCTCCAAGGAGGCGCTACCTGCCTTCGAGCGCTGGCTGGCCGAGGCATCGGCGCTCATCCGTTCCTTGGACAAGAACCATCTCATATCCATCGGCAGCGAAGGGTCGTGGGGCTGTGAGAACGACTACGGTAGCTACGAGCGTATCTGCGCCGACCGCAACGTGGACTATTGTAATATCCATCTCTGGCCCTATAATTGGTCGTGGGCGCGTCAGGATCATCTGATTGAAGACCTTGGCATCTCATGTCAGAACACCAAGGATTATATTGACCGCCATCTCGCTATCTGCGACCGCCTTGAAAAACCTCTCGTCATGGAAGAGTTCGGCTATCCGCGCGATGGCTTCAAATATACGCCGGGATCACCAACGCGCGGACGCGACGGTTATTACAAATACGTTTTCTCCTTGGTAGCAGACAATGCAGAAGCTGGGGGCAAGTTTGCCGGTTGCAACTTCTGGGGTTGGGGCGGCTTCGCCCGTCCACAGCATGAGCAATGGCAGGTGGGCGACGACTATACAGGCGATCCAGCACAGGAAGCCCAAGGGCTGAACTCTGTATTTGCTGTTGACAAATCAACCTTGCGTGTCATCCGCCAGCAAGTCAATCGCATGAAGCGCGTTCGATGAATCGTAATCTCGCTATTTTACGAGTTCAATCGCATGAAGCACGTTCGCTGAATCGTAATCTCGGTATTTTACGAGTCCAATTGAATGTAGCACGTTCGATGAATCGTAATCTTGCTATTATCCGTCAACAAGTCAATTCTCGCTAATGTAACATTCTGCGATATTATATATTTCGCGCTACTATAATACTTCGGGATATTATAAAACTATAAAACTCCGTGCTATTGTAATTTTACGTTAGTTCTACGAATTCAGAAGAATGTGAAAAGAAGGGATAGAGAAATTCTCCAAATAATACTATTTATCATAATGTCGATTATAGTCACTTGACGCAGTTTCTCTTTGGAGGGAATCTATTGGTAATGTTAGCAAATATCATTGTAGCGCTTTGAGAAGGCTGACCAGGCTTTCTTTCTTGTTCCAACTGAATCCGGGCATCTCGACGAACGTTTTCACGACGCGACGTTTCTCCTTAGGAAGTAAACGAAGAAGTTCACGTTCATGAACGCGATACATCTTGCCGCCAATACGATAATAGAACACATCGATAAGAGGCATCTGAATGTCAGCCTCGTTCTCTAGGTCAATACTTGAAGTCTGGATAACCGAGTTGAAACTGAAGTCTATGTTGGTCAGTTGGTGATTGTTGACAAGCAGACGATTGTAAGCCGGTATATCGATGAGCGTAGCCTGAAATAATGCGTCGGCGCCAACGGTATCTGCGAGGAAACACAGCAGCGTATCGATACGGACATAATGGCGGTCATCAAAGTCTACGGCGCTGACTACTTTTACGTCTGCCTGCTTGGTGAGTCCACCGCTGATATAAAGTAATGTGCTGTTCTTCAGGAAGATATTAGCCAAGTTCTGCTTTAGCATCCGACCGTCGGAAAGCGTGATGGTACAAGCCTTAAACTCAGGATAGACCGTGAAGCTGGATGACACACCATCGGCCTTGGCCTCTGCAAAGGCGCTGAGCAAAATTATGATAAATAGAATCGTCTTTTTCATTGTATATTCAATTATAATTTATATCTTTGTACTCGTTAACAACATCAAGGAAGTAGAATAAGGCCGATTTCTCATTCGTCATAAGACAGTGTAATATGTTCTGCCCCCACTCCTTAACATCCGAATCCGGACAGTTCACTGG
>ONKY01000120.1 GCA_900318585.1 uncultured Prevotellaceae bacterium
CAGCCAGAATTCAATTTTACGTACGTAAAACATGAAGAAACGACGCAAAACAACCGGCCGCCGACAGGGTATGCAGGGGTTGACGCTGTGCATCAGTACGACGATGGTACTGGTGCTATTGGGCTTAATGGTCCTGTCGATGCTGACGGCACGAGGACTGTCGCACTGGGTGAAGGAGAACCTGACGGTGACGGCCATGCTGACGGATACCATCGCCACCGAAGACACCCAGCGGCTCATGGACGTACTGACACACCGCCCCTATACCAAGAGCGTAGACTATATCAGCAAGGAACAGGCTCTGAAGGAGCAGACGGAGACAATGGGTACCGACCCCACTGAGTTCCTCGACGAGAACCCCTTCGTGCCCACCTTAGAACTGCACCTCAACGCCGACTATGCCAACCGCGACTCTCTGCGATGGATAGGCAAGGAGCTGAAACGCAACGTATGGGTGACGGACGTGGCCTACCAGGAGAACCTGATGGATGACGTGAACCGTAACCTACGGAAAATCAGCCTGATACTCCTCGGTCTTGCCGTACTGATGACGTTCATTTCGTTCTCGCTCATCAACAATTCCGTTAGGCTCAGCGTCTACTCGCGCCGCTTCACCATCCACACCATGAAACTGGTGGGAGCCTCCTGGGGATTCATCCGGCGGCCCTTCCTGCGCCAGTTCATCGGCATCGGTCTTGTTGCAGCACTGCTGGCGTGTGGTGTCCTGGCCGCACTCGTCTATGCCGTTCATAACTACGAGCCGAACATGACAGCCCTCATCACCACACGGGAGATGGCAATCACGGGCATCGCCGTGTTCCTCTTTGGCATACTGATCACGGCCTTCTGCTCCTATGTCTCCGTCAACCGCTTCCTGCGAATGACGGCGGGAGAACTGTATAAAATATGAAAAATGAAAAATAAAATACAATAATGGACAAAAGAGATTTGGCTTTCGGACGGATGAACTTCATCCTGCTGGCCATAGGAATGGCCTTAGTGATTATCGGATTCATACTGATGGGCGGCTCCGGCTCCACGGACGAAGCCTACAATCCCGACATCTTCAGCCCCATGCGCATCAAGGTGGCACCTGTTGTCTGCTTAGTGGGCTTCGTGTCGATGATCTATGCTGTGGTACATAAACCCAAGGACGAATAAATGGACTGGATAGAGACCGTCATCATAGCCATCGTTGAAGGACTGACAGAATTTCTGCCGGTTTCATCGACAGGCCACATGATTATTACGCAGAACCTGCTGGGCATAGAGCAGGGCGACCCGTTTGTCCACGCTTTCACGTTTATCATCCAGTTTGGCGCCATCCTCTCGGTGGTATGCCTCTACTGGAAGCGTTTCTTCCGCTTCGACAACACGCCGGCGCCGGAAGGCAGCAGTTGGCTGCAGCGGGTGAAACATAAGTACTACTTCTACTGGCTGCTCATCGTGGGCGTGCTCCCCGCAGTAGTCATCGGTCTGCTGGCCAAGAAGTCGGGTTTGCTCGACTGGCTGCTGGACAGCGTGCTCGTCGTGGCGATCATGCTCGTCGTGGGTGGTGTGTTCATGCTCTTCTGCGACAAGCTGTTCAACAAAGGTAGCGACCAGGTGAAAGTCAACGAGAAACGGGCCTTTAACATCGGCTTGTACCAGTGCATCTCGGTGATTCCCGGTGTGTCGCGCTCCATGGCCACCATCGTGGGCGGCATGACGCAGGGCCTGACCCGCAAACGGGCGGCTGAGTTCTCGTTCTTCCTGGCGGTGCCGACGATGGCCGGCGCCACACTGCTCGACCTGCTCGACCTGATGAAGGAGGACACGGTTTGGGCCACCTCCCACAACATCTCAATGCTCATCCTGGGATGCGTTGTCGCCTTCGTCGTTGCCCTGTTAGCCATGAAATGGTTCGTGGGCTTCCTGACGAAATACGGGTTCAAGCTGTTCGGAATATACCGTATCATTGTCGGCGGCATCATCATCGTGCTGCTGCTCACCGGTCATTCTCTCGCAATGGTTGACTAAATGGATTTCAACGAGGGAGCGTACATATATATCAACAAGCCCTACGGCATGTCGTCGTTCGGAGCGCTGGCCCACATCCGCTACGTGGTGTCGAAGAAGATGCACGTCAAGCGAGTGAAGATGGGACACGCCGGCACGCTCGACCCGCTGGCCACAGGCGTACTCATCCTCTGCACGGGCAAGGCCACGAAGCAGATAGAGCACCTGCAGCTGCACGACAAGGAGTATACCGCCACCCTGCAGTTGGGAGCCACTACGGCGAGCTTCGACCGTGAGCACACGGTGGACATGACCTACCCCACCCGCCACATCACCCGCGAGCTCATTAAGCAGACGCTCCGCCAGTTTGAGGGCGACATCATGCAAGTGCCACCGCTGTTCTCCGCCGTGATGGTCGACGGACACCGCGCCTACAAGCTAGCCCGCAAGGGCAGCGACGTCGAGCTGAAGGCCAAGCCGATACATATCGACGAGATTGAGCTGACCAACTTTGACCCCGAGAAGATGCAGATGAGCATCCGCGTGGTTTGCGGCAAGGGCACGTACATCCGCTCTTTAGCACGCGACATCGGCTACGCCCTCGGCAGTGGTGCCTTCCTTACCGCCCTGTGCCGGACACGGTTAGGCAACGTGCGGATAGAGGACTGCCAGACATTCGACTCCTTCCCGCAGTGGTTGGAGACATTGAACATTGAACGTTGAACGTTCTTCGCAAGCGAAGCGTCTCCTGACGTCGCCGAGCGGAACATTGAACATTAAGCATTAAGGAATATAATATAAGATGAAACTATCGCAATTCAAATTCAGACTGCCTGACGAGGCCATCGCGATGGAACCGCCCCACCGCGCTTTCGAGAACGAAGACGGAACAGTGGACAAGATCTACTACCGCGACCAGTGTCGGCTGATGGTCATCCACCGCAAGCGCCAGGTCATCGACATGTTCAAGAAAGACGCCGACGGTAACGACACCACCGAGTTTCTGACGTTCCGCAACGTGGTAGACTACTTCGACGAAGGCGACGTGTTTCTCTTCAACGACACAAAGGTATTTCCCGCACGTCTCTACGGCACCAAGGAGAAGACCGACGCCAAAATCGAGGTATTCCTCCTCAGGGAGCTCAACGCTGAGTTGCGCCTGTGGGACGTGCTCGTAGAGCCGGCCCGCAAGATACGTATCGGCAACAAGCTCTTCTTCGACGAGGAAGGGCCGATGGTGGCTGAAGTCATCGACAACACCACCAGTCGTGGACGTACCCTGCGATTCCTCTACGACTGTCCGCACGATGAGTTCAAGGCTGAGCTCTACGGACTGGGTGAGGCTCCCCTGCCCCGCTATATCGTAGACCAGAGACCCGCCACGCCCGACGACATGGAGAACTTCCAGACCATCTTCGCAGCCAACGAGGGAGCAGTCACAGCCCCCTCCACAGGACTGCACTTCAGCCGCGAGCTGATGAAGATCATGGAGATACAGGGCATCGAGAAGGCCTTCGTCACCGTCCACTGCAGCCTCGGCGCTTTCGACCCCATCGAGGTGGAGGACCTGACGAAGCACAAGATGAACTCCGAGCAGATGATTGTCACGGCAGAGGCCTGCGAGAAGGTGAACGCCGCCAAGCAAAAAGGACGCCGTATCTGCGTTATAGGCGTCAGCACCCTCAGAGCTGCAGAGTCGGCAGTGGGCACCGACGGACTACTCAAGGAGTACGACGGATGGACCAACAAGTTCATTTTCCCGCCCTACGACTTCGGACTGGCCAACGCACTGGTGGCCAACTTCTACCACCCTGAGTCCACTATGCTCATGTCCACGGCTGCCTTCGGCGGCTACGACCTCATCATGGAGGCCTACGACCTGGCCGTGAAGAACGACTATAAGTTCGGCTGCTACGGCGACGCGCTGCTGGTGCTGGACGATTGAGGAGCTGGGAGGTAAGTGGTGAGAGATAAGGTGCTTCACGAAGTGTTCTTGGGGCTGGGGAGCAACCTCGGCAACCGCGAGGAGAACATACGGAAGGCCGTGGAGCTGATAGGCCAGCACGTAGGCACTGTCGTGCGTCAGTCGTCGCTCATTGAGACCGAGCCCTGGGGCTTTAAGTCGGACAACCGTTTCCTCAACGGCGTCATCCTCTGCGAGACAACGCTCAAGCCCCAACAGGTGCTGAAGGAGACACAGAGGATTGAACGGGAATTAGGACGAAAGCGAAAGACGAAGGTTCCTCACCACTACCACGACCGTCCTATCGACATCGACATTCTGCTCTACGACGACCTCCACATCGACGAGCCGAACCTGAAGATTCCCCACCCCCTCATGCACGAGCGCGACTTCGTCATGATACCGCTGGAGGAGATAAAGAATATAGAATAGATAAATAATAACTACGAAACAAACTACGAAACAAATGAAGAAAGTCATCCTGACCCTTGTGGCCACCATGGCCTTTGCAGGTATCTGCGCCCAGAACCCGTATAAGAAATATACGGAGAACCTGCCCTTCCCCATGCCGGAAGTAAAGGCGCCCGTATTCCCCGAAACAAAACTCAACGTCCAGGACTTTGGTGCCGACCCTACAGGTACGCAACTTTGCACCGAAGCCTTTGCCAAAGCCATTGATACGCTCTACGGCATGGGCGGCGGCCACCTCATCGTGCCTCGCGGCGTGTGGTACACCGGCCCCATCCTGCTGAAGTCCAACATTGACCTGCACTTGGAACACGGCGCCATCATCCGCTTTGCTGCCGACGAGAGCCTCTACCCCATCATCAGCACCTCGTTTGAGGGATTGGAGACACGCCGCTGCCAGTCGCCCATCAGCGCCGTGAACGCAACGAACGTGGCCATCACAGGACACGGTGCCATCGACGGCAACGGACAGTACTGGCGACCACTGAAGCGGCCGAAGGTGACCGACACGCAGTGGAAGACCATCACCTCGCAGGAAGGCGGTGTGGAATCGAAAAAAGGCTACTGGGTGCCATCGGAAGGATATGCCAAGGCAGAGGAGAAAGCTCGCATGAACGTACCCAAAGCATCGAGCGAAGAGGAATGGGAGGAAATCAAGCGTTTCCTGAGGCCCGTCATGGTGAGTATCGTGGGCTGCAAGAACGTGCTGCTACAGGGCGTCATCTTCCAGAACTCACCCGCCTGGAACATCCACCCGCTGATGTGCGAGAACGTCATCATTGACGACATCCTGGCCCGTAACCCCGCCTACGCCCAGAACGGCGACGCACTGGACCTGGAGTCGTGTACTAACTGTCTGATTGTCAACTCGAAGTTCGACGCCGGCGATGACGGCATCTGCATCAAGAGCGGCAAGGATGCCGACGGCCGGAAGCGCAGTATGCCCTGCCAGAACGTGGTTGTTGACGGCTGTACTGTCTTTGCCGGACACGGTGGTTTCGTCGTGGGCTCGGAGATGAGCGGTGGTGTGCGCAACTTCAAGGTACAGAACTGCCAGTTCCTCGGCACAGAGGTAGGTCTGCGCTTCAAGTCCACCCGTGGACGCGGCGGTATTGTGGAGAACATCTTCGTCGACGGCATCTCCATGATGGAAATCGGCACCGTAGCCATCATCTTCAACATGTACTACGGCGGAAAGTCAGAGGCTGAGCTGCTGGAGTTAGGAATAAAGACCAACAATACTGGCATTCAGCCCATCAACGAGGGTACTCCCATATTCCGCAACATTAACATCTCCAATGTCTCTTGCAACGGAGCCGGAAAGGCTATGGAATTCAACGGACTACCCGAGATGCCCATCGACCGTATCAACCTGAAGAACATCACCATCCGTGCCAAGAAGGATGCCACGTTCGACAACTGCAAGAACATCAAGCAGGAGAACGTGAAGATTACGATAGATAAGTGAAGAGCTTTTAAGGTAAAAGGGAAAAGTGAATAGTGAGGAATTTGCTACCGCCGTTCCATCTGTTGAAGGTATGGCGGCTGCCGCTCGGCGCTTTGCGACGCTTGCTACCAACGGGACGCAAGAAATTCTTCACTATTCACTTTTCCCTTTTACTTTAATTTTATTTCTGCTTCAGCAGGTCACGGATGTCAGTCAGCAGTTCCTCTGTAGTAGGACCAGCAGGAGCGGCAGGCTGCTCGGGCTCTTCCTTCTTGCGGTTCAGGTTGTTCATTCCCTTTATCATCAGGAAGATACAGAAGGCCACGATCAGGAAGTCAATGATGTTCTGGATGAATTGTCCGTAGGCAATTACGGCAGCACCGGCTTCCTTGGCAGCAGCCAGAGTAGCATACTCACCGTCGCCGAGCGTGCAGAAGAGGTTGGTGAAGTCCACACCGCCCGTCAGCTTACCGACAACAGGCATCAGCACATCGTCAACGAGAGAGCTGACAATCTTACCAAAGGCACCGCCGATGATCACACCGACTGCCATGTCCATTACGTTGCCCTTCATGGCAAACTC
>ONKY01000074.1 GCA_900318585.1 uncultured Prevotellaceae bacterium
CGGCTGGAGATGTCCACATCGAGTACGCCGATGGGGTCGCTGTTGTCGTAGGTGCCCTCCTTGGCCTTGAGGCTGTACCAATGCTGGTCGAGATAGAGTGAGAACTCGTGGAGTTGCTGGGGCTTGTAGATGTCCGTGCCCTTGTCCTCGACGATAAAGTTCACCTGCAGGGCTGCGAGGAACTCTTCTGACGACAGTCCGTTCAGGTCCTTGACCACGCGGTTGTAGTCGAGGATGGTGAGCTGAGAAGCCTGAAAACATACAGCCATGAAATAGTTGTATTCCTCGGTGCCATTGTGATTAGGATTCTGCTGCTGCTTCTCGGCGCCTACGAGTGCTGCTGCCGCGCTACGGTGATGGCCGTCGGCAATATACAGGCTGGGCATCTTGGCAAACTCGTCGGTAATGACCTGCATGTCCTTTTCGTCGGAGATGATCCAGAACTGATGACGGAAACCGTCGATAGGGGCAATGAAGTCATACTCCGGCTCGGTCTTTGCGTAGCGCATAATGAGGTCGTCGAGCACCTTGTTGTCCGGATAGGCAAAGAATACGGGCTCAATGTTAGCATTGTTCACGCGAACGTGCTTCATGCGGTCCTCCTCCTTGTCGCGACGGGTGAGCTCATGCTTCTTGATGTTACCTTTCATGTAGTCGTCAACATAAGCACCCACCACCAGACCATACTGCGTCTTTCCATTCATGGTCTGCGCATAAATATAATAATGTTCGCGCGTGTCCTGAACGAGCCAGCCTTTGTCCTGGAACTTCTGGAAATTCTCGGCAGCCTTCTCGTAGACACGAGGATCGTACTCGGAGGTGCCCACAGGGAAGTCAATCTCCGGCTTGATGATATGATAGAGGCTCTTCTCGTTGTCGCCAGCCTCGGCACGTGCCTCTTCACTGTCGAGCACGTCGTAAGGACGGCTCTCTACCTGCTCCACCAGTTCTTTGGGTGGGCGAATACCTTTAAACGGTTTTATTGTTGCCATGATTAGTATTGGAGTTTTAGTGGAAGTAAAAAAAGGGGGGAGTTAAAGGAAAGCCTTGATTTTCTCAATCATTTCCTGATACTCAGCATCGCTAAGATACACCTTGCCGGGATTCATCTGGAACGTGCCGCCGTAGTCAGGGCCATCGACATACTTCGGAGCCAGGTGGAAGTGCAAGTGCGACAGTTTGTCGCTGTAAGCGCCGTAATTGATTTTCTCAGGATTGAATGCCTGCTGCATGGCTCGGGTGACACGGGCCACGTCGGCCATAAACTTGTTGCGTTCTTCGTCCGACAGCTCGTTGAGGTCGTTTACATGACCATCGTAGGCCACGAGACAGCGTCCGCGATAGGTCTGTTCCTTAAAAAGGAAAGCGCGCGATACCTGAAGATGAGCGAATTCAATCATCAAGTCGTGCAGCGTCTGATTGTTCGTGCAATAAAGGCACTCTTTGGGGTCACTTTTCATAAGGTCTGAAATTTTAAGTTATTCGTTTGCCGTGCAAAGGTAACTCTTTTTCTCCATATCCCCAAATTATTACGCCACGAAATTCCCAAGACATGACATCTCTTGAAATAAATGACACGACGACACTATTTCATGTCAGATTACGGCTTTGAGTTTTGGCGGTCTGCGGAAAAAGAAGTAACTTTGCAGCGAAATGGGCAACAGTTATTTCCAATTCAAGCGATTCAAGGTGCAGCAGGAACGTTGCGCCATGAAGGTGGGAACGGACGGTACCCTGCTCGGCGCATGGGCACTACTCCACCCTACCGCCACGGGGAACGTCCACCCGCGTGTGCTTGATATAGGAACGGGTACTGGAGTGGTGGCGCTGATGATGGCACAGCGTTACGAAAAGGCTGAGATTACTGCCATTGACATTGACGGCGACGCCGTCAGCCAGGCACGCGAGAATGTCATTGCTTCTCCTTTTGCCGGAAGGATTGAAGTGGTGGAGGGCGACATCAGGAACAATCAGGAGAACGGGCTGAGGGAGAAGAGGTTCAACACCATTGTGAGCAACCCACCCTACTTCCGTGACTCCCTGAAATGTCCTGACAGCCAACGTACTGTAGCGCGCCACACCACGACGCTGACCTTTGCGGACCTGATACGCTCGGTGGTGCAGCTGCTGACTGACGACGGGGAGTTCTCGCTGGTGATTCCATCCGAAGGGAAGGCTGACATGGAAGCGGAGGCAGCATTAGCGGGACTATTCAAGAGCCGCGAGTGTGCCGTCAAGACCACGCCCAGCAAACCTCCCCGCCGCTACCTGATGGCCTTCAGAAAGCACCCATGCAAGGTGGAGATGACGGAAGGAGTGATTGAGACGGCTCCCAAAGTGAGGTCACCATGGTATGAAGAACTGACTAAGGACTTTTATTTATGATAGTTACACTCTTACAGACGGATATTCAGTGGGGCAAGCCCGAAGAAAACATCAAACGGGCAGAACGGCTCATCAACAGCCAACCCCCAGCCGACCTCTATGTGCTGCCGGAAATGTGGGCAACGGGGTTTGCCACCCAACCTATGGAACTGGCCGAGGCGGAAGAGGAAGCGGTGTCGCTGAGGTGGATGAGGCAGACGGCCAAGAGCCGGGGCTGTGCCCTCAGTGGCAGCCTGGCCGTCAGGACTCCAGACGGGCTCTACCGCAACCGCCACTTCTTCGTGACACCTGACGAGACGCATTACTACGACAAGCACCACCTCTTCACCTACGGGCACGAGGACCGCTATCTCACCGCTGGTCAGGAGCATACGATTGTCAGCTACCAAGGTGTCAGCATCCTGTTGCTGACGTGCTACGACTTGCGTTTCCCCCTCTGGTCGCGCTATGGAATAGCAGGTGAGTTTGACATGATTGTCTGTGCTGCCAACTGGCCTGACTCACGACAGCTGCCGTGGAGGTATCTGACTCGGGCACGCGCCATTGAGAACCAATGCTATCTGGTGGGCGTGAACAGGGTGGGTGACGATGAATTCTGCCATTACCAAGGGGAAAGCCTCGTCTGCAATGCCCGCGGCGAGACTCTGGGGGAATGTGGAGAAAAAGAAGAGGCTTTGACCGTCAGTCTGGACTTCGAGGCACAGGATAAGATGAGGCAACGGTTCAGGGTGCTGGAAGACCGTGACCTCCTTACCCCATAACTCATACCTCATAACTCATAACTCTTTTACTACTGTAAAAGGTACGCTTTACGATCGAGTTTTCCGTTATATGTACGCTTGATAGAAGGCACCTGCTCGTAGAGCGAAGGCACCTTGTAGGCTTCCAGCTTGGTACTCAGGTAGCGAGCGATACGACGCTTATCGAACGGCTCGCCGTCGGCCATGACCACCAGCAGCTTCAACGCCCGCCCTGTGATGGGGTGCGGGGCGGAGATACAGATGCAGTCGCGGATTTCAGGAAGCATCAGCACGGCATCCTCCACCTCCGTGGGGGCCACCTTGAAACCGCCGACATTGATTACATCATCCTGGCGACCGCCAATATGCAGCATTCCCTCCTCGTCAATAGTGCCGAGGTCTGACATACAGACCGTTCCGTTGTTGAGCACCGTGGCCGTCAGCTCCGGTTCACCTATGTAGCCACTCATCAGGGTGTCGCCCTGACAGGAAATACGGCCTTCAGGGGTGATGACAACCTTGGAATGGGGCATGGTGTGGCCTAAGCAACCAACCAAACAGCGACCATCGTTGTAGTTGTAGGTGCTGATAATGCCCGTTTCGGTGGAGGCATAGGTGTTGTAGAGCCTTGTGTGAGGAAGCAGCCTACAAAGTTCCAGCATGTCAGCATGAGGCAGCGGGGCACCACCACTCTCAATGAAATCAAGCTTTTCTGAATAGGCAGAAAGACGATTGGCAGCAAACTGTGTAAGCATCCTGACGTTGGCAGGCACTAAGAATGTGGCCATTTTCCCGGCAGGATACTCAAGGGCATTGAAGAAAGCATCCAGATCTTTCATACCGTCGAGCAGATAGAGTGTGGCACCCTGGAGAATCAAGGGGAAGATCTTCGACAGGCTTCCGATGTGGTTCAGCGGTCCATGAACGATAAACACCAGCTCGTGGGTGAAGCCCTGACCGGCTATGAGGTTCTCGGCATCGGCTACGATGGTGCTGTGGCTAATCATCACGCCCTTTGACTTGCCCGTTGTACCAGTGGTGAACAGCACATCGGCAATGCCTTCCGGCACGCTGACACCCTGGAGGCTCTCTTGCAGTTCATGAAAGCGAGCCTCAGGCGTGTCCTTCTCCAAAGGAGCGGCCACACAACCTGCCAGATGGATGGAAAAATAGGTGACAAGGAAATCAATATCCTGTGTTGCCCGGAAGAGCACCACCGTGGAACGCGGAAGCAAAATTGCTTGTGCCCGCTCTCTGACCATCTGCCAGAGGCGGGCATAAGTGATATGTTCATCGCCGCATACTACGGCTGTCTTATCAGGATAGAGGCGAGCATCTTGCTCGAGATAGTCCTCTAAGGTCATCATTACTCCTTTTCCTGGATTTTACGTTCCACCATGGCGACAATGCTGTCCAGCGTCTTAAGGTTCTTCGGAGTAGCATCGGATGCTTCCAACTGGATACCGTACTCGTCGGACAACGTCATCAGGATAGTGGTAACGCCCAGCGAGTCCAACTCGCTGAAAAGGAAGTCAGATTCAAAGTCCACAAGAGGAAGTCTGTCTTCCAGCAATTCCCTAATTTTCTCTTTCATTGATATTATCTTACTTGTCCACTCGGCGACGAATGACGCTTCGCTGCGAAGAATTATCAATTATCAATTGTTATACTCCTGCCAAGGCTTGATCTGGATGTCATTCTCCTGCATAGCGGTGAAGGCCTCAATAAAGGCTTTGGCCAAGCGGACGTTCGTCATCAGGGGAATGTTGTGGTCGATGGCTCCACGACGGATGCGGTAGCCGTTGGTCAGTTCACGCTTGGTATGGTTCTTCGGCACGTTGACAATGAGGTCGAACTTGTGGGCTGCTATCAGGTCCATCACGTTGTTTTCACCATCCTCGTCCGGCCAGCTGACGGGAGTAGCCTTCACACCGTTCTCATTGAAGAACTTGGCTGTACCTCCCGTAGCATACACCTCGTAGCCTTTCTTCACCAACTCCTTGGCGGGTTCCAAAAGGGACACCTTACCCTTTGCTGCACCAGAGGAGATGAGTACAGAACTCTTCGGGAGCCTATAACCAGTTGCAATCAAGGCATTTAACAATGCTTCATTCAAGCTGTCGCCCAAGCATCCTACCTCACCGGTAGATGACATGTCTACGCCCAGCACAGGGTCGGCATTCTGCAGGCGGGCGAACGAGAATTGAGAGGCCTTGACACCAATACGGTCAATATCAAACTCACTCTTGTTAGGACGCTCGTAGGGTGCGTCGAGCATAATCTTTGTGGCAGTCTCAATGAAGTTGCGCTTCAGAATCTTGGAGACGAACGGGAATGAACGGCTGGCACGGAGGTTACACTCGATGACCTTCACCTCACGGTTCTTGGCGAGGTACTGGATATTGAACGGTCCACTGATGTTCAGCTCCTTGGCAATCTTACGGGAAATGTGCTTAATCTGGCGGATGGTGGAATAATAAATATGCTGGGCGGGGAACACCATTGTGGCATCGCCAGAGTGTACACCGGCATATTCCACATGTTCGGAAATAGCATACTCTATCACTTCACCCTTGTCGGCTACGGCGTCGAACTCTATCTCCTTGGTATCCGTCATGAACTTCGAGATGACCACGGGGAATTCCTTGGACACCTCGGTAGCCATATTGAGGAAGCGGTGCAGCTCCTCGTCGTCGTAACAAACGTTCATGGCAGCACCAGAGAGCACGTAGGAAGGACGAACCAGAACGGGATAGCCTACTTGATTGACAAACTCCTTCACATCCTCGAACGACGTCAAGGCACGCCATGCAGGCTGATCTACACCAAGCTTATCGAGCATAGCTGAGAACTTATCACGGTTCTCTGCACGGTCGATATTGACAGGACTGGTACCAAGCACGGGAACGCCCTGACGATACAGCTTCATAGCCAGGTTGTTAGGTATCTGACCTCCCACGGAAACAATCACGCCACGCGGTGTCTCCAGATCAATGACATCAAGCACGCGCTCTAAAGACAGCTCGTCGAAATAGAGGCGGTCACACATGTCGTAGTCCGTCGATACGGTCTCGGGGTTATAGTTGATCATGATGCTCTTATAGCCCAGCTTACGAGCGGTGTTGATGGCATTCACAGAGCACCAGTCGAACTCCACAGAGGAGCCGATGCGATAGGCTCCGGAGCCGAGCACGACAACAGACTTGTCGTGCTGATAATAGTTGATGTCGTGCTTAGGCTTATACTGCTCTCCTTCTGGGTTGCTGAATGCAGGCACGTGCGTATAAGTAAAGTAGAGATAGTTAGTAAGCTCGGGATGTTCGGAGGCGACGGTGGGAATACGCTTCACAGAGGGCAAAATGCCACGATCCTTGCGGTACTGGCGTACCTGCAAGTTCTCCTTCTCCATATTGCCGTTTTCGGGCTTCAGCACGAAACGTGCAATCTGGAAATCGCTGAATCCGCAGCGCTTCACCTCCAAAAGGAATTCATCAGGAATCTCCTCTAACTTATTGTATGTTTGCAGCTTATGCTTCAAGTCAACGATATGCTTCAGACGCTCCAAGAACCAGACGTCAATCTTGGTCAGCTCCTCTATGCGCTCCACAGTGTAGCCCTCTTCCAGAGCCTGAGCTATAGCGAAGATACGAAGGTCGGTGGGGTTAGCCAGTGCGTCATCCAAGTTATCGAATTTCGTATGGTCGTTACCAACGAATCCGTGCATTCCCTGACCAATCATACGCAAGCCCTTCTGAATCATTTCCTCGAACGAACGGCCGATACTCATTATCTCACCTACAGATTTCATCGAGCTGCCGATGAGACGGCTCACGCCAGCAAACTTGGTGAGATCCCAGCGAGGAATCTTACAGATCATATAATCAAGGCTCGGAGCCACGTAGGCGCTGCTGGTAGTCCCCATCTCGCCAATCTGGTCAAGCGTATAGCCGAGGGCAATCTTGGCAGCTACAAAAGCAAGGGGATAACCCGTTGCCTTGGATGCCAATGCACTGGAACGTGACAGGCGGGCGTTGATCTCAATAATACGGTAGTCGTTAGTCTGGGCATTGAAGGCAAACTGGATGTTGCACTCGCCTACGATACCAAGGTGCTTCACACACTTGATGGTGATATCCTGCAGCATCTTCACCTGCTCCTCGGTCAGCGAGCAGGTCGGAGCCACCACAATAGACTCACCAGTGTGGATGCCTAAGGGGTCGAAGTTCTCCATAGAGGCAACGGTGAAGCAACGGTCGTTGGCATCGCGGATGGTCTCAAACTCTATCTCCTTCCATCCCTTCAGGCTCTCCTCGACAAGAATCTGAGGAGCGAAGGTGAAGGCCGACTCTGCCAGCTCCACGAAGGCTTTCTCGTCAGGGCAGATGCCTGAGCCGAGGCCGCCAAGGGCGTAAGCCGAACGGATCATTATGGGGAAGCCAATCTCACGGGCAGCCTTCAGCGCATCTTCCATATTCTCCACGGCGTGGCTCACGGGCACCTTCAGGTCAACCTCTGCCAGCTTCTTGACAAAGAGGTCACGGTCCTCCGTGTTCATGATAGCCTCGACGCTGGTGCCCAGCACCTCCACACCATACTCTTTCAGTGTTCCATTCTGGTACAGCTCAGTACCGCAGTTCAAGGCTGTCTGTCCGCCAAAAGCTAGCAGGATGCCGTCAGGGCGCTCCTTCTTGATAATCTCAGTTACAAAATAGGGCGTCACCGGCTGGAAATAAACTTTGTCGGCAATGCCCTCCGAAGTCTGGATGGTAGCAATGTTTGGATTGACGAGTACGGAAGAGATACCTTCTTCGCGTAGTGCTTTCAGAGCTTGTGAGCCACTGTAGTCGAACTCACCAGCTTGTCCGATTTTCAAAGCACCCGAGCCCAGCACGAGCACCTTTTTGAGCTGTCTTTTCATTATTATTTATCCTTTTATATATGTGTTGAAGTCTTCCAATTCGCGCAATTCGCGTGCAAAGGTACAAAAAAATTATTTCTATGAATACAAAATCCAACAAAAATTAGTACCTTTGCACCGTTTTTTTGATAAAGTGATAACAAAGATGAGATTAATCAAGGCAAAATACTACTTAATTCCTGCCGCGATTTGCCTTTTTGGCATCCTTGCCGCGGGATACTATTTCTTCCTGACGGACTTCTCCGCACAGGAGGACGTGAAGTACGTGTATATTGACGATGACGACTCTTTCGACTCCGTCTGCTACAAGCTGAAGCCCATTGCCAGCCTGACAGGTATGACGGGTTTCTCAGTGATGGCGCGCCACACCGACTATCCCAACCACCTGCGTACTGGACGTTACGCCATTGAGCCGAACATGGGTACATTCAACGTGCTGCGCCGACTGAAGAACGGACAACAGGAGCCTGTCCAGTTAGTGATTCCCGAGAGCCGCACGATGGACCGCCTGGCGGCACAGCTATCTCGCAAGCTAATGCTTGACTCTGCGGAAATAGCACATGCGCTGCTCGACTCAGAATACTGCGCTCACCTGGGGTATGACACGGCTACCATTGCCTGCCTCTTCGTGCCCAACACCTACGAAGTGTATTGGAACACAACGTTAGAGCGCCTGATGGAACGTATGCAGAAGGAGCACGATAAGTTCTGGGATGGGGCAAGGACGGCAAAGGCCACGGAGACAGGGCTGACAGAGAACGAGATATGTACCCTGGCCAGCATCATTGACGAGGAGACTGCCAACCAACAAGAGAAGCCTATGGTGGCAGGCATGTACCTGAACCGTCTGCGACAAAATATGCCTTTGCAGGCTGACCCTACCATCAAGTTTGCCATGAAGCGCTTCGAGCTGAAACGAATATATCGAGGAATGCTCGACTTCGACAGTCCTTGGAACACCTATCGCAATACGGGGTTGCCACCAGGCCCCATCAAGATTGCCAGCGTGCAGGGTATTGACGCCGTGCTGAACCACGTGGAGCACGACTACCTGTATATGTGTGCCAATGAGGATTTCTCAGGGACTCACCGTTTTGCCGTCACCTACAAGGAACATCAAGAGAACGCCGCCCGTTACGCCAAGGCACTTAACGAACGGGGAATCAAGTAGAAATAGAGAGATTAAAGATAAAAAAAACAAAAAACGGAAAGAATATCAAAGATAATGCGTACCTTTGCAGGCGCTTAATAAAATATGTATATGGAAATAGCAAGTAAATACGACCCGAAAGAGGTCGAATCGAAATGGTATCAGTACTGGCTCGACCACAAACTCTTTGCCAGCAAACCCGACGGACGTCAACCTTACACTATCGTGATCCCACCCCCCAACGTGACGGGTGTGCTCCACATGGGACACATGCTAAACAATACGATTCAGGATATCCTGGTACGTCGTGCCCGTATGGAAGGCAAGAATGCCTGTTGGGTACCCGGTACCGACCACGCCTCGATTGCAACAGAAGCCAAGGTGGTAAAAAAACTCGCCGAACAAGGTATCAAGAAGCGCGAGCTGACGCGTGAGCAGTTCTTAGAGCACGCATGGGACTGGACCCACGAGCATGGTGGCATCATCCTGATGCAGTTGCGTCGCTTAGGTGCCAGCTGCGACTGGGATCGTACAGCCTTCACGATGGACGAGACACGCTCTGAAAGCGTCATTAAGGTGTTCGTGGATCTATACAACAAAGGACTCATCTATCGCGGATTGCGAATGGTGAACTGGGACGCCAAGGCTCTGACTGCCCTCTCTACCGAAGAGGTAATCTATAAAGAGGAACAGAGCCATCTGTTCCACCTGAAATACTATGTAGATGGCCTAGTAGAACTCGAGGACATAGAGAAACTTGTCTCTGAGGGCAACATTATCCACAAGGATGAGAAGGGTTATTATGCAGTGGTAGCCACTACGCGTCCCGAGACCATCATGGGCGATACCGCCATGTGTATCAACCCCAAGGACCCCAAGAATCAGTGGTTGAAAGGCCGCAAGGTAATCGTACCGCTCGTAAACCGTGTCATCCCTGTCATCGAAGACCGTTATGTAGACATCGAGTTCGGTACAGGTTGTCTGAAGGTTACTCCTGCCCATGATACCAACGACTATATGCTTGGCAAGACTCACAACCTTGAAACCATTGACATCTTCAACCCCGACGGCACCATATCCGAACAGAGCCCCATCTACGTTGGCATGGACCGTATGGACTGCCGTAAGCAGATATCAAAGGACCTACAGGAAGCCGGTCTGATGGAGAAGATTGAGGATTATATAAATAAGGTAGGCTACTCAGAGCGTAACCCCGACACCGCCATTGAGCCTCGTCTCTCATTGCAGTGGTTTTTGAAAATGCAGCACTTTGCTGACATCGCCCTGCCGCCGGTATTGAATGGCGAAATGCACTTCTACCCGCAGAAGTACGTCAACACCTACAAGAACTGGCTAGAGAACATTCAGGACTGGTGTATCTCGCGCCAGCTGTGGTGGGGACATCGTATCCCTGCATATTATTATGACACAGAGGGCACAGAGAATTTTGTTGTTGCAGAGACAGCTGAGAAGGCTCTTGAACTGGCTCGTAAGAAGAGCGGAAATCCTAATCTTCAGGCTTCAGACCTTCGTCAGGATGAGGATGCCCTTGATACTTGGTTCTCATCATGGCTCTGGCCCGTCTCGCTGTTCGATGGCATTAACAATCCCGGCAACGAGGAGATTAAGTATTACTACCCTACCTCCGACCTCGTAACCGCTCCCGATATTATCTTCTTCTGGGTAGCACGTATGATTATGGCCGGTGAGGAGTATATGGGCACGTTCCCCTTCAAGAACGTCTACTTCACAGGCATCGTCCGCGACAAGCTGGGACGTAAGATGTCAAAGTCGTTGGGTAACAGCCCCGACCCCATTGAGCTGATTGAGAAGTTTGGTGCCGACGGTGTGCGCATGGGTATGATGCTCTCCGCTCCTGCCGGAAACGATATTCTTTTCGACGAAGCTCTCTGCGAACAAGGCCGTAACTTCAACAACAAGATTTGGAACGCCTTCCGCTTGGTAAAGGGCTGGAAGGTGGCAGATGTAGAGCAGTCTGAGGCTGGCAAGATAGCTACCACATGGTTCGAGGCCAAACTGCGCCAGACGAATGCCGAGCTTGACGATCTCTTCAAGAAATACCGCATCTCGGAGGCGCTGATGGCTGTCTACAAGCTGTTCTGGGACGAATTCTCCAGCTGGTACCTGGAGATGGTGAAACCCGCTTACGTGAACGGTGAGCCGCAGCCCATTGACCGCGAGACCTACAACAAGACGCTTGAATTCTTCGAGATACTGCTAAAGATGCTTCATCCGTTCATGCCATTCATCACGGAAGAGTTGTGGCAGCACCTCTACGACCGTCAGCCTGGCGAGAGCATCATGCGCGACAAGCTCGTACTCAGCGGCTTATCCACTGAGAGCGAAGCCCTTCTTGCTGCCTTCGAGCAGGTGAAGCAAATCGTCTCAGGCGTTCGCATGGTGCGCTCTTCAAAGAACATCGCCCCCAAGGAGTCACTGCCCCTACAGGTGATTGGCAAAAACGACTATTCCGCCTTCGACGCCGCCATCCGCAAGATGGCCAATGTGAGTGCCATCAGTGTGGTGTCCGAAAAAGACGCCACAGCCTCTGCCTTCATGGTAGGTACCGACGAGTTTGCAGTACCCTTAGGTGACATGATTGACGTCAATGCCGAGATAGAGAAAATGGAGACCCAGCTGAAGCACTTGGAAGGCTTTCTGGCCGGCGTGCAGAAAAAGCTTTCAAACGAGCGCTTCGTGCAGAATGCACCCGAGGCTGTCGTTGCCCTGGAGCGTAAAAAGGAGAGCGACTCGCTGGAGAAAATCCAGTCGCTCAGGGATTCTATAGCAGCCCTTAAGGGAAAAGCGCAGTAAGTCTTTTTAGAGTATTCATAGCAAAGTGGTTGGATTCAGATGAAAAAGGAACTACTGAAGATTGTTTTGCTGCTTTTTGTGACAACAGGCATACTAATGTCCTGTAGTGACAACGATAGCGACGAGTCACAAGTGGTCCGTGTATTGGAGAGCAACGGAGTGTTCGTGGTTTCCTCAGGTAATAGTGACAATTCCATCAACGGCAGTGTCACCTATTATGATTATTCATCACAGACAGCTTCTTCTTTGGGCTCCTTTAGTACGGTAGGTGGCAGTTTCGACAGACACAGTTGTGACGCCGTGGTCTATGGCAATAAGCTCTACGTGACTGTGACCACGGAGAACACAATTTATGTAAGTGACGTGAAGAGCGGCCAGACATTAGCCACCCTGAGCACCACCGCATTGATGGGAGAGAATAACGGCCTCGGGCCCCGTCGTATAACTGCTGCCTTGGGCAACATCTATGTTTCTACACAAGGAGGTTACGTTGCAGCTATCGACACTGCCAGCTATCAGCTTACCAAGACCTATCAGGCTGGCTCAGATCCAGAGGGAATGTGCATTGCCAACGGAAAGCTCTATGTGGCCAACAGCAACAACGGTCAGCAGCAGTCATCATCCATCTCCGTAATTGACTTGACTACAGGAGCCAACACCAGCTATTTCGACACCAACATCCGCAACCCGCAGGAAATTGCCGTTATAGGAGATGCCATCTACTATCTCGACCTCGGAACGGTGGACGAATTGGGAGGTATGCAGACAGACAACGGTGTCTACTGCATAGAGGGCGACTCCATCCGAAAGATTATGGACGCCACAGCAATGGCCGTAGGTACTTCAAAGGACTATGAGGGCAATACGTCGGTTTGCATCTATTCCTATAACTTGCCCCAAGGCTATTCCAATGCCGACTATGTGGCCTACAGCCTCAGCTTGCACCAGACGTGGTATTACCTATTTGACGCAGTAGACAATCCCTGTGGTATTGGCATTGACCCGCTGACAAGCCAAGTATTCATTGCCTCAACTTATGTCAAGACAGGCAAATACGCATGGGATCGTGTACCTGACTACACTTCCCCCGGTTATGTGGCCGTATTCGACGAGAACGGCGTAGAGCAGAAACGCTTCGACTGCGGTGTGAACCCCGTACGTTTTGCTTTCAACGTAGGTGTCAGGCAAGTTGAAATCTAAAGAATTCATGGCAAGGAAGAAGAAACCGATGCCCCTTTTGGAGGGCGTTACCATTACCGACTACGCGGCCGAGGGGAAATCGATGACGCGGGTCAACGACATGGTGGTGTTTGTGCCGTGGGCGGTACCTGGTGACGTCTGCGACCTGCAGGTGCGCCGCAAGAAGCACTCGTTCATGGAGGCAGAGGTAGCACGCTACATTGAGCGCAGTCCGCGCCGTACAGAACCTTTCTGCAACCATTTCGGTGTCTGTGGAGGCTGCAAGTGGCAGCAGATACCATACGACGAACAACTGCGTATGAAGCAGCAGCAGGTATTCGACCAGCTGACACGCATCGGAAAGATTGAACTGCCAGAGTTCAAGCCCATCCTTGGCAGCGTCAAGACTCAAGAATACCGCAACAAACTTGACTACGGCTGCGCCAACAAACGTTACCTGACAAAAGAAGAAATAGAAAATCTGCCCCATGATGAAAGCCAGAGCCTGAAGGATTTACCAGCCATCGGATTCCATATCACAGGAGCCTTCGACAAGATACTGCCCATTGAGAAGTGCTGGCTTATGGACGACCTTCACAACAAGATACGCAACTCCGTTCGAGACTATGCCATAGAGCATCAGCTGTCGTTCTTCGACCTACGAGCCCAAAAAGGGCTGCTCCGCGACGTTATCATCCGCAACTCAAATACAGGCGAGTGGATGGTTATCGTTCAGTTCTGCCTTCCCCCCACCCCCACCAAAGAGAGGGGGAGCTGGGACGACGAAAATGGACAGAAGGCTCTCTCACTACTACAGTATCTTGCCGACAAGTTTCAGGAAATTACTTCGTTACTCTATCTCGATAATCAGAAGTGCAACGACACCATCGGCGATCAGGAAATACTTGTCTTCAAAGGCTGCGATCATATCTTCGAGACGATGGAAGACCTTAAGTTCAAGGTTGGCCCCAAGTCTTTCTATCAGACGAACACCGAGCAGGCCTACCATCTCTACAGCGTGGCACGCGACTTTGCCGGACTGACGGGTGACGAGACCGTCTACGACCTCTACACCGGCACAGGCACCATTGCCAACTTCGTAGCCCGACAAGCGGCTCAGGTAATTGGCATAGAATATGTGCCTGAAGCCATCGAAGATGCCAAGGTCAACTCTCAGCTTAACGGCATCACCAACACCAGCTTCTTTTCCGGCGACATGAAGGATGTGCTTAGCGATACATTCATTGAGGAGCACGGACGTCCTGACGTCATCATCACCGACCCTCCCCGGGCGGGTATGCACCCCGATGTTGTTGCAACTATTCTGCGTGCCAATCCCCTTAGGATTGTCTACGTCAGTTGTAACCCCGCCACCCAGGCACGCGACTTGCAGATGATGGACCTCCAGTACCGTGTAGCTGCGGTACAGCCCGTTGATATGTTCCCCCATACACCACACGTAGAGAACGTTGTGCTGCTCACACGGCGAGAATCACCCAATACTCTTTAAGTATCTGACTCAAGCATTCCTAAAAGCGCTCTATCACCTCTAAGCACATACGCCCATTGTGGTAGGGGCATTTCCAGAAGCCAGCCTTGTCGTCTATGGTATTGAGGACACCGTCGGGATGTCGGCTCCAGAACCACTCGCCGTTCTCCCAGTCAATCAGGTTGTCCTTAATATACTGCCAGCAACGGGAAGCCTTTTCCAGTGCTAATTGGTCGCCAAAGTGCTGGAAGATATTCAACCAGCCGACGACATTCTCTGCCTGTACCCACCAATGGAGGTCATCGTCAACGTGGCCTGTGTCAAGATTAGCTTCATGAATCATCGAACCGTCTGAACGGAGGCCTTTTTCTGAGGCCTTGGCAACCATCTGCACAATAGGCTCCATCTTACGTAGTACATTCTTGTCGCCTAACACCAGGGCAGCCTCATGCATGAGCCAAGAGCACTCTATATCATGTCCATAGCTCTCTAAGTGGCCGGCTCCGCGCGTCCAGTCCATCTCAAAGAAGAGATCAAGATGGTGGGTCTCTGGGTTCAGTATATTGTCTATAAAGATATTGATTAGATTGCGTAGAGAGCCCTCAATACGAGCGAGTGTATCCTGGGGTACCGTAATGCCGACAGGCAATACAGAGCCGAGAACGGGAACATAGTTGCACGAGGATGCGGCCTGCATCTCCTTCAGGCAACGGAAGAGGTTGGTATATGGCTCGATGATGTGCAGGTGTGTGTTCTGTGACTTGGGATAATTAGCATCGAGGTCAGAGAGACGCATATCGGCAATCTCGCCCCATGAGCGGGTGCAGGCCTCAATATAGCCATTATACTGGCTGTCGAAGGCGTACTCCTCAATGCACTCATAGAGTTCAATGGCATGGTCAAGGGCCTCGCGGTCTCCTGTTGCACGTGCATATTCCGATAGACCGTAAATAGCGAAGCCGATGGCATAGAATTGCTTTTTCGTATCAAGGGGATTGCCTTTGTAGTCTACACTCCAATAGACACCTCCATACTCCTCGTCAATAAAGTGTTCCAAGAAGAACTCCTTGGCACGAGTAGCCACTTCCAAGTATTCCTGTTTCCCCAACACGCGGTAAGCGGCAGAGAACGCCCAAAGGATGCGTGCATTAAGAATGGCTCCCTTCTCGGCTTCGGGGTGCAAATGACCTGAGCCATCAATGCGGCCGTAGAAGCCGCCGTGCTCATGGTCAATCATTTTCTGCATCCAAAATGGCAGGATGTTCTTTTCGAGAACATCCTGCATCTCACATTTCATTGTATTAGTATTATTCATCTTTGTCATTAGTCTACAGAACGGACTTTCTTCAACTCGTCACCAATCTCCTGTATGCGCTCCGTGGTCAGCGGGTAGAACGAAACAACGAGCACTGAGAGGGCTGCAACGGCGGCAGGGATAAAGCTCATAAGCCAGCGCAGACAGGTAAGGGCACCTTCTGGCTGGATAGCACCGGCCTTCAGCTGCTCTGCGTCAGTAACATATCCAAAACCACTAAGCAGCCACAGCACAGCGGCGCCACCAATGGCACCACCAAACTTCTGTGCCATAGACGAGGAGGAGAAGATAAGGCCTGTGGAAGCGGTGCGGAACTTCAACTCAGCGTAGTCGCTCACGTCGGCATACATACTCCATACCAGAGGCGACATAATACCCGTCAGGACAGAGATGACAATCTGGGCGATGAGCATCAACCAGAAGCCGACAGGCGTGCAAGGGATGAAGAAGAACAGTATGCTCAGCACCACAAGTGAGGCATTCACCAGAATAAAGGTTGTTTTCTTTCCCAGTTTATTGGCAATGGGCACACAGGATGCAACGCCGACCATATTGCTCACCTCACCCGCACCGAGGAAAAGACCGGCGTAGAAGGCAAACATGATACCGAAAAAGGCGAGGCTGACGTTCGGGCCGATGATATCCTGGAAGAAATAGGCTACTGTAGCGCCACGAACAGTATTGAAGAGGTTGAAGCACAAAGCAGCTCCGATGAGCAGCCACCACGGTTTGTTGGAGAGCAAGGCTTTAAAGTCGCTACCTACGGATACGGTAGAGATGGTCTTCAGATGTTCACGCGTTAGGGTGAAACAGAGGATGAACATGATGAAGCAGGCAGCAGAAATAGTAACCATAGCCCAGAACCATCCTCCCGGAGTGCCATAGCCCCCCATGAGATTGGTGAGGGGTTCCCAGAGGAACAGAGAGATGAATGAACCGCCGTATGCAAAGAACATACGGAACGAAGAGAATACTGTCTTTTCGTTTGAGTCGGCAGTCATCACACCCAGCATGGCTCCATAGGGTACGTTGATGGCCGTATAAACAGTCATCATAAGTATGTAAGTAACATACGCCCATATAAGCTTACCGCCATAGTTCAGGTCGGGCGTCGTGAACAGCAGAATACCAGCAATGCTGAACAGCGGTGCCACCCATAGAAGGTAGGGGCGATACTTTCCCCAGCGGGTATTAGTACGATCGGCGATGACGCCCATCATCGGGTCGCTGACAGCATCCCAGATACGGGTCACGAGCACCAGCACACCAGCATCTATCAGCGAGAGGCCGAAGATGTTGCTGTAGAAGAAGGGAAGATAATAAGAAAAGATCTTCCAGAACATGGACGACGACATATCGCCAAAGCCATAGCCTATTCTTTCAATTAACTTAGAGTTTGCCATAATTAGTTATTCGTGTTTTTGATAATAAGTTGTTTTATTGTATTTACGCTGGCAGCGGTTGTCAGCCCGTCCTCCGGCGTGTTTTTGCAGTAGTCGATAAGTCGGTCAATGGTTGATGTGGCTACGTGCATACGGGTATCAGCTGAGGCGTAGTAGATGAACACACGTCCAGAAGCAAAGTGCTCACAGTCTTCTTCATCGGCTATCCATCCGTTAGCGAATGCCACATTCATCACGTCACCCACATATTCGTCGCCCTCGGGCACAAGGAAGTAGCCGCCTGGCTGGGCTATAACCCTAGTCGGGTCGTCAAGTGCAGTCATATACATATAGAGCACATAGCGTAGACCGTCCGCAGTAGCACGCACACCATGAGCCAAGTGAAGCCAACCTTCCTTTGTCTTAATGGGGTGTGGCCCTTCACCATTCTTCACCTCGGTGATGGTATGGTAGTGGCGCGCATTGATGATTTTTTCCTCTGTAACCTCTGCATGGGTGATGTCATCAACCAGTGCCCAGCCGATGCCACCGCCTGAGCCGGTATCGATGAAACCGTCCTGCGGACGTGTATAGAAAGCATACTTCCCGTTGACGAACTCCGGATGGAGTACGACGTTACGCTGCTGCGACTTCGATTTTAGGTCAGGTAGGCGTTCCCATGTCTTAAAATCTTTTGTACGGGCAATACCAGCAGTAGCCGTAGCGGCACTAAGGTTGCCTGGCTGGGTATCGTCGTGACGCTCGGCACAGAACACACCATAAATCCACCCGTCCTCATGCAGAGTAATGCGCATATCATAGATGTTCGTAGCAGGTTCTTCAGTATCAGGCATAGTGATGGGCTCCTCCCAGAAACGGAAGTTATCTACGCCGTTAGGACTCTCAGCTACAGCAAAGAAACTCTTGCGATCGGCTCCTTCCACACGTACGACGAGCAAGTACTTGCCCTGCCACTTGATGGCTCCCGAATTCAGGGTGGCATTACACATGATGCGCTGCATCAGGTAGGGGTTGTCCTGCTCACAGAAGTCGTACTTCCATTCTAAGGGGATGTGCTCTGCAGTGACCACGGGATATTTCCATTTCTCGTAGATGCCGTTCCATGCATAGTGGAGCGGCGAAGCAGAGCATCCCCACCCTACAGGTTCGTTCTTCCGGCTCAGCAGCTCCTCGTGATGAGCGCGCAAGGCTGCTACTTTCTCTTCAAACTCAGTCATATCTTGCTTTTATCTTTAATCTTTAATCTCCTTTAGGAACATGGTGTTGTCAGCCTCGTAGAGTTCACGGAAATACGGTGCATCGGGCTTGGAGGGCGACGGGCCGAACCACTCTTCCTTATAGTTGCGCCATACCAAGAAGTAGCTGATGGGGTATTTGTCCAATACAGGCATCAGCGTCGACGTCCACCACGTCGGGTCAGATAGGTTTTTCAGGCCACACTCCGTCAGAGCAGGAACCTTACCGCGCTGCTCGGCGAAGTGGCAGAGCATCTGGAGGTTCTGATCCAACTGAGCGACAAAGTCCTCTTTCGTACCCCACTGATAACCGTCAATACCCACAAGACCTATACGGTCGTCGCCGGGATAGCGCTCCAAATATTTCTCCTCAGTCAGATTGGAAGCCATACCAGGCGAATAGGCCCAAAGCAGGTTGTCGAAGCCGTCCTTTGTCAGTTTGTCCTGTAACATATTCCACAATTGCTTGTACTCGTCGGCCGTGCAGAGCTTCTCCCCCCACCAGAACCACGAGCCAGTATTCTCGTGCCACGGACGGAAGATAATGGGCACCTTCTGACCGTCAGCCGTCTTAAGCGTGGCAAGGAAGTTGCTCAGGCGTTGCATCCATGTCTGGAACTTTTCATACTGAGCGCCACCAGGAAGGATATTCTTTACCACAGTGGTGTCAGTCACATCCCAAGCTGTCCCTTCGGGGAACTTCTGCCCCGCCGGGCCGCCACCATCAATAGTAGTGACGGGATTGCGGGGATGCCAGCTCAACGTAACGATACCACCACGCTCATGGTGGCGTATCACCTCCTCCGTAATCTTGCTGAAGGGCACACTGTCAAGGCTCTTGAGGTCGCCCATCTCAATACCACCCAGCTCAAAGCCCATGACGGCCGGCCAGTCTCCGCAAACGTTCTTCACATCGCTGCTGTCAGGAATATACTCCCACGTCAGACCGTACATAGGATCGTCCTGATGACCGAACATATACCCGCGCTGGCGCAGGCTGTCGAGCCGCTCCTGTAACTGCTGTGCCGTACTCTTCTCAGGCTCTGCTTTCTGCTGTGAGGAACACGCCGTAACAACAACGGCTGACACTGCTATTGCCAATATCTTCTTCATATTCATATTATCTTAGTCTCATTTGTTTCAATAACCACTCTTCCCACTCATCCCATTGCTCCTGATACCAGAAGTGCTTCGTGAGCGGATAAGGCGAAATCTGCTTCGGCCCCTTCACAGTGTTATAGGTTGCCCATGCGGTGGTAGGTGGCACCACGTCGTCGTTATATCCGAACGAGAACCACCCCGTCTGCTGATCGGTAATCAGTCTGGCGAAGTTCACACCGTCATAATAGCGCGACGTCTCCACCCAGTCATTTTTCATCTTGATTGTTTCATTATTCATCTGATAGAAGTAGTGGGGCCATCCACAGGCAACACCTTTCAGCGAGGCCGTATGGTCACAAAGGGCACCGTGAACCACACCGTAGAACGTAATGCGACGGTCAATCCCTGCCGTAGCCAACGAGAGGAAACCGCCTTGGCTGGAACCCGTCACACCAAGCTCTTTCCCATTCCACGGGGTGTACTGCTCTATATAGTCCAACGCACGGATACATCCTACGACCACGCGTTTATAGTAGTTCTTGTCGCGATTGTCCATCCCCGTTTCCCAGTAGTTCATCAGGGCGCCATTGAACACGTCGTCATATACCTTCTGTTCCATTGTCACGGAAATGCCATGAATGCCAATCTCCAGCGTAATGGCTCCCTGCGCAGCCGTCCAGATGTCGCCACCGTATGGACGCACACCAGCCCCTGGGACACGTAGCAGGGCAGGATACTTGCCCTCCTTCACTGGTACGCTGAGGATGCCGTATGTTCGCCAGTTCTCACGGATATTCTGGAACGACACCTCATAGACATTCACATCCTTCGTGCAACGTTCAGGCAGCAACCGTTTCGTGGGGTTGAGGTCAGTCTTACGAGCCTCCTTGACGGCGTCAGCCCAGAACGAGGCGAAATCCTTGGGCATGACCGTCGTTGGCTGCAACTTCTCTGGTGAGAACGCTGCCGTACACATACCCTCGTAGTCTTTGCCACCTACATGGGCAACCACCTTCAGGCGGTAGAAGCCGGCCTGCTTCATGGTGCCAGTCCACGTCATAGTGCCATTCTTCAGTACTACGCCCTCTTTCTTCACATCAGGGTACATCTCTGGGCCAGCCTCATAGTCAACAGCTACATTGTCCAACAATGTGCCGGATTTCAGCACATTGACCGTGAACAGTGCCTTTTGTCCCGTCTGGTAAGTCCAGTCCTGATGATCGGGTTGCACAGTCACAACAATGTTATTCCCCCTAATCTGTGCATAAAGAGGAAGCACCGTCAGCAGAGCAAGCAGCGTAAAGGATACTTTTCTTATTGAAAACATCTGGTTATTGTTTTTAGTTGGGTGCAAAGTTACAAATAATATTTGAAATAACATCATACTATTTTATCAAAGTATGGCATTTTCGCATTTTTCCCCGAAAAAATTGTGTCGTAACCCAACTCCTCTGTGTCTCTGAAACTATGTCTTGAAGATACTTTCGCAGGAAAATTCAAAAAATTGCCAATTTATTTGGTATTTTGCTCACTTAATCGTACCTTTGCACCGCCGTTGGAGAAAGCCCCGCTTGTCGAGGGGTACCGACGGAAAGATAAATTGCATAGAAATATGAAAGTAATGAAATTCGGCGGAACGTCCGTAGGTTCCGTAAAAAGCATTCTTAGCTTGAAGAAAATTGTGGAG
>ONKY01000075.1 GCA_900318585.1 uncultured Prevotellaceae bacterium
CGGTACTTATGCCATATCAGTCAGCAATGAAGGTCCGGTTATTCCTGCCTCAGATGCAGAGCGCATCTTCGATCCCTTCGTCCGTCTCTCGCCCGATGAACACAGCCTGGGTATCGGTCTGGCACTGGCCCGCCGCCTCGCTATCTCGATGGGCTACACCATCGCCCTCGACCTGACGTATACTGAAGGTGTCCGTTTCGTTGTTTCAGGCATTTGTGGATGATGAAGGACTATCCAGACAAGATGACACAGCCGTGGGGACAACACAGCCGCCAAGCCGTGGGGACAGGTATTTGGGTCATAGCAGCCGTCATACCCAAGTACCTGTCCCAGTGACTATAAAGCATGAGCAAGCTCTGCTTTATTCTCACTTAATTACGACCTTTTTACCGTTCTTTACATACACTCCCTTCCGGGGTTCCGAGTTGAGGCGTCGCCCCTGAAGGTCGTAAAGGGGATATTCGGCTGTTCCTCTTGTTTCTTCAAAAGGAATTTCTATGTCCCAAATATTCAGCGACGGATTAAACGTGCTGATGTCGTTGTCGCTGACTGTCAACTGCTGATTTTGGGCTGCATCCCAAGGTAATGGCAGGAGCAGTCCGCAGTCACTTCCAATGCCTTCCGTCCAGTGGCATTCGTGCTTTGTATCCTTGCCATTTTCAATCTGATGCAGGGTGAGACGGCGATATTTCTTTCCTTCTAACTCAATTTCTTCCGTCTCTGTGACCATAACCGTGCAACCTGCCACTTCCGCTTGATATCCTGTCTTCAGGTCGAAGTCGAACACCAAAATGCAATCATCTTTTCCTTTCCCGTCAGGAATCAGATAGACCTTCTTCCCCTCTTCCCGCATTGCTCCATAGTAGTGTAGTTCCGTATCACCGTATTTTTGGCTGTCTACGCAATAGATCTTCCGATACAGTTTACCACTATTTTTATTTTCGTCGTTATAAAAGAGGGTGTCGCCCAATACCGTGTGTGTTGTTTCCTTGCCCGACGCAGTATCATGGCAGTTCCATTGACGCCGGTGTTTCAGCAACGAGATGTATGTTGGCTCAACTTCGTAACCAACGCCAGAATTGTCCCTGACATAATATAGGCAGGCTCCGTCATCATAACAAGATGTGACCCAATTTTTTCCCCAAAGCTGATATTGGAAAGGATCCATCTGCATGACAGAACCTATACCCTCGTCTATCTGAACACTGTAGGCAATCATTTCCATTACTTCTGGCGGATAATATCTGCGCCCTCTTTGCTCATGGCGGAGTGTAGAGTTACGTTGTATCAAATATATGCGTTCGATTTGAGAAGCATAGTTGCCATCATAATGGAAGACGGAGGGTGATTCAGGAGAGCATGATTCCAGATTGAAATCATATAGAAGTATGGAAGTGTTTTCTCCAGCGTATGTTATGTAGACTCGCTTGTCTGTTTCTTCTACTGCACCTAAATAATGCAGATCGTTGTTATGAAAGTATTCTTCATCGACGACATGGACTTTCTTCATCACCACACCGCCAATGACGGTATCCCCCCGCATCACGTACTGGAAGTCATGATCATGACGGTCGTTTCTATCAAATATACCATACATATTCCATACTTTACCCTCTTTTATAAAGGGTTGGTACGTGTACTGGCCACGCACAACAGATACTCCCAGTAAGAGAACACCCGATAGCATCCAAAATCTAAAAAAACGTATCCTACTCATAAATTCACAAGGTTTTGATTGCTCATTTTTATTTCAAATTCAGCACCAGGCTTTACTTCAAACTCTCCAGTGATGATAACATCATTATGGCTTGTTATCACTGTTGAGCCGTTCTCGATAGTTACAGCATGGGCGCCTCGTGCATGTCGGCGTAGCAACGGCCTAAGAGGTAGTGGGCCAGCAGCTGCTCGTTGGCGGAGCCGTGGCGGTCGAACCAGTCGGCTAACACCTGCGCCTCGTCGCGGTGGGTGGCGGTGAGCACGGTGTCAGCACGGTTGAGCGCATTCAGCACAGAGAGACGCTCCCGCATCTCCGCCCGCCTGCCGCCACAGCCTGCAAGCAGCATCACAATCAATAGCACTATTGCCGATTTCCTCATACTTGTTGCAAAGGTACAGGGGAACAGTGGTTGGCTGTTCCCCAATAATTAGTGCGAATTCCAAATCGTAGTTGAGTACGCTTACTTCGGCTGCTTGCCAATGTAGGCCAGGATGCCACCGTCCACGTAGAGCACGTGACCGTTCACGGCGTCGGAGGCGTGAGAGGCGAGGAACACGGCGGGGCCGCCCAGCTCTGACGGGTCGAGCCAGCGGCCGGCCGGCGTCTTGGCGCAGATGAAGCTGTCGAACGGGTGACGGCTGCCGTCCGGCTGGCGCTCACGGAGCGGAGCGGTCTGCGGCGTGGCAATGTAGCCCGGGCCGATACCGTTGCACTGGATGTTGTACTCGCCGTACTCAGAGCAGATGTTGCGGGTGAGCATCTTCAGACCACCCTTGGCGGCAGCGTAGGCGCTGACGGTCTCGCGGCCCAGCTCCGACATCATCGAGCAGATGTTGATGATCTTTCCCTCCTTGCGCTCCATCATCTCTGGAAGGACGGCGCTGGAGCAGATGAACGGACCGACGAGGTCAATGTCGATGACCTGCTGGAATTCTGCGCGCTTCATCTCATGCATGGGGATGCGCTTGATGATGCC